>JALCBR010000003.1 GCA_028066245.1 Pirellulales bacterium | reverse complement strand
CGATAACGGCCGTGTTTCTACCCCAGTTTCGGCACTTCCCCAAACCCCAGCCGATGACGAAGTTCCAAATCCCGAACACCAATCCGGCTCCGATTCCAAACGCGGCTGCGGTATTCAAGGTAATCTGCTGCGTCAACATCACAGCAACCGCGGTCACGCTTCCGGCCAGATAGAACAAACCTAGCGTAATTCGCACCAGTCCCAGCATCCGCAAAGTGGAACGGCGGAAGCGAATGCCTTGGAACAGTTCCCGGGCGATATGAGGTGATGTTGGTGAAATCAAATCTGACTGCGGCGCAGCGTACGGATTGATTTCCAGGTTTCTTTCGCTTACGGACTCGTCAGAAGAATGATTCATGGTAGCGATAATCAACACGCTTGACCGTGCGTCAGGCTTACAGCAACTTCCATCAACTGCGTTTGTTTCTACCGGTCACGCGGGATGATCTGCGGTGTAATCCAATAGAACGCGCGGCCGGCTTCATCCACGCGGAGTTCGCTCCGCAGTCTGGCTTTGGCAATGATGCGATCTGCCGCAATGGTGAGAGATGTCTTGGTGGGTGCCATCTCGACGAGCGTACGACTGGGATCAATCTCGGCGGCCACCATTAAGTTTTCATCAAACAGGAACGTCGTTTCCAGGAACTCAGCCATCGGGGGAAGCGCGGTTGCCAGCGGAGTTTGGGGATTGATTTGAAAATCGACAAACTCGCCGGACTTGGGGAGCAATTGCCTGACTCGTTTCTTACTTTTCAATCCAATGGGCCAGTGCTGTGTGAGTGCGTCCGCCGGCGCAACGTGATACTCGAATCCAGCCAAGCTTTCTCGCGGCGCCATCCCCAGCCCCGCGGCGCGAATGAGATAAGCCAACGCCGTTCCGCAGGCCACGCCCTTGAGCTCAAACGTTGCCGTCCCGGCTGATTGCAGTGACGCTCGGCTGGAGTTGCTCAAACTGATTTCGTATTTCAACCGTTCGCCAAGTTTGGTGACGATCTCCAGTCGCTCCAGCCCGACCGTGGAGAAGTTCACGCTCCTCGCCAAGTCTCTCTGGATTGCTCGCAACTGGGTGTCGTTTAGGCCGAAAGTTTCTCCGGTGGTATCCACTTTTGGCCCATCCGGCCCATACTTGGCCAGTTCTCCGATCCATTTAGCCAGTGACTCGCGACTGCGGATGGTAAAACGCCCTCCTGGGACGATCAATTGTCCCGTGGCCGTCAATCGAGCGTTAACGCGATAGACCGGAGAGCGCTCGGTCCCGGTTGTGACGATCTGGATCTTGTCTGTGGGTTTGGCGCCGGCAATCCGCAAATTGGCAACCTTCAGGCTTGTCAGCAATTCGTACCAATCGCGAACAGCGATCTGGCTGAATCCTGGTTCGGTGCCTATCTGCATTTCGACACGGCCTTGCTGCGCCGCGGCCGACTGAGCACCAGTCAAGAGAACACCGCACGCGCATATTCCTAAGATCAGTTGGAATCGTCGCGTGTAACTTTGAAGGATCGCACGAAATCCGATTTGGCACAAAGTGAAATCTGGCATGAAGATGGCTCGCTTTTTCTGTTCCGGGAATCACTGGCCGCTTCTCGGATTATAGCATTCTCACGAGACTGAGAGGTTTTCCAGCAGTTCATCTGACTAGCTGCCGCCGCGACGCTGTTTGTTCCGTAGCATTGGCGCGAGTAAGCTGATGGTCCTGCCAGAATGCTCCCCAATTGTTGCAGTGACGGTGGATCAGCTCCATCGCTCCGTCACCCTCCTTCCGCGCGGAATACACGATGATCCAGCTCAAGCCCCGGTATGTCCGTAGCAGGGCGCACTACAACCGTCGTTGTACACTCGCCCTTAGGTCGTTCCTCGGTAGTCTTTTGATGGCTGGGATGACAAGCCTGGCATGGCTGGGATTTGCGGGAATTTCTTTTGCGCAAACGCGGATCACATCGGAAGGCGAACTGCCACCCGACGACCGCTTGGCACCATTGCGCGACCTCAACGGGTATTTTCCTTTCTCGCCGGTTGAGGATGTCGCAGATTGGCCGCAGCGTGCGGACGATGTCCGGACGCGAATTCTCGTTTCGCAAGGATTGTGGCCAAAGCCGGAGAAGACACCGCTAAATGAGCAGATCTACGGCAAGATCGATGGCGGCGATTTCACGGTCGAGAAAGTTCACTTTGAAAGTTGGCCCGGATTCTTTGTCACCGGTTCGCTTTATCGCCCCAAGAACGGCGAGCCGCAACACCCGGCTGTGCTTTGTCCGCATGGGCATTGGACGGATGCTCGATTTTTGGACAAGGGCGAAGCAAACGCCAAGAGTGAAATCGAAGACGGCGCGGAATTCATCATGAACAACGCGCGCAATCATATCCAAGCTCGCTGCGTGCAGTTGGCCCGAATGGGCTGCGTGGTGTTTCAGTACGATATGATTGGCCACTCGGACAGCCGACAGATAGCTCATCGCCCCGGCGTCCGTGAACACATGATCGACACGGAAAACTGGGGGCTCTTCAGCCCTCAGGCGGAACTGCGGCTGCAGAACATGATGGGGTTGCAGACTTGGAACTCCGTTCGCGCGGTCGATTTTGTTAGTAGTCTTCCCGATGTGGATGTCTCGCGAATTGGCGTCACCGGCGCTTCAGGCGGCGGTACGCAGAGCATGATTCTTTCCGCCATTGATCCACGCATCACTGTCTCTATGCCGGCAGTGATGGTTTCCACCGCCATGCAGGGCGGCTGCACTTGCGAGAATGCCTGCTACTTGAGGATTGGAACCGGTAATGTCGAGTTCGCGGCGTTGTTTGCCCCCAAGCCACTTGGGCTGACCTCCGCGGATGATTGGACCAAGGAGTTTTCCAGCAAGGGCATGCCAGAACTGCGTCGGCACTTCGCGCTCCTAAACGCAGAAGACAACGTCATGCTCTCCGAACACTTGCATTTTGGCCACAACTACAACGCCGTAAGTCGCGCGGCTATGTACAGGTGGTTCAATCAGCATCTGCAACTGGGGTTGGCAGAAAGTCAAATGAAAGAACGTGACCACGAGTTTCTCACCAAACAACAACTCACCGTTTGGGATGAAGACCATCCCGCTCCGCCTGAGGGTGAAGATTTCGAAAGATCATTGCTGGCAGGCATGACCACAGCGGCAGACAAACAACTCCGCGGCATGACGCCCGGCAATCTGAAACAACTCGCCGATTACCAAGAAACAATTGGACGTGGATGGCAAGTTCTGCTGGGCGCAGCCGAGATTCCTCTCGCGGAAGATGTTTCGCTCGACCCCACGGAAATCCAAGCGGAAGAGGGGCATCACCGAGTGTTAGGCTTCTTGAAGAACACCGTCACCGGAGGAGCCAATCCGGTGGAACTTCTCATGCCGATGAACTGGAACGAACAGGTTGTCATTTGGGTCAGCGGGCAAGGACGCGAATCCCTCTACTCAGCTCCCGGTGTACTTCGCGTGGAAGTTCAAGACATGCTCGATGCCGGCGTTGGGATTTTCAGCATGGACTTGTTCATGCAAGGCGAGTTCATCACCGACAAGACGCCGCAACCGGTCGTCAATCGTGTGAACGCACGCGGCGACAACGCCAACCGCGTCTATGCCGGCTATACGTATGGCTACAACCACCCGCTCTTTGCTCAGCGGACACAAGATGTGCTTGCCGCCGTTTCATACCTTGTCCACCATGAGCGCGCACCCAAGGCCGTTCATCTGGCCGGCATCGAGGGAGCTGGCGCTATCGTGTTGGCCGCCAGGGCAATCGCTGGCAAGCACGTCAAATTGGCCGCTGTCG
The DNA here is from genome assembly GCA_028066245.1 of Pirellulales bacterium. Lineage (GTDB taxonomy): Bacteria > Planctomycetota > Planctomycetia > Pirellulales > S012-138 > CALJLD01. The sequence continues at coordinate 146,529 of JALCBR010000003.1, read as the reverse complement.
ATTTACATGGCTTTCAGTTTGCCAACATCAACACACTCAACCATGCGGACTTCTTGCCTGGTGCGGTCAAATACGGTGATGTTTCCGGGTTGATGGCACTCAACGCGCCGCACCGACTCTGGGTGATCGATGAGAGGCTGCGATCTCCTACGGTCGCTATTTCTGCCTACCGGCTTTCGAGCGCGCCAGCAGCTTTGACCAAAGCTGACGATCATCAACGACAAAATGAGCGCAGTGGCCAAGCCGTGCAGTGGCTCTTGCGAAATGTAAAGTAAGCCTGGCCGAGGATTATTCCCAAACGTCCAACCTTCCCCCCAACCCGCTGCTCATTCCCATTGGCTGAGGGAACGGTTCTTGGACGGGCAAACTGACGGCAAAACGTGCCGTGTGGGAATCTCGCTGGCGGCGGCGTTCCCCTTTGCCGCGAAAGAAAGAAATCCGCCGTTTGAAGCGAGTCCGGAAAGGGGCATCGGCGCGGTCATGCTCTAGCCAGGCGTTGAAGCTGTCGACAAACTCCCGCGCGCCGGCGGCAAAGTCGATTTCCACCGGCCCTTTGGCCGCGATGGCGAACGCTGTGTGCGGGTGTGACTCCACGCCTTGGGATCCAATCACGCTGGCGGCCGCTGGAGCAAACAACCGCGCCAAGCAACTTGGCGTCAATCGCCAATAATCATCTGGGTAGGCGTGAATGCGAAAGTCCATCGGCACAGAAACCAGCATGATTCCACCCGGAGCGAGTACGCGCCACATTTGCCTCATCGCCTGCATGACGTCGAAGACGTGCTCCAGCGTGTCTACGCAAACAATCCCCCGCGCGCAGTGGTCCGGCAAGCTGAGGCTGGCCAAATCTTCCACGCGGTCAACGCCCGGCCCGGAGCGCATGTCGCAGCCGATGTACTCGCGCCCGGAGAAGATCGGCCTCAAATCGGCTAACTCTTGCTGATCGTCAACCAGGTATGATCCGAATTCATAGATCGGGCCGTCGTCAATGAACCCTCTCGGTCTGCCTTCGACTTCAGCCATGCCGAAGGCTTCCGCGGCTGCCTGCACGAACGCTCGGACATTGTCTCTCATGTTTGGCCTCTCATGTGTTCGGCTCCCAACAAACACGCACGGCTGCTAGACTAGGTGATTGCGCTATGCTAGCGCTTCGCCAGCTGTGATGCTCGCGTCGCGAACTCTCTTACATTCCATTGAAAGATCAAAACAGCCTTCTCTGCATTACCGTCCGGCGAGGGAAACGTCGCCACGGGGTTGGCAGCAATGCCGACAATCTCTCGGAGTGTAGCTGCCCGACGTGTGTCGAATCCCAGCTCTCGCCGTTCCAACACGATGTATCGCAGTTTGGGGTCCTTAAGTGCCTTGCGGCCCGCGCTCAAGAGGTGTGTCTTTCGGCCGGAATAGAACTGCGTCCAGCCGCGGGTGTCCAGCACGTTACCGGGAGGTCGTCCCGTCTCGGCCATCCAACAGGCTGCTTGACGGTGTGGAGAACGGCTGGCGTGCAACGGAGAAAAGAGCGGCATCAACAGCAAGCAACAGCCGACAGCCGTCATACTGGCGGTTGCCAAATGTCTAGAGGCTGAACCTTCCGCGGTAAGGCTGGTCCATCGCCGCAGTTGTGCCATAACTCGCTGAATCGCCTCGACAGCCAGCGGAACTGCCACCAAAACTGCGGGTAACAGATGCCGTGCGGAGACGTAGCCAAATCGTGATGCAGCGATCAACACAGTAAGAGAGTACATCAGGAAGAAACCGCCAAAGAGCACCGGCAGCAGGTAGCGCTCCTTTCTTGAGTGTCCGTCACCTGGAACACTGCGATTGCGGAGCCAGAGGGCTGCGCCGGTAATGGCAAGGAGTCCCAGCGCAAGACCATGAGCCTGTTGCATCTCACCGAGGAACTTGGCGGTGATTGCCAACCAACCTTGCCGTCGCAGGCTGAGGTTTGGATCTTTTTTGTCAAAGACCATCGGTTCACCGCTGGCAAGCGTAAACCGTGACTTCCGGCGACGACGCAGCCGCGCACCACCTTCCGAGCTACCGCCACGCGTTGCATCGTCAGTCATATCACTGTGGCTGAGCAGTTCAGCAACGGCTGCGGTTTCTGCGGTTTCTCGGCCCAACAGCGTGGCAACGGCCGCCGTGGGAGTCACAGCATCTGCGGCTAGAAGCCAGCCAGCCAAAACTCCGCACAGGCCAAGACCAGACGTGATGCCGCAGATGACCAGCCGCCGCAGAGCAGCATGCACCGTGGGCGCTACGCAAATAATAAGGACGCTTGCCACACACAACGCTGCCGCGCCGGCGACCAAGGTCAATTGATGCGCTACTGCACCCAACCCCAACGCCAAGCCGCTGATTGTGGCCAGCCCGGCGCATCGCAACGTTGAATTCCGCGCGGAATTGGATTTTGTCAGTAAGAGAATGCGCGCGATGCAACACAGGAATGTGCTTGTGAACAAGATCATCCAACCATCGGCCAGCGCGCCTCCCCCAAACGCGATGAACTCAGGCGAAAGAGCGAAGAGTACTGTCCCGAATGCTCCCCCACCGGAGTCAAGCACTGTGCGTAGCAGGAGGTAGGTCGGAATGAGACACAACACAAGTGGAAGAGCCGCGGCAACCTGCGCCGCCAGCGCCCAGTTGTCGACGCGCTCGCCACACACGGATGTGATCACGGGATATGTCGCACGGATGGCCAGTGGATACAGCGGATGTTCGGTCTCATCGCGCAGCGTGCTGACGATGCCATCCTGTTCCATGCGTTGGGCAATCGCCACGAATCGCACAGCGTCTTGAGCAGGAGTCACCGCTCTCCAGATCATATAGCATTGCACGCCGCCGCAGATGACGGATAGCAACAGAATGATGAGAGCTTCACGCTTCATGGCGTCCTGCCAGGCATGAAGAACAGGTTTGGTGACTTCTGGCGCTACTAGGTTCCGTCCCGTATGCAAGTTAAGCACTTATCAGGTGATCAGTGCTGGCGATTCACCGTGCCGTTGCCAGCCGAACTGACACCACTGGTATCCCGCATGCCTGGATCAACCACTTTGGTCCAACCGCGGGGAACGCTGGCTTCAAACTCGTTTCGCCGAAAAATATCGAGCGCGCTGCCACTGTTGATCTTCCAATCGAATTGATGCACCGTTCGCCCATTGTTCGCAGAGTACAATTCGATCGCAAAAGGAAGCAGTTCCTTACGGGTGAGGATGATCGTTGCTCGCACAAAGTCAGCCCGCTCGCTCTGCGTGCGGGGATAGGCTTCAATCCAAATTTCGTCGTTGGCTCGTTCAGGCGGTGCGGGAATGAGTCGCATCCAATACCGCTGCACAAGGTCGTCCTTCTTGGCGGCAAACAAGAATGGCAACGGGCTGTTGGCGATGTTCTGGCCCTGCAATCCAGGCGGCAGATTGAATTGTGAGATCTTCTTCTTGGTGTAGTTGTAATCGTAAATCGCTTTGCCATCGCACACCCAGTGGTCGACCCAGTCGCCATCTTCGCCCAGCACTTTGTACAGGCCGTGGTCGGGCTCCTTGTAGCTGACTTTACCGCGTTGCGTCGTTTGTTTTTTGAAGTGTGGATCATCTTTCCACAGCGTGAAGTTGGCCTTAGCAGTCTTGATCTGTGCGCTGCGTTTTTCCCACGCGTCCAGCACGGCCCATAAGTGATCGAATTCTTCACGCGTCAGCGTGAACGGCGCTTTGACCTGGGGAGGCCGTTGCTGGTTTTGTGCACCACCTTGAACCTGGCCACCCTGCGCTTGACCGGCTTGCGGTGGTTGCCCCGTGTTCTGGTGAGATCCATTGGCCGGGGGGACTTGAGCAAGACAGGAGGTCTCAACTTCACTAAGCAGAGCCAACCCACTCAAGAGCGCAATCATCAAACTGGCTGGCGTTTGTTTTACGGCTTGCATCGGTCTCTCACCCGTGGTTTGGGTCCAGGCGGTCGATGTTCGGAGGCAGTCCGTTCCACTCGCGAGCGCTATTGGCGGGAAGCGCTGAGTGACGGGTCAGTCGCGGCATGTTAGAGATCAACCCTCTAGCGCATGTGCGAAGGGCGGGATTCTAGCCGGAGCGACCAGATCAACCTAGATCGCTTTGGCATCGCTAGCATTGCGGGCTTGCGCCACCAAAGACGCGATAAACACCAAACTGGTGATGCGATCATGCCAGGCGTATGGCTTGAGTGTGAGGCCAACGTCAAGGGCACTGCCTGCTAGCGGCGGAATAATCCAGTCGCCTTGCCATCCAACGCGTCCATGCGCTGGAGCGGAAGCGGTTCCGCGGGTGAGGATTCACCGATGCGATTGACGATCCGCGAAAACGCCTGTTTATCCTCGGAAGTCACTTTGTCCAGTTGGTCCGCAATCTCTAACACACGCTTCGATCGTGCTGCGGCCGCCTGAGAGAGTTGATCCAGGAACGAAATGGACTCAACGAAGTTATGATCGGCCGATTTCCCGACCAAGCCCTGGAACGTCTTCGCGGTGAGCTCGACGCCAAGGTGATCGACCCGGCAGAACACATCCAAACGGCAGGTCAGATAGCTGCGCCCCCCTTTGTCTTTGATCGTTCCGGATTTGAGCAGCAGGAGCGCGCCGCCACGAACGGGCCGTGTGAATAGAGAGCCGTCATAGGAACCGACGGCATAGAGTAGGTGGGTGTCGGGAGCAACATGCAAAAATTCGATGTCGCTCTTTGTGCCGGCACCATCATTGGCGCTAAAGGTTCGCTGGCCTGTTTTGCGAATGGCGACATCGCTGACGCCTAGCACTTCCCAGATGTTGGTGGTGACATCGGGGTGCTCGATCATAAACAGGTACAGTTCCGGATCGCATTGGAACATCTGCACCGGCAATCGCCGAAAGATGGTGATGCTTGCCAGCACCGCATTCACTTTCTGTCGGGCTGCCCTGTCCAATGCGTTCATCGGGATTGCGCGAATGGCCGCTGCGCGGTCGCGAGCGCTGCTGCTCCCTCCCGGATCTCGACTGACGGGGGGTGCAGCTATTAAACGAGACGGTTGCAGCGCCAGCATGGACAGTGAGCCTGCCAAACCGGCCAAGAGAGTGCGACGACTGCAAGGAGATCCTGCGATTTCCTGGCCATTGGCTGCTGGCACGTTGTTCCCGATCCGACGAACCCGACGCATGCGGTAACCTCGTTGGAGAGGAATTCCCACGCGGCGCACAACACGCCACAGCGGTTCTTGTCTTGACTGCGACAGCCGCCTGGGCGACCCCATGGTGGCAACTCTTGTGGGCTGGATCTGTGTTATCGCGGAGGTTTCGCTCCGCACTTGAGATGCCCGGTGATTGCCAACGTCTGTCTCCTTCTTTTTCGGTCGGCCGGGCGAACGGCTCTGAGTAAAAGTTGCGAATTGGCCGGAAAGTCTCCCTTAATTGCCTAGTCCTCCGGGGGCGACGCGAGAGTCAGTAAGCTGTCATTGCCTCCGGTTTGCCTTGTCGAGTGGTAGGCAGTAGCTGGTGTTCAACCGGCGTCGGGCTTTGCGGAGATTTGCCTCCGCGGCACCCATAAGGTGTGATTTGCAGGCAACACGAGATTGTTTCCTTCAATTGGCTCAGATTGAGCGGCAGTGGTGTTCCGATGATCTATTAGATGCGGACGAGTTTGCGCCGCTTGCCAAAGCTTCGTGTCCTTCCTACGATGGGCCAAAAGCTTCGATTCTGCGGCAGTTTCTTATGTTTTCGGCTCACGTCATCCTCTTTGAACGCGGCGACATCTGGCGCCGTGCCTTGCGCATATGCGATGCTGAATTGGGCGATGAAGCTCCGTGGCGGGACGTGATTGAGACGCGCAGTCTGGCAGAGTGTCGCCAAGAGTTGCTAGCGGCCCATGCCAGCGTTTTGGGCCTGGAGTTCACACCACGTGATGCTGTCGGTGTCGTTGAACTGCTCGTCGAGATAAAGCAGCGCACGCCACTTGCTTTGGCGGTTGTTTTGGTCACTCCAGACAACCTGCCGTTTGCGAAGTGGAAACTGTTGCAGGCCGGAGCGAAGCATGTGATTACCAGCAGACGCCGGATGGGCGAGTTTGCCGTGATTGCCCGTAGACATCTGACCAAAATGCAACGCTTAACGGTACAAGCAGACGCGGAGTTGCCTTGGGAAGAGCGGATTCGCGCCGAGCTGCCACTCTAGCGCACGGTATTTCCACGTTGCACCCCAACCAAACGCGAAGAACAAGCCCCACGTCGGAGACATCATGGCTCAAAAACTTTCGGCCGCTGATATCGAAAAAGCCTTGGCCGACTTTCGTGATCCGGAATCCGGACACAACGTGGTTCAGCAAGGACAAGCGCGTGACTTTCAGGTAGATGGGGATCGTGTGTCTTTCACATTGGCGCTGACCACGCATTCCGCACCGCTTTGGGCTGAGACTCGTGCCAAGGCGGCCCAGCGCGTGAAAGAAGCATGCCCTCAAGCTGGCGAGGTGACCGTTCACGCCGCCGTGCACGAGCGTCCTCCGGTAGCCTTGGGTCAAGTTGGTGTTACGGCCAAGAGTGTGATTGCGGTCGGTTCGGGTAAGGGTGGCGTGGGGAAGAGCACCGTCGCGGCAAGCATTGCCGTGGGCCTGCAGCGGGCCGGCTGCAAAGTGGGGTTGATGGATGCGGATGTCTACGGTCCTTCAATTCCTCACTTGCTGGGTCTCAGCGGTCAACCGGTTGTTAACGATAAGCGGATCACGCCGATTGAGGCCGATGGTTTGAAGGTGATGTCGATGGGGTTTGTTGTCCCGCGCGGTGAAGCTGTGGTGTGGCGCGGACCGATGCTGCATGGCGCCATCACGCAGTTCTTACGCGATACCAATTGGGGCCCCATTGACTACATCATCATTGACATGCCGCCGGGAACAGGCGATATCGCCTTGACGCTCTCGCAAATGTTGCCGTTGACGGGAGCAGTCGTCGTCTGCACACCGCAGGAAGTCGCCCTGCTGGACGCGGAAAAGGCGCTGGCCATGTTTGAAAAGGTCAACATTCCGGTCTTGGGCATTGTAGAGAACATGAGCTTCTTTGAGTGTCCGGGCTGCGACAAGAAGTATGACATCTTTGGGACCGGCGGGGCCAAGCAAGCGGCTAGCGAGCGGAAAGTCTCGTTTCTGGGAGAAGTGCCCATCCAGCTACCGATTCGTGCGATGGGTGACGCAGGCAAAGCGGCCAGCGTGTTTGAAGATCAACAGGCGGCGCCGTATTTTGATGCCATTGTCAAGCAGCTTGCGAAAAACGTGGCGGATGCAAAATCCTCCGGTGACGGACCAAGCTTGCCACAGCTTTCCGTCTTAGGGTGATTCGCACGGTCTGTATGATGACGTCCACTGCGTGACATATTTCACGGGCTTGTCCGCCCAGAATGCCCAAATGTCGACTGTGATTTTATGGAAATTCATGGTGGTTTGTCCGATTTTTTTCGACGCATATCGCGTCCATGGCCGATGTTCCCGTTGAGGTGGATGTCGTTGAACCCGTCGATGCGAAGTCAATTTGTGCAGCGTTTTCGCGGTTTTTTTCCCGAACGCCAGGCACAAAAGCACAACCTTAGCCGCGACATTCGCACGCTCATTCATGCGGAGAGTTTGCAGAAGGCAGTTAGTTGAGTAGCAATAGGCAATCCGTGGGCGAATAATTGGTTGCACTCATTGATAGAGTTTTCCCGGCTGTCCGCTCACATGTTTGCAGCAATCAGGACAATGTCTGCCAATTCGATTGCAGTTGAGCGGAGATTTCGAGAGAATGCTCGCTAGTTTAATGAGCAGTCTAGGATGGGAGTCAGAACGAAGGAAACAGGTCCTTTTGAAGCGCAGAAGGATGACGACGACAGCCGATTGCAGCGCTTTTGAATCAGCTGAAGAAATGCTCCAGAACCTTTCTTCACCCTTCCAAAATGATTTGAACGCGTGATACCGGTCTGAACGAGTCATCCGAACGGCACGACCCCGCGGCAGGTTTGCCACGGGGTCGTGTTTTTTGTACTCATCTCTTCTCGCGCTTCCCGCCGCCAGGGTTCAATAGCTACTGTGGGGATCTTCGCTTCTGATATCTCCTGAGCGACCTCTCGTGCAAGATGTTTCCATGTCATCCACTCTTAAGACGCTTGATCAATGCTCAAGTCCAGTCTCATCTGGCACTGGCGGAGTCAAGCCGGGTGAACCGCCAGTCTTGCCTGCGGACCCGGCTAGTCCACAATCCAATCGTGCCATTGGAATGCAATTCAGCTTGCGAACGTTGATGATTGCGGTAGCGGCTATTGCTTCGCTTTTGGCAATCTTGCTGGTTGTAAACACGCTCACAGCGGTGTTGCTGGTCTGGTTTGCCTTGCTTGTGTTTTGTCACGTGGCGGCCAACGCTTGGGGGTCGAAAACAAATCGCCGGGAGATCACGCCATCCAATGATGGGCTGTCGCGAGGAGCGTTGAAAGGCAATCGTCAGATCACACGTGGTACCGCCGCTGCGTTGCAGGCAGCCGAGACAGAGCTGGCATGCGCTCAAGTTCCGCCCAGTCATTTGAGTCATCGCCGAGCACTCAGCTGGTGGCTGTTTCTGCCGATTCCCGCTGGCGCGATATTGGGTGCTTATGCCGGGATTGTGATTCTGTTTGGCGGGCTGGAAAACGTTTCAGACTGGAAGACATTGGCCGTGGCAAGCATTTCTTCCGCAGCATTGGGCGGTTTCTCTGCGTTCCTGGTCAGCAGTTTTTTGGGCGTGGCGTTGCTGGCGTTGTTTGACGCACAGCGCCATGCCGCCAAGCGATAAAGCCACACGTTCCTGCCCCACACTTGGCTGCCGTTGGTTGCGAACACTCGGCACTATCCGTCGTCAGCCTGTTCATTTTCTAGTGGAAATTTCTTCCGCGGGGCGTCCGCCCAAAGGTTCTCCAGGCCGTAGTAGTCGCGGGTCTCATCGTCAAAGAGATGAATGACGAGGTCGCCGTAGTCCAGCAAGATCCAACGGCTTTCCGCGTAGCCCTCGCGACCCAGACGCGCGTCACCCAACTCTTTCTCCAGCTTGTCGTCGATGTCTTCACTGATGGCGTGCAACTGCCGACGGCTGGCTCCGGTTGCCAGCACAAAGTAATCAAAGACAGGCGTCAGCTCGCGCAAGTCCAGGATCAAAATATCCCGTGCTCGATTGTCATGCGCGGTTTGTGCCGCGGCCAAGGCAAGCTGCAGGCTCTGGTTGTTGCTGTCGCTCTCAGTCACAAGGGAATTGCAGTGAGGAGGTTCATGACAATGGTTTAGTTTGCCGGAGAGAATTGCATTGTACCCACAACGTGGACCGATCAACCAGAGCCCAGGTTCACGGGTTTGGCATTCCGTTGATCGATCAACCCGCAGTGAGGTGTAGCGCGGAACTCGGCAATGATACGCATTGCAATCTTTGTCGATTGTTTGGAGTGGATGTCAAAGCGAAGCATGTCCAAAGGGCGATCATGAGCATGTACCCAAGCGAAAATTCGCGACATTACCAACTCGCCATTTAGCCCTGGGGGGATAATCTCGGCGAAGTCTCCTACGTTGGCTGTTAAGGCGTGGCCTGCGGTCGCGTCTTGGTTCCAACAAAGAACTCGCGTTCGTCGCGAGCGCAGGTGCAGACTAGCAGCGAATGCTCCAATGCCGGCTGCCAAGTCAATCACTGTGCGCGGGCGATGAGTTATTCCATTCATCCATACCGTGTTGCCAGAAACATAATCTCGCATCACTTCGTTTTCATCTCGTTCGATTCCATGTCTAACCCATAAGTCCGCGTGCATCCGCAAACCCTCTCGGTTTGTCACCGCACTGAGGGAAGGGCTTTGCGCGCTAGTTGGCCTGTCATCTTGCGGTGCGAGCTTTTCTTCAACCAATCGTTCCAGCGCGAGCGGCAAACGCCGGTAGCAGCGGTGAGCGTAGTGCTTGTCGAAGAACTGAAGGCCCAGATCTCTGCTCGCCCCTCCTCGGAGGAGTCGCGCGTGATTTTCAGGAACCAGGTGCGTTACATATTCCGCCGGTGGGAAGTGGTGCAAAGGGTGATGCCAGGTCCAAACGATGATGCTGGGTGTTGAGCAGGCGGCAAACACATGCCCGGGACCACTATCGATTCCCACGCACAGGATGGCGCGCTCCGCCAACGCTGCGATGGCGCCGGCATCGCCTGTCCCGCGGCCACGCCAGAGTGAATGGCTTACGCCAGGGCAGACGATTCCTCCTTCGCCAACTTGGTCGACCGATGTCAGGCCATGGCGATTGTCCCAATCGAGAATGACAGGTGTGAAGTTGAGCTTGAGAATCCGCCGGCAAACTCCGTTGATGACCTCCTCGGCGATGTTTTTGTTCCGTCGGGCCGAGTTGCCTTGGTAGTGTATGAGGACAAATCCGCTGTGAACAGGAAAACGTTCTTTCAAACCCTTGGCGAACTCGGTCGCATCCGCTCGCGCGCGAGAGTCTGGCCGCACATGGTAGCGGCAATACGGCAAACAAGGTCGAATTTCAAAGACTTCTCGCAGACATTTCTCCGCTTTGGTAGCTGGACTGTCTACGTAGCACTCCGTCGGTTCGTGCCAGGCCAGCCTCCGCTCGATGTCGTACCCGGTTGAAGGTGTCAGCAAGGGAACGATTTCAGAAACAAGCCCGACAAAGAGAGCTTCCATTCCAGGTTTGACAGCTACACTGATTTCCCATTGCGGTACGAGCAGGCGGAGGTGTCGCAAGACAGTCGTCAATTGGACCGCGTCACCAAAGCCGTGCGGAAAGCGCAGCAGCAATCGCTGTCGGCGGCGCTCAAGGGGATGGTCTAGCTCATAGTCCTCGCAAGTCTGGCAGGCTGCCAAACAAGTCGTTTGATGCTTTGGATGCTCGCAGGCAAACTGTTTGACGAGCACTCGCCCCGCGCAACCCTGACACTCTCGCCGGCCAATCTCTTCGCCTAGATGCCGACAGGGTTGTCCCCGCCGTGAACGGTCATTGTGTGACCAACTGCGCAGGTTAATGATGTCGCACGTGCGGCGCACCTGTCTTGGCGGAAAGGAGAATTTGCCCTCAAAGCCACATCGTCGGCAACGGAGCACGTTGGGGGCCGGCGTCGTTTCAAATTCACATAGCATGGAGGGCGATAGCTTTTTTTTGCGTCCGCGTACAAGGATTGACGCTACGCGACTGCGGAAACACGTGCCGTGGCGCTGTTGTTTCCCGCGCAGCGCGTGGCGTTCAATTCACTGGCAGTTTGCAACAGGATGTCATCAACATCATCGATTGTTATCTGCCCGGGAAGCAGCTGCTCGTCCGCGATCAGAATCAGCTCTTGCGATTGCACGAACGGACGATCCGAGAGCAAGACACTCCAGGTGTAGTCGCCGACGTTCGGAGCGAACAGTTCGACATAGATTAAGCTGTAGTGCCCACACACAGGCGGAAAGCTGAGTTGCCATGCACACCGCGTGGGATGGTTAAGCACACTGGCAGGCGTGAAGTAAACACCGTTGAGCAGGGCACAATCGGAGCACGTTTTGGAAGTAATTCCACTGACCTCCACACGTAGTACAACTGGCGAGAGCGCATTCTCGAAACTCAGGCACTGGGCTGTGCCAATGTAGCTGGAACCGCGAAAGATGACCGAATCACTACTTCCGCCCGAGCCACCACCACCTGCGGAACTTCCTTCTTGAGAGCTTCCGTCGGGAAGGCAACAACATGGATAACCGCCAGCCATCAGTCGGTTCCTCCCGGAAACGGTACATTTCCCGATCTGCTAGGTTGTGATTCATCTGTTGGCGGCTGATTTGCTAGATGGGTTACTATGTTGGCTACCGATTGAAATCGCCTATCCGGGTATCCGTGAGCAAATTGAGACCGCAATCTCGCAGAGCACTGTCGAAATGCATAGCGACTAGCCGCGGCGCTCGCCGGCAATAAAGATGAGGTCCTCTCGATGACTGATTTCTCAGTCGATTCTTCGCCAGTCAATCCAGAAACGCCACAAGGCGAAACTGCGGAGATCAAGCAGGGAAAACTCATGCGCGAACCCTCCCCGGCACGGGGTAACGCGCGCCGCGTCTGGGTTGGCCTGATTTTGGAAATCGCCGGCATTTTCGCTTCAGCTTGGTTGCTAGTAAAGTTGTTTGAAGAGCGATGGGGTGAAGCTACGCCCGTGCATTGGGGATTGCTGGCAGTCTCTCTGCTGACAGTCGTCGGGTTTTTCGTTTGCGTCTCGGCCATGTTTCGTCCGCGACGGGAGATTGCCGCTATCGGTATTTGGATTGGAATCATCGGCAGCCTTGGCACAGGCGTTTGCGGAACCATGATCCTCGCTGCCGAGTTGGAATTGTTGGGGACGCGATCTGTTGAGAAGATGATCGCATCGACAGAGGCTCTGCTTGATGAAGTCGACAGAGAGTTACAGGATGCGAGCGATCTCAGCGTGGGTGGTGTTTCGGCGACGGAAGCTGTGGAGATTCTGGCGGGCCGCAAAGATGCTTGGGGGATGCCGCTGCGATATCAGCGTTTGGGGAGATTCTCCTACGAACTCAGTAGTGCTGGGCCGAACCAGACTCACGGTGACGTGGATGATCTTCGCAAGATGCATTAGGTGACTCCGCATTGGCCGCACCTAGCAGCGCAACTGCCAGACAATCCAGCGGCCGCTGCGACGATGGAACTTGACTAATGCTCGAGCGCCAATGATTCCCTCGAACGTGCCGATCGCGTCGTGCACGGTTAGCTCTTCGGTTTCGGCTTCAACCCAAGCAACGCCGTCATACGTTAGGACCTTGGCAGTTGCAGAACCGCCCAAGTGCAAATCTGTTACGAGCTCGACTAACTCGTCATACTCTGCCGGGTGATTCGAGATCACTGCGCTTCCCGCCTGTTTTCTCAGCCCCAGCGGACTAGCGACGTTGACCTGAGGTGACACACCGCCAGCGGGTGCACCCTCTCCAGATTCTCTTGTGCGCGACTGCCGTCGCATCTCGGCGATCTCGTCAATCAACCGATTGACGGTCTCCCGAGAAATCTCTTCATCTGGTGACAGTTTGCGAGGGAAGAATGTCATGAAGTGATCTGTCTGCGTCTCACCCAAACGTAAACAACTGTGTCAGATCTGCGGACACGTACGGGCGGTTGTTGTCTTCGTCCGCGATTGCCACCCAATGCTCGCCGGAGACAGGAGTTTCTTTGTAGAAGTAATTCCAGCCAACGAGCGCCCCGCTGGAGAGTTCGTGAGTGCTTTCTAGGAAGGAGTAACGCACTTTCCAGAATCCTCCGGTGCGAAAGATGTGAAACTCACGGGTGATTTTGGCGCCCGTAAAGAGCACAGTGCCCGGTGGCGAGCCGACAAACGTCGCAGAGTTCAACTTGCCCCGCAGTTCGCGAATCAAATTCCACGGCGGCAGTGGAACGCGGTGCCATGTCAATTCAAAGGAGCCTTCGGCCACTTGGACACCCGGCTGAATGTCCGGCGGTAAAGGAGGGTGATCCGGAGGATCGTCCCACCGCCACGTCCGCCCTGGTGTGGCAATGCACTGCGAGCCGAGATCGGCTTTGTAGCTCAGAAAAGTTCCTTCCGGTGGTTCGGGCAGGTCTGGTCGTGGTTTGTTATCCGCGTCAAACATGGCCTCATAAGTGGCCGTGACCCGTGCTCCACCACTGGGGTATTGATTGACGCCCGAGGTGAGCGTGCTGACCGTAGAACCGTCTGGGCCGCTGGGTTCAAACGGCTCTACGTCCAATTCGCGCACCAGCATGTTCTCGAAACCAGGAAAACTCTGGGGCGGAATAAAAGCGAACGATCTTCCGACCACGCGATACTCACCCACCAATTCTCGCGCGAAGGTCAGCCAGTCGGACCAAGCGACGCGGAAGTGTCGCACCGCTTGTGTACCATCTTCGTTCACACGAATGATGGGAGAGCCGGCCAGTTCTTCAAATGAAACGGTCATGATTCATAGGGAAGGGATGGGAAACCCGGTTCCTTGAATGCAATCAGTGTTGGATGAGAAACGAGATGCAATTCCCTAAGATCGAGATGCCTTCACGAATAGTCTGGCTTGGTCCAGGCGCCGTCAGCGGTGAATTCCGCTCGACCACCCACCATCCCATCCCCATTGACGTCAACGTCTAGCTCCATCATCTCGATCAGTGCCGGTACGCCGTAGTAGCGCGAAGCGTCAACGTGCAGTTGCAGGGTCACTTGACTTCCTTCTTCAAGCAGATCAGTTAGCGGGTTCGCCAAATCGAGCTGAAACCCGAACGCTCCCCGCCCTGACACCGCGCCGGGAACACTGCGCTCGTAGCCATCGGTCTTGCTGCTGGAATAGTTCCGTCTTGCGACAGACGTGCGAAACGTCCATCCGGTGATGTCCGCGATTGGTGTACCGTCAGCGAGCACCTTGCCTTCGTCTCCAGTTATCAATCCCATGATGTGCCTCAGATGCCTGTTGCCAGCACGCGGTTATGCTGATGTCCCGATGATGGTGATGTGATAGCTCACCGGATTGGCCACGGTGTTTTCCACGCGCAGGATGTCACCGGTTCCGGCTGTCACCGTCCAACCAATGCCGCGATTGACCAACAGCAATGGACTGTCTGGCGGCGCTTCTACTTGCGCTTCCACATCTCCAGCAAAGGGCGTTGCAAAAGCGTTCCCTGCTCCCGCTCCGCCTACGCGAAGAACCTCGCCGGATGTTGTGGAAAGATTGACCAGCAAGATGGCTTTGACTTGGACAAAGCCGATCGTCAACGCATTTCCGAATAAGTTGCGTGGAAGCGTGGTTAGGTCGAGGTCGTCATGGAAGGAGGCTGCCACTTCTCGCTTGTCATACCATAGCTGGTCCGCCTGATTGGCTGCCGTGCCATCGGCAAAGCTGGCGCTATACTCCAGTGCGGAGTTGTCATGCACAGCTGTCAGGTCACCCGTTTCCGTGAACAGCCAGGTCAGGCTGGTTTTGAGGTCAACGGCAAGCGTATCGGCCACGACTAGGCTCCTATCGCTCTGGCGGTTATGGCGACGAAACCGAGCGTCACCCGCCAGATCGAGTTGTCTGGTTCTTGCTGTTCTTCATAGCGAGTCAGCCGCATGCGAATCACCGTGCAGTCGTCCGTCGAACCATCCGTGGCGAAAGAACGGCGATCAAACCTCGCTGAGACTGCGGCCGCCACCTGCTTGGCTTCGTCCAAGTTGATACTCCAGATATCAAAGCGGAACTCGGACTCATCAATCGTCCGATCGCTTGTGCGCAGCTTGGGCCGCGTGCTCTCGCGTGTCAGTGTGGCATAGGGCATCGCCAGTTCAGACTGCCCCAATCCAGTCACGAATCGCTCGGCCGGCAGCAGCGCCGTGAGCGCGGGGTCATTGGTCCAGTGAGCGTGAATGGCTGCTTCTGAGGACATCGAGATTTTGAGGATACCGGAAGAGGCGAGGCAAACTCGATTGCGTCGGCCTATGAAATGCAAGATCTACGCGGCCACTGGAATGGTTTGCACGACAAACACGCCGCCGACATCTTGTGGCGGACTGAATCTCGTCACGTCTAAGAGTTCGCCGGACGTACGTCGGCGGAGACGGTCACCTGCTTTCAACGCCAATGCTGTTTCTAGGCTGATTGTTGCAGGCTGCCGCAGCGTGCGTACGCCACGGATGGTTGTATGTTCCGCTTCGCCAACTTGAACTTGGGCTGGCAACTCTGTGGCTGCTTCCGTCCATTCCGCATCCAGAGCACCATGTTCGTTCTTGCTCCAAGTAGTCTGAAGCCAATCGATCTCTTCGACGAACGCCGAACTCAGCGCACTCATTCGGCAACCACAGCGCCAGCGCCCATCCACAACGTCGTGGTCCACTTGGACGATGGTCCACGTTTGTGGCGCGGAATCGATGATCTTCTCACCGGGCTTGGGAGCAACAGCCAGTTCGCTTTGCGGCAAGTGCCAAAACACGTCCGATTCCATGAGTCGACCACCGCCAAACTTCACATCGCGCCGTGTCAGCCGTCTTCGCAATGCTTCGGTGATCTCCGTGGTCGACATACCATCGGACACGAACGTCACCGCTTCGGTGGCATCGGCAAAAGATGGGAAATCTGTATCAGGTTTCCAGTTGCTCATCGTGTGAATCCTCTCGAACGGACTTCGGCCGGTTCTTCCCCGCGAAGTTGACTGTCACACCACTCAACCGTGTCGACTAATTGCCGCAGGTAGTCGGACCAACTGACTTGCTGCCCGTCCAGGCTGTAGCTTGGCTTGGGACTCGCGGTTAGCTCGGCCAACAAAGCTAAGGTCTGTGACTTGATCGCGCGGATTTGGGTGATGTCAGACATGAAAAGTTAGGAGGGTAAGGAGTGAGGGCGATGCAAGAAGACTAAACGTGAGAACCAAACGTTGGTTTGGGAGTCTGCGAGTGCGTGTTCCGACTGGTTTTCAAATGCCTTCCCTGCTCCCAGCCTTTGACTCCTCATCTCTCCGCTATCCGGTGTTCTTCACGACATACCTCGGATTGATCACCGCGGCCGCGCCTCGTTCGCTGGCCTTGTAGCGAACGACAAAATCGTGCGTGAACTCGGCTTCACTGCCGGCAGGAGCCATCGTCACAGTGATCGGCCAGTTCTCCATATAGGCGAATGCCTTGGCGAAGTCGCCCATCAACCACCACTTCTTGGCATCAGCTTCCGCTTCGCCAGACTCGGTGATCCGCCGCAGCATCAGGCGGCTGCTCTCCACGCTGAACTTGCCGGCGAAGGGATTTTGCGCGACCGTTTCCGTGGATCCAGACGTGAAGCGGAGTTCCGTCGCTTCAAACACACGCGCGGCGGTGTGCCGAATAGCAGGTGTGACCAGCACCGTTGTGGCGTCAATCAAGATGGGCTCTCCGGTGGCCGGGTCTAGCATCCCGCCCAACAACTGCTCGGCCGCGTCGGCGTCGGTCCAGTCGACCAGTTCATTGTCAGTTAGCAGGTTCTTCCAGGGTGTGGAAGGCTGATAGGTATCATATGACGTTCCCTTCCAGATAAACGGATTGCTTATTCCCAGCACGACGTCCAAGAGCCGCTTCTCTTTGTTCATGCCCAAACTTTCGCCCACCTCTGTAGCACGACGGAGTACCAGGTTGGTTTGGTCGAAGAAGACAGCCTCCTTGGTGACCGGAACAATCAAACCATGCTTCGCCGTATTGGGCGTTTCTACATAATCTTCACCAAAGCCTGCCGATGGATACGGCATGCCCGGCGCAACTTCCTCCGCCGCATCACCAACCCGGGAAACCCCTGGAATCTTCTCGCCATCGAACCGTGTGGGGATGGTTTCTACAATCCGGCTTGCCACAAAAGCTTCATGCTGAAAGCCTTGCATGACTTTGGAGAAGATGACTTGTCCGGTGATGTTGCGGAATGCCGTGACATCGACACCGTCGCCTGCTTCGGTCAACTCCATCACGCCGCGGCGAGGGTCACAGGCGTTAAGCCATGCATTCCCACAGAAACTTTCCGCAAGATCGCGAAGGCTAAAGTCTTCCGGTCGGAGTTGTTCTTCTTCCAACGCCTCGCGAAGTTGCGTCACCGTTCGAGGCAGTCCGTCCAACGCACACTGCTGCTTGAGTTCTTTTGCTTTGACTAAAGGCACGATAGATCTCCCCATTTGGTTAGTTGTCGTACGAGTCAGTTGAAGCATGCCTGGACGTGGTCGCAGCAGCGGCCGCGCATAGGCATGAAAGTGCAACTCAGGCATCGAGTGAGATCAATTATTTGCGGCGACCATTCCCCGCCATTTTGTTCCATCACAGAAGACGTATGCCGATTCATTCTGCGAAGGCGTACAAACGGTTGCGCCACCGTCGTCCTTGATCGTTAGCACTTCGACCGCATCCGCGGAGTTGTGGACGATGAAATCCACACCGGTGCTGACTGCTTCGGCAGGCAAGGTCACATCACGCCCTGCGCCGCTGGGATCGAGGACTTGGATCCGCGCGTCGTCCGCGGATAGAACTTTGTCGCCGCCGAGCGCTTCAATGTTGGAATCGTTCCGCCGCTCCAACGACAACAGGCGGTGTAGGCCAGAGGTCCGGCTGAGGAGGCGAACCTTAACCTTGGTCACCGCACTGGCTTCGCGCGAGATCACGTACCCAAGTGCCAGCTCAGGGCGGCTCACGGCGGTGACCTGTTGATTCTCAAGCGCAGTGCCGCCGGAGTTCTCCGCCGCGCCCACGAGATCACCCACTTCCCAGGTGACGTTGGCGCAGTCGAACTCGAACACACCGTCAGCTAGTACACGGATGGGGTTCGTATCACTGGCATCGCGAGCTTGCATGGCCACGCCGGCAAAGTTGGCGGCAAACAGTGCCTGATTGGCGGCTGCATTTCCTTGGTCCGCTTGTGCTGAAGCTGGCTTGACGTCGTCTGTATCGAGATAGACAAGGTCGCCGATTTCAATCACGGTTGCGGAATCGACCCCTCCTTGAAATCGAGTGACGTCATCGTGCCGAAAGCGAAACGTATCAGCCATGGGTTGCCCCTTTCTCGTAGGTATGTTCGAGTCTCGTGGTTCGTGGCAGCAATGTGGTTTGGCCAGCGCAATCGCGACTCACGTAATTCGGCGGACCCAGTCCCGCACGGTTGCCCACTCGCGATTGGCGTTTCCCGCGGGGCTCTTACTTTTCGGTCTGCCGGCGGTGAAGAGTCTTTTGTTCCAAGCGGCGCGTTCCTGACGAAGGGCTGTGGCTAGCTCCGGCGTCACCCCTTCCAACAATTGCGCGAATTCCGGTGATTCTGCACCCGTTCGTAGACTGTGGCTGAGTGGTTCAACTTGAGGAGAAGCCTCCACGGGCGAAAACAACTCCGGTCTGTGCCGACGGAGCTCTTCCACAACTTGTTCCATCTGCTGCCAGTTGATTTTTGCGGGGTTCGGGGGCTCATGTGCTTCAAATAAGCCGGCCGTGGTCGCAGGGTCAGCAACGAGATCAACGCAGTTGACGTGGAGAATTTCTTCGACGATCACCTCGGTGTGATCGCGCGACGTGCGTGCCTCGACGTTGTGGCTCAGTCCGACGTTTTCCGGTGCATGCTCCGCGTCCCAAATGAGCTGTTCCGCCACGGTGTGCCGCGGGTTGAAGTGCAAGTCGGCAAACAGCCCTTGCTCAGTCGCTCTGACTTCACGCAGGCAACCCAGCCGGTCCTGGTAGTCGCGTGGTGCACGGCGCGATCCATTTGCGTGATTGACGTTGACCTTGATTCCCTCGTACAAGTGTGCGGCAGCGGAAACACATTCCGTTCTGTAACGCCGCCCGTTGCGACTGAAGAGTCCGAGCACTTTGACGCCGTGGAGGATTCCTGCGTCAGCATCGACGCGCGGACACAAGCCGGCACTGGTGGCAAATTCCAGCAGACTTTCCACGTGTTGAGCGGTTGTCGGCTGGCCATTGCGGTTTTGATCGGTCGCTGCCGAATGATGAGAGGCATCGCCCACCGCACGTTGAGATTTTGTGGCGAAGAGCATTTTGTGGCTCACGTGGTAAATGGCTCCTGATTCGTGTCGCGACACGCATCGCGTTCGAGGAGCTGCAATGTGCCGAGAAAACTGCACACTGGTCAAAACGTGTTTTCAAAATTTCTTCGCATGATGGCCAGAACAACGATGGCCCCAAGACACCTCTTGTTGAATGACATTCCACGCGTTCCTGGCTATGGAAACCGCGATTTCCGGTACTTCCTTAAACGCTTGCTTGATTCGGGTTGAACGTGGGCACAGACTGGAGGCCAACTTGAACGACTTTTTAGGAGACTTTTTTCTGGAACTTTTTTTATGATCTCCTGCGTTCTTTGTTGGCGAACCGCATGCGTGTGGAGTGTTGTTGGACTCGCAGTTGTCACCTGTTCGACTGGTGCTGCAGCTCAGCAAGCGGACGAGGCCTTCGCTCGAGTGTCTTCCTTGCAAGGGGAATATGTTGGCTGGGTGTCTGGCGGGTACCGCCGGGCACGGCTCGGCTTGCAACTAGCGGCGACAGGTCAAGAAACATATCGGGCGACCCTGTTGCCTGGCGGTTTGCCGGGTGAAGGCGCGCGGATGGAAGAAGCGGAGCGAGTTGAAACTCGTGCGTCCGACATTTTTGTAAGATGCGTCGCGTTGGGGCACCGCGTCTGGATTACGCCCAGCGAGGCGCGTGTCATGACGCCCGATGGCGTGCTGCGGGGAATTCTGCATAAGACGAACCGCCAGAGTCCGTCATTGGGAGCAGCGCCGCCGGCGGAAGCAATCGTTATTTTTGACGGGACAGATACAGGGGAGTTGATCGACCCCATGATTAGCAAGGATGGATTGTTGCATGAAGGCTCGATCACTCGGCGCAACGTCCGTGATTTCTTTCTGCATGCTGAGTTTCGCATTCCGCTCATGCCTGATTCCACCGCGCAATCTCGTGGGAATAGCGGGCTTTATTTGCAGCGGAGATATGAAGTGCAGATTCTTGATTCGTTTGGTCTGAAGGGAACCGCAAGCGAATGCGGCGGGCTGTATCGACAGTGTCGCCCCGACGTAAACGCGTGTTTGCCTCCCTCGGTCTGGCAAACATATGACATTGAATTCCGCGCGGCACGTTACAATACCACGGGAACGGATGGTGTCGCGGATGCAAGCAACGTTCTGGAAAAGACCGAGAATGCACGGATTACGGTGCGACATAACGGCATCGTGATTCACGATGACGTCGAGCTATCGAACAAGACCGGCGCAGGGCTATCTGAAGGCCCGCAATCACTGCCCATCTGGTTTCAAGATCACGGCGATCCGGTTCGATTTCGCAACGTCTGGATGATCCTACGTGGGGATCAAGAATGACATTGAAAAGCCGCGAAAAAATTCGTAAGGCTCGCAATGGCCGATTTGCTACAAACTTATCGTGAGATGGATTCGATGGCCAAAGCGCTTGTCATTGGTGCTGGGGTTGCGATCGTATTCATCGTGGCATTGCTGTTGTTCCGTCGCAGGCGGTTGACGCCCAAACTGGAGCCGCCGGATCTGGCCATTGACTTATCGAGTTTGGGCACGCATGGTCCGCCCGCCGGAGGCGCGCAAGTCGAGTGCTACAACGTCCCGATGCGTTTGGCGGCTGTTGTGCTGGCGCCGGCAGGTCGACTCAATCGACTGCCAGCGCGCGAACGCTGGCCCGATCTCATCGATCAAATTGTGCCTGGTCTGAAAGACGTGGTTGCAGATCACGATCCCTTGGTCAGAGCCTGGCCCGAGCAACTTTCCGCCAAGGGGTTTTCTCACCTGTTTTTCTCCAAGGCCAAACTCCCAGGAGAGCGAGGTAAGGGCTCACCTTGGTGTTCTTTGGCGGGCAAGTTCGAGTCCGAAGGTGAATTCTTCATGGTGGCGCTGATTCTCCGTGCCTCTAAGTCCAACAGTTTGGGCGAATTTATCATGGAGCCGACTGATTGGCTCGGCGTGATTCGCGCGCGGAGCGTGGAATGAACCACACAAGCCGCGATCTACGGAAAGATGCGCTGGCGATCTGGCAAGCAGGCGTCGCGGTGGTCGACGCGAATCGGCTTGTACAAGAAACAGTCCGTGTCTGGCAGCGCACGCTCCTCATTGGCGAACAACCGATCGACCTTGATTCGGTCCGTCGACTGATTGTCATCGGCGCAGGCAAGGCAGGCGCTGGGATGGTGGCAGGATTGGAAGCGGCTTTGGGGCCTTCGGTGATGCGAGAATTGGACGTCACCGGTTGGGTTAACGTCCCGAATGACACGATTCCTGCGGGGAAGTCCACAGCACATCGCCGCATCCAATTGCATCCCGCCAGGCCAGCGGGTGTTAACGAGCCAACTGAAGCTGCTGCGCATGGGACGGAAGAGATGCTTCGTCTGCTACAAGCAGCAGATCCCAGCGACCTTTGCATCTGCTTGGTTTCCGGTGGCGGCAGTGCCCTGCTGCCGGCTCCTGCAACAGGAATCTCTTTGGAGGACAAGCTCGCCATCACCCGATTGCTCTCTGCGGCGGGCGCCAACATCCAACAGCTCAACACCGTGCGCATTCCGCTCAGTCGTGTGAAAGGAGGCGGACTGGCCACCGCTTGCCGTGCGGGACGTCTGATCACGTTGCTCATCTCCGATGTTCCTGGTGACCCACTGGAATTGATCGCCTCTGGTCCCACCGTGCCCGCTAGTGTCACTGCGGTAGATGCGCTTCGCGTGCTTGATGACTTTAAGATCAATGAACGTAGTTCCCCGGAGATTTCCCGAGTGATGAGCTATCTCCGCGATTCGCCACCGGGGCTGGATAGCCGAGAAGCTTCACCGTGTGTTGAGGTTACCAACATCGTGATCGGCAATTTGGCCTTAGCCGTAGATGCTGCGGGACAAGAGGCCGAACGCCGAGGGTATGAATTCGCCATGCACGTAAGTGCTGCGCTGGAAGGCGAGGCCAACGAAGTCGGGCGGAAGCTGGCTCAACTCGCCGTCAAGATGCGCGGTGATCCCAATTTGCCTAACTGCCTGATTCATGGCGGAGAGCCGGTGGTGACGCTCACGGATGACCCCGGGAAAGGAGGACGCAACCAACAGCTTGCCTTGGCAGCCTACGTGGAATTGACGTCATTGCCGGTGACAGGTGCTGGTGGTGACAGCATCTTCGATGACATCGTTGTGCTTTCCGGAGGGACTGATGGCGAGGACGGTCCCACGGATGCAGCCGGTGCTTGCATTGACACAGCCGTCCATCGAAAAGCGCTCGAACAGGGCTTGGAGGCACGATCTTTCTTGGGCGGAAACGACGCCTATCGCTTCTTTGACTTGACCGGAGGGTTACTCAAAACAGGTCCAACCGGCACCAATGTCGGTGACCTGCGCGTGGTCATCACACACTGATAGCAGTGTAGCACAAACATCGTGATTGGTGCTTTGCCGATCGCGCGCAAAGTCGCATGACTGCTGGAATTGCGATTCGATGATCGAGTTGGAACCCGCCTTGCTCGGTGACGAGGGCATTTCTATAATCCGCCGCCATTTCGCCCGATTCCGACCCGTTTTCATCGGCAACCCGCCAGCTCAGCGGGCGAACACCGTGGATGGTCCGCAAGTCGTGGATCGCTTGAGCGAAAGGAGTCGCTCCACTGCACAACGCGCGTCGCGTAGCTTTGCATTCCCGAAGGCCAGGGAAGTTCTCCCCGGTGCGCTCTCGTTGCGCGCGGCTGTTGGGAACACTGCTGCTCGGCACCATCACCTTACTGCAGGGTGAGTTTTCGAGCGCATACGGGCAAGGCACCCGCATCAAGGTTCCCGCTGGTGAGTTTTCGGACGCCATTTTGATCAGCGCAGGAGGCGCCAACCGCTGGCGTGAGGATCGGACTGATGTCTGGCTGCTTAGCGGCGGTGTCGAGATTCGCCAAGGTGCTACGCTGGCCAAGGCAGAAGGTGGTGTCCTCTGGCTAGAACGGGGGCGCTATGGTGAGAAGCACTCCGTGAATGCCTACCTGGATGGCAACGTGCTGGTGTCGTATGCCCAAGATGGCAGTCAGGCGACTCTCCGAGAACCAAGCTGGTACGGGACTTGGGAATCGTCCGAACCGCCGACCTTCAATACACCGCAGCCCGGCGGGGAAGTCTCGCATGAATCTGCGCCTATTCTTGGTCGCGCCAAGATGAGGCGCTATGCCTATAGCGACGGTGCTTTCAAGCAAGTCAATTACCAAGATGAATCACGCGGCGCCGCGACAGGCGCTGGCACACTTCCCAGCGGAAGCCGCCGAATCCGCGCTTATCCGCGGAGCAGCACGCCGGTTCAGGCATCCTACTTTCTCAGTCCTGACGGGCGGGAACGCATCGGCACAATTGACTCAGGCGTGAATGTGATCATCGAAGGCGATGACCGCTTCGGCACAGTGGATGTCTCCGCTGACCGGGTCGTGGTGTGGACCTCGGAGAACCTGTCTTTGGATGGAAGTGAAGCCCAGGATGCGGACCAACCGCTGGAATTATATCTGGAGGGTAACGTCGTCTTTCGGCAGGGCGAGAGAGTCATGCACGCCCAGCGAATGTACTACGACGCGCGGCGCGAAATCGGCACCATCGTCGCTGCGGAGATCCTTACGCCGCTGGAATCGTACGAGGGACTCATCAGACTCAAGGCCGACGTTGTCCAACAAATCTCGCGTGACCGGTTTGTGGCCACAAACTCCTTCGTCACGACCAGTCGATTGGGCGATCCCAGCTACCGGCTCTCGTCGGGGACGGTCTACTTTGAAGATAAGCAGAAACCGGCTGTGGATCCCCTGACAGGGATTCCCGTGATTGATCCCTTGACGGGCGAACAGGCGATCGACCATGACCGTTCCGCCACCTCACTGAACAACTTCATCTTCCTGGAAGAGACTCCTATTGGTTATTGGCCGATCTTCGCTGCTAACCTGGAACGTCCAACCTACTATTTGCGCCGAATCAGCTTTGCCAATGACAATATCTTTGGTACGCAAATCCTGACCGATTGGGATCCGTACCAGATTTTGGGCATTGAGAACCCACCGCCAGGCACCGATTGGGATTTCTCGTTGGACTGGCTTTCCGAACGTGGTTTTGGCCACGGCACTCGCTTCTCGTACCAGGGAATGAACCTGCTCAACGTGCCCAGCACGTATGCCGGGCTGGTTGATTTCTGGGGCATCGAAGATCGCGGGTTGGATACGCTCGGCCAGGATCGCGGCGGGTTGACTCCGGAGAAGAACTACCGCTTTCGTCTGTTTGGACGCCAACGGCTGTCTCTGCCAGGCGATCTCACACTCAGCACGGAACTCGGCTGGATCAGCGACCGCAATTTCCTGGAACAATATTTCGAGAGCGAGTGGGATACGTTCAAAGACCTTAGCACAGGCGGGGAACTAAAGAAGATCATCGACAACTCCGTCTGGTCGCTCAGTGGAGATGTCCAACTCAACTCGTTCTTTACTCAAACCCAGGGAGCAGAAGCGCAGCATACCTGGCTGGGGGAGTCACTCTTCAGCGACAGGATTACCTGGTACGAGAACACGAAGATCGGCTATCGAGACATTGAAGTTGCCACCACGCCGGAAGATCCGGTGGACGCCAGCAAGTTCATGCTGTTGCCGTGGGAAGTGGACAACGAAGGCCTCCGCTTCGCCACGCGGCATGAACTGGACATGCCGCTGCAGGCAGGTCCGGCGAAAGTCGTGCCCTACGTAATGGGTGAGTTTGCTCATTGGGATGAAGATGTGTTTGGTGATCAACTGGACCGGCTCTATGGCAAGCTGGGCGTGAGAGCGAGCTTGCCGATCTGGTCAGTCAATCCCGGCGTAGAAAATGATCTCTTCAACGTGCATGGGCTGGCTCACAAAGTTGTCTTCGAGCTGGATGGTTCAGTCGCTGACGCGAACGAAGACATCTTCGACTTGCCGCTTTACGACCCATTGCAGGACGATGCGCAAGAGCACTTCCTCCGCCGGGCGCAATTCAACACTTTTGGCGGCATGCCGATCCCGGCGAAGTTTGATGACCGGGTTTATGCCCTGCGTTCTGGCTTGGGAGACTGGGTCACATCCCCGTCAACGGAAATCGTCGATGATCTGGCGACTGTGAGGATGGGAGTCCATCAACGGTGGC
The DNA here is from genome assembly GCA_028066245.1 of Pirellulales bacterium. Taxonomy (GTDB): domain Bacteria; phylum Planctomycetota; class Planctomycetia; order Pirellulales; family S012-138; genus CALJLD01. The sequence goes on along the minus strand of JALCBR010000003.1, from coordinate 120,947 downwards.
AGACACGGCGTGGTTTCCCCGGACGAAGAAGGACGCTCGATTGGATTGTCCTCGATTCCGACATCACCCTATTCCCCGATGCGGATCGAGATAACTTTGGACAGGAATTTGGCCTGGCCAGCTACGGTTTTCGCTGGCATGTCGGCGATCGCCTGGTGCTGACGTCCGATGGTATGGCGGACATGTTCGGTGATGGAATGCGGATCGTTCGCGTTGGGGGACAGCTCTCCCGCCCTCCGCGAGGAAGTGTGTTCGTCAATTTCAGTTCGCTGGAAGGTCCCATCTCCAGCCAGTTGTTGTCGTTTTCTTACAACTATCGCATGAGCCCCAAGTGGATCTCTTCGTTGACCACGTCTTTTGACTTTGGTGAAGACGTCAATCTGGGTCAGAACGTGGCCGTTACGCGAATTGGGGAATCGTTCCTGGTGACGTTTGGGTTCTCCGTAGACGCTACACGAGACAACGTAGGCGTTACGCTGGCTATTGAGCCCCGGTTCCTGCCTGGTTTGAGGTTTGGCCAATATGGAAGCGGCGCGCGAGTGCCGCCGGCCGGTCTGAACGGCATTGAATAGCTGTTGTCCGCGTGGAAAACGCTTGGCATTCACCTAACGGTCTTGCGGAATGATCGACGACTGTCGATGGTCGGAACTATCTAGCAGACCTTCTGTCTCCAACAGTGCCAAGACTGCCCACCCGGCCGTTGACAGCCGTTGGGCGTAGCTTTGATTGCCGGCGGGGCGGGTGGTCTCCGGCCAGTCACCCTCGGCGTATTGCTCGCTGAGCAAGAACTTCTGGGCCTTCCCGATTCGCCCGTGATCTTCGTTCTCGCCCCAGCGCATCAAAGCCAACATGGCAATGGATGTATCGAATGGTTCGGGCATTGATGTGACGTACGGGCCGAATCCGCCATCGAGAGACTGCCCTTTCCGGACCACAATCAGGGCATGCTGTGCCGCTGCCGAGAGCATCTCGTCTTGCTTGGTGGTTGTGTACTCGATAGCTGAATCACTCGAATCCGGTCCTTTGTCAGCTTTGGATTTGCCTGAATCACGGATGTCGGCTAAAGCCAGAATTTGAGCGGAAGCGTCAAACACCGTCCGAGGGCGCTCGGCAACAAGCCAGGATTCCGCCTTACTGATATGGTTTGCGAATCGATCGTCTTCGGCGAGCCGCAAAGCTCGCAAGGCTTCGCGAGTAGCGAGCATGTTGCCCAATGTAGCCGGGGCACCTATCTGCTTATCGCCGCCGATGCGCCAAAATCCAGTCGGCTGCTGATCTGCAGCGATGAGTTCTGCAGCCTTACGGAGCGCGGCAGTCGCGCGATCAGTCTTCTCTCCCGTTCGTAGACGATCAGCTTTCGTATTCTTGGGGTGATCGGCTGGCGGTTGCGTGAGCATCTTGTTTTCAATCGCTGTCACCAGCGCTGCGGCGAACTGAATGTTGGCCAATGTCTCATCAGCAAAGGCGGGATCTCCGCCGTTGTTCTTCCATTCGTCTGGCTGTAGTAGCCAGCGCGTCGTATCGGCGAGAGATTCTTGCGGAACATCATGGCCCAGCGATTTCGCGCGATAGAGCGCCTGGGCCGCATTGCCGTTGTTGTGGCACGAATAGCAGTTGTGCTTGTCTGCCCAAGCGGGAACTTCATTGCTTAGAAAGGCAATCCCGTGTTCGATTGCCAAATGAGAAGTGGACTTCTCTTGGGCAAAGCTTTGCTGCGGCAGACACACCGCGAGGGCAAACCCAACGACACAGTATCGCGCGGGTGTTGTCGCGAGTCGAAAGTGCTGCGAGAGGTTGCCGCTGAGAATAGGCATTTTAGGTTTCACTCAATCTTCCGGGGTAGGTCTTCACTGATTGTACTCAGACTTCCCCGCAATGCCGAAATGCGAAAAGGCCGTGATGACGAGCGTGTGCATGATCTGGCCGTCAGCAATCAGTCGCGGAACATCAGCCAATGGGTACGTGACAACTTCTATTCGTTCGCTTGGGTCCGGCTGCGGTTCGCCCGCCAGCACGGCATCGTGGACGAGAAACGAATGGCAAAGGTTGTTTTGGAACGCCGGGTTTGGCCATACGGCGCCCAGCAACTCAGCTTTAGTACCCGCGTAGCCCGTCTCCTCACGCAGTTCACGGAGCGCGGCGGTGGCCGGATCTTCGCCTGGATCAACCATCCCGCCCGGTACTTCCAAAGTGACTTCGCGGACGCCGTGGCGAAACTGGCGAACAAACACGACTTGCTTGTCCTCAGTTATGGCAATGACGTTCACCCAATCCGGCACCTCAAGCACGATGAAATCTCGCGTTGAACGTTCAGGCGCCAGGCGGTATTCATCATGCATCAATCGAAAGATGCGTTGGTCCGAGACAAACGACCGCGCGACGAATTCCCAATCTCGATCAGGCACAGTTCAAAAATCTCCGTTCAAGACCTTCGCTGCTGATGATCCCATGGCAGCCTGTCATACCAGTTCCCAATACAATAACGCGTGCCGGCTGAAATCATCGTCGCAATCTCGTGGGCGTGAAAGCCACCGAACAAGCGGCTTGACCTGTTACGGGGCTTTCCCGTAACGTCCGCAGCTGCTCCTTTGTTTTATTGGGCATTCATGCATTGCTACCGCTTCAAGTTGACTGTGTGCTGCGCGGTTGTCGCCGCCGCCAGTGGCTGCACGTCTCGCTGGGCGATGGATGAACCGGCATGCGGCCAAGTATTCCGCCCTCTATCCCGACGATGATGCGGAAAAGATCGCCCGAATGGCCAAACAGGCGGTCGATGCTCGGTTTGTGGATGGCGGAACCGGGTTATTCGCTGGTGCTGCTGGCACAACGGACCCCGGCGCCGCGGGAGCGGAATTGGGTGCGTTTCATTACTTTCGTGAAGACATCGAAGGTCGCGCCAGCTTCGCGTGGCTCACGAATTCCGCCGCGGACGACTCCTTCTTGGGCGTTAACCTGGGTGCTCGTGTGCAGACGCCAAGTCGCGTGGCTCCGTTTGCCGGACTGGGTGTATTCGGTGGGTACTCCGAGTTTTCCGAAGTGGCCGATTCCGATGGCATCGATAACGACGACAATGGATTCATCGACGAACGTGGCGAAGAGAAGGAGTCCGTTGATGGGGCCTTGGGAGCCGTCTATCCAGAATTGGGAGTCCATTTCTGGCTGACCTCGCATATACGCCTCACCGCCGCGGCAAGCTATTACGTTACCACCAAAGGCCGCGACTATGATCATTGGATGTACGGCGTGAGCTTGGGCTACTTGGGGCGATAGAGACAGGTGGCGAATTTGCTTCATCTTCGCGCTGGCGATCGTACACTTTCGCCTTTTATAATCGCACCGCATTCGCAGCACTGATTGCCGCACCGGTAAGTTGCCCTCCCGGGTGTGTGGCCTGCGAAACACTGTTATGTCTCGGTGTCAGGTTCATTCATGGCCAAACCACTTATCTTTAGCTTCGCCAAGAGAGACCTTGCCTTTGGCTTAAAGAAGGTCGATCGGACGAAGTTGTATGGCTACAAAGAGACGCTCGTCCTGGATGAAGATGGCGATCCTTGCGAATTGGCGACGTTGGCCAGTGACGGGCGTACTGTTACCGGCAAGGGAAGCATCGCTATGGGCTACCTCTCCCCGGACGGGGCTTGGTGCGAGCGGGGAACGTTGACACCGATCGACGTGGAAGGCAATGAGATTCCTCCCGCTCCGTCGTCTTTCTCTGCGCCTGTCGAGCTTGTCGAACAGGCAACCATTGAAGATTACCTGGATCACAACATCCGTGCACTCTATTCGCTGGACTTGCTGCCGGACGAAAACGCGAGCAAGGCATCAGATACAGCGGCAGAAAAACTCTTGCAAGAACTCCGCGATGGAGTGATCTACAAGTTCCCCTACAGCTTCCGCGGTGGCGTGGGCGTTGATCAAGGGTTTCTCCTCGCTAATGAAGCCGGCGGTGTGTTCCTTGCCATCGGCAAAGCCACTCAAGTCGAGTTCGTCAAGTTGCAGCAGTCCTCCAGCCTGCTGGAGGATGAAGGCGACATCGACGAAGATGACGGAGACTTGATGGACTTCGATATGATTTGAGTGCGCAGGGCACAACTCAAGGGGCGGCAGCACTTTGGAAGTTGCGAATTCCTAGTGTCCGTTGCTTTTGAAATACCGGCTCGTTCCTTGAGCTTCGATGGCTTTTCCGATTCGCGTTAGTGCGTGCGCGTATGCGGCGGTACGCATGTCGATTTCTCGCTCTTCCTTTAAGTCCATGATGGATCTGAACTCTCGCGAGATGATCTTCTGCAGCCTGGTTTGCACTTCTTCTTCGGCCCAATACTCGCCCGCCCGGTTTTGCAGCCATTCGAAGTAGCTGACCGTAACGCCGCCAGCGTTGGCGAGAATGTCCGGAATCACCAGCTTGTCCGTCTCGCGGAGGATGTCGTCAGCGTCAAATGTGACTGGTCCGTTGGCCACTTCGACAATCACCGGAGCTTTGATTGCATCCGCGTTTTGTGTCGAGATCTGATCTTCGAGCGCTGCCGGAGCCAGGATATCGACATCCAGTTCTAGCAACTCTTCATTAGTGATTTTCTCCGCATCGACGGTTTCGCAGACGGATCCATTGCAGTACACGGCCTGGAGTTCCCGCATCTCGTTCTTGGCATAAATCAGACTGGGGATGTCAAAGCCCTCTTCACGAAAGATACCGCCACGCGAATCACTAACGGCTACAATGCGATATCCATCAGCATGCATCAACCGGGCGAAATGTTGACCTGCGTTACCAAACCCTTGCACGGCCACGCGGATGTCGTGCGGGTTCCATTTTCGCCGCTGCTCAAGTTCCTTAATGCAGTAGTATGCGCCACGCCCTGTCGCGTCATCTCGCCCTAAGCTTCCGCCAAGTGGAATCGGTTTGCCGGTGATGACCGACGGTACGCGGCGTCGTTCGATCTTGCTGTATTCGTCCATCATCCAACCCATGATCATGGCGTTGGTGTACATATCAGGGGCAGGTACATCTGTTTCAGGACCGATGAAGTCGGCAATCTGTTCGATGAAACCGCGACTGAGGCGCTCCAACTCCAGGAGCGAAAGTTCCTTGGGATTGACGACAATTCCGCCTTTGCCACCTCCGTAAGGAATACCGACAACAGCGCACTTAAACGTCATCCAGAACGCCAACGCTTTGACTTCGCTCAACGTCACGCCCGGATGATAGCGGATGCCGCCTTTGGTGGGTCCACGGGTGTCATCGTGTCGCACGCGGTAGCCGGTAAATACGCTCAGGCTGCCGTCATCTCGCCGCACAGGAATGGAGACTTCGAGAACCGCTTTGGGATACTTCAGCTTCAGCACGGCTTCCTCATCGATCTCGGAATGCTGAAACGCTCGATCCAGTCGCAAAACCGCTTGATCAAAGATGTTGTCAGTTGGATTAGCTGTCAGGGTTGCATTCGCGGTCATCGTGGGATTTCGTTCCTAAGTCAGAGGTTGGTCAGCGGAGCCCTTAAGCAGAGGGCTCTCTCTGGGAAGAGTCACGGCAAGCGACACGAACCACGCGGCAAACGCCTGGCGTAATCCGGAAATCCGTGTGTTATTGTTGGCAGGTGCGGCGGGAAATTGCCTGCTTGAGCGGGAGGGGTTGGCGACCGTCACGCGTTGCTGAATCATTGCCGAAAAGCAGAGTCTCAGGGACGAACGAGTCACGGAAGCCCTTCCTTACCGCCCTGATTCTAGCCATGCAAACGACCGTTTCACAACATCCAAATCATGCGGATTCGTGCTTGGCTGGCCAGCGGTGAGTAATTCACGATTGCCTCTGCGCGGCGTGACGACCTAGGATGGAGTTGCCCGTGATCGAACAGCGAGCAATCAGTTTTGTTTCTACCCTGAATGGTGTTCACACTTTTGAGGTCGCTCGCCAGCGCGTCCCCGATGAATCGCCTATTCCAAAAATGTCGAAAAACGTGGTCAACAGCGACCGCGTCCGTGTGCATGGCCATGGCATTCTGCACAGCGTCCGGCGAGAAAAACCATCGAGCTAATGCCGCAATCCCAGCGTCTGGCAACCGCATCCTGCTCGCCATTCAACAGGACACCTCACGTTCAGGACAGGGAACAAAGGCGTCCGCACAACAAGCTATTCAGCTTGTCGAGCAGTTGAGCTCTCAGCGATTTCAAGAACGTGATCAGGCGACGCGTAAACTCGCCGCGATGGGAATGACCGCAGTCGCGGCGTTGCAGGCTGGGTTGGAATCCTCCGACGCAGAAGTTCGCAGTCGCTGCCAGGCGATTCTTGCCGACGTCATTGGCCGAGATTTTGAAGATCGCGTCAAACGATTCCAGGCAGATCCAGACGGGACTGATGGCTATGGTTTGCCGGGGTTTGACGCTTACACACAGTTGTTAGGCAACACTCCAGCAACCCGAACGCTGTTTGCCAACATGCTGGAACAGTCACGCGGTGTGATGATGGCGTTGTCGCGTGATCCTGAGGAACTTGCCGTGGCGATTGACACACAGATCGTCAACGTTTCTCACATTATGGAGTCACCAGCGGCGATGGCCGCCCTGTTCTTCGCTAGCTCTCGCCCCAATGTCCGCTGCGAAACGCCAACCCTGGACATGCTAAATTTCCTGTCAACCTCGCGCGTCTTTACGGAGATGGCAACCACAGGTCCTGGGGCGGAAGCTTGCCAAAGCATCTTGAATGAGTGGATTACCGCAAATGGGGATCTCGTTCGTCCGGCAGATTGTGTCTATATGGCCTTACGATATGGCTTGCCGGCCGGACTTCCGTTGGCCCAATCGCTAGCTGCCGACCCAGGCGCAGACGCGAATGATCGCATGCATGCCGTGCTGGCTGTGGCCAAGTTGGGAGATGCATCGCATTCCGGTTTGTTGGTCAAATTATTTGATGAACAGGATGTTTGTCTGACCTATGCCAACACGAATTGGGAAGCGCAGCTTCGCGACATTGCTCTGGCCTGCGTGCTGCACCTGAAAGGAGAAGACCCCAAGGATTTTGGATTCGTGAATCGCGAGCGAAGCGACGCCACTCTCTATACGCCTGTGACATTGAGTTTTGCTGGTGAACGCGAGCGCCAATTGGCGTTCGCGAAATATCATGCTCGGTTCGGGCGGCGGCCGGATCGCAATTGACTACGGGCGAATCATGATTCGCAACGTGTCAGAGGAGGTGTAACACACACGCACGTTGGAGAGCATGCGAATGAGTTCGCACGCCATGTTCAACCTCGATCGTTGGAACTCATCATATCCTCATAGCCGCTGGCGCTCTCTCAATCGCGCCTTTCGCATGGCCATTTTCCACAGGATAAAAGCAATCGGAGTGACAAAGAACAACAAGACAAAAGCAACAACCCACATCAGTTTGTCGTACTGGCCGGGAAGGTCGTCGTCGGACAACAACATCAATCGACGAACTGCATGACCCAGGCCACGGCTAATGCAGAACCACCAAGCTATAGGTGATCACGATCGCTGCCATTTCTGCTCCTTGAGGAATTGCCGCCAATCCCATGAATGCGAACTCGCTGACAGTATATGCCGTGATGAATCAAGAGCCGATAATGAATGGTATTCCTTTATCCCCACCTCGAACTTCGATGTTGTAGATTTCTTGCAGCAAGCTAAACGTTGCCTTGGATGTGAGGTCATTGTTGGCGATGTAGTACCAATAGCCTTTGTAAGGAACGGCCACAGACGCTACATCTGGAGGAGGGCAATCCGCGCAAACGTGGACCTGGAACAAGCCAGCAGTGAGCTGATTCCAATCAAAGACGGCACCGGTAACATCGCGCGTAGTTGTCATCCAGTTGGCGTTGAGATGTTCCGGCGGGGCAGGTACAGCCTGAGCCAGATAGTACATCATTTCCAGGACGGATCGGGGGGTCACAAGCAATTGCATTTCCGTCCGATAATCGCCATCTCGTCTCAAAATAATTCGCCCGAGCTGCCCTTCTTCGCTCGTCGAATTCTTGACCACGTAGGCATCCTGGAATGGTTTAACCTCCAATAAGCGAGCTAGTTCGACTGCTTCTGGCGTTGTCCAGGCAAGCGGGTGAAATCGAAGCGACAAGTCACCAGTCGTGCGATAGAACTCTGCAAGTTCAGGGTGCTCCGCAACAGGCCGAACAGAATAGCCACGGTCTTTAAGCAATGCGATTTCTTCCGTTGACACTTGCTCCCAAGGGATACCCAAGAAGTTTGTGTCTTGTTTCTTGATCAGCAACTCCTCGCTCTTCACGGTAGCAAGCTCTACCCACCGCTTTTGCTGTAGTTCGCGCATCAAATACGCCGCGCGCTGAAACTTCTCGAACTCCGGCTTGTCAGCAGGCGTTGGGCCACCGGCGCTGGTAGCGTTGTCAACACCATTGATGTTCTTGATCGTCAGTCGCTGCACACGATCCGTGGCCCAGCCGGTTTGAGTCACCAGGGCAATCGTCGAAAGGGGGATCGGCTCAAGCAAACCTCGCTGAAACTCAGGATCGTCACGACTTTGAAACGTAAACGTTGGGCGTTCGGAATAACTGGCCGAAGCACCTAGCGTGAGCATGGAGAGCGCAGCTTCCGGTAGACTAACGCCAACCGAGCCCCCGCCATTGTAGGTCGATTGAGAGGCGATCGCTGTCACGGCCAGAAACTCTGGCGATTCGCGATACTTCAGCCGCACCAAGTTCTGCAGCATCTGTTCTGCACTGGTGCTCTGGATTGCCTGATTATACGGGGCACGCATTCGCGAGAGATCGCGTGGACCTTGGGCACATCCGCAACACCATGCAGACACCAGCAGCAACAAAACAAGCCGCCATGCATTCTCCGTCATGAGTGTTGTACCCTCCCTGGGACCAGTCCACCATGCGCGCCGCACTTGAACGACAGCCATGTCATAAGTGCCATGTGTAATCTCTGATCGGTTCGAGAGACATGGCGGCTTTGTGCTCAACAGTTCAAGACCGTAAGAATCGCTTCGTTGCTGTTCACAACATCGGGACATGCCACCACCGTAAACTTTGACAGATGTGCGCATCGTATTGCTTTGGGAATTCTTGCTGAATCACTAACCGTCAGAGCTGATCAAGGCCTAGAATGACGGCTCGCAACAGCACGACTCAAGTTGCCCACCTTGGGGAGGTTTGCTTAGATTCATGGCAGACAAACCGAGCTCGACTCCGTCCAACCTCCAGAGTCCTCCTGGCAAGGACCCGACGACGTCACCTCGTCGAATCTCGACGTTGTTTGCCACCATCGCGGACTGGCCAGTCATCACGCTGCTGATTGTGCTGGTTGGGGTTTCGTTGGCGGGGTGGTGGCTTAGTCATGATTCGGTTCCCGGGGACATCGCGATTGCGGCCGGGCCCCCAGGTCAAGCATATGAGCGAGCCGGGATAGCGCTGGAAGCAGTCTTGGAAAACCGATTCCCGAACTCAACGGTCATACACAGAAGCAACCTGGCGGGAAGTCCAGAAAATGCGGCTTTACTGCGCGAGCGTGGTGTGATCGCGACGATAGAGGACGACCGTGGAAAGCGGCCTGTTTCGCCCAATTTGGCGATCTTGCAGGAACGCGATCTTTCCCGAAAAAATCAACAAGGCACACAAGATATTGTTGCAGTGGCTCCGCTGTTTCGCGCCGTAGTCTGCGTGGCCGTCGACAAAAGTGTGCTCAACAAAACGGAGAACGAATTCCAGCAACTCAACCCAAACGATCCCGACTATCAATTCACCGTTTCAAGTATTCTGCGGGAAACGATGGCGCACGAGCATCGTGTCGACGCAGGGCTGCTTGGTTCCGGAGCGAGACGCGTCGCAGATGTCATCGCCAGACATTATCGTTCCGGGTTGAAAGCAGGAGGTCCGCAACAGTTGACCCCAGCAAAACTATCGCCCGAGGACTCTGATGGAGATGGGAACCCAGTCGCAAAGCAAAGTTCAGCAGGTGTTGTCCGTGTCCGTGAAACCGCCTGGTTGGATGAAGCAACGTTAGAGTTGTTACGGAATAATGAGATTGAACTGGTATCGATCGATGCCGCTGCGCTCGCGCAGCAGTCAGCGTTTGAAATTGTGACCATTCCGCCGGGGGCCTATGGCTATGACAAGCATGGGGAACGTATTCCGCGACACGAAATCACCACAATTGGCTCAGCTGATTTTGTGGCCGTCAGGTCAGACGCGTCCGAAGCGCTGGTCACGGCAATCCTGGATTCCATCTATGGCGATCCCGTCGGCTTCGCCAGCCAGTTAAACGAAATGCGCGACGAAACCGCCCGACCTCCGATTCAATTGATCTCGCAAACTGAGGTCCTTTCGCAGTACCTCAATTCCAGTTTCCATCCCGCCGCCCAAGCTTACTTTCAACCGTTTGATCCCTCGGAACTAGCCACTTGGACGGAGTTGCTGGCCGGCGGCAAGGACCTGCTTGTGGCATTTGCAGCCGGCATGTTTTTGCTTTATGGCTTCCGCACTCGGATGGTGCGGCGCCGGGATGAGGCGCAGGTCATTGAAGAAAAGGAAGTGCTGGACGAATACTTGGAGCAGACGATCAAGTTGGAGAGTGAGCAGTGGAATTGCCGCGACCCTGACAAGCTTGAAGAGATCTTGGCCAAGATCACGGCAATCAAGATTGAAGCGCTCCATAAGCTATCGCACGAAGACCTCCGTAGCGATCGAACTTTCTCCATCTTCTTGATGCAGTGCGCGAACGTCATCAACAAGATCCAAATGAAGATTTTGGCGTATCGAGGCGGCGACGCGCATAAAAAGCAGAGGGGCGGCACTGATTAAGTCAGTAACTCTCGGTCTGCGCGAGTTGCCAGCACGAGCTAATTGGACGATCATGGTAGTGCTGTTGATCACTCGACCACGCCGTTTTCAAGTCTATGGCCACGACCGCGCAGCCCGAATCTCAACGCACTTCCTCCCCGGCGACTCGCCTGCTTCCCTTCACCAAGATGCAGGGAGCTGGGAATGATTACGTCTACGTCAATTGCTTTGAGCAGGCGGATGTCTGGTCGGCTGTGGAAACGCCCGGCGAGATTGATGTGACGCGGCTGGCATGCGAAGTTTCCGACCGGCATTTCGGAATTGGCGGCGATGGCTTGATCTTGATCGGTCCGTCGGAAACTGCTGACGCTCGGATGCGGATGTTCAACGCCGATGGTTCGGAAGCCCAAATGTGCGGCAACGGGATTCGCTGCGTGGCCAAGTATCTGTTCGATCACGGAATCTGCCGACAAGAGACGCTGCACATTGAAACCGGTGCCGGCGTGTTGGAGTTGCAACTTTTTACCACTAGTGAATCACAGCCGATCGTGGATCGCGTTCGTGTCGATATGGGCAAACCGACCTTGCGCGGCGAACAGATCCCCAGTACGTTCTCCGGCGAGAAGATTGTCAATGCGCCGCTCTCCGTGGCCGGTCACAATTTTGCCGTCACCTGCGTTTCCATGGGCAACCCGCACTGCATCATTTACGTCGACGAGCCAACGGACGAGTTGGTGTTAGGAATTGGTCCGCAGATCGAACGGGATTCACATTTTCCCGAACGTGTGAATGCAGAGTTCGTGCAGGTGATTTCGCCGGACGAGATTCGCATGCGGGTGTGGGAACGCGGCAGCGGGGAAACGCTCGCCTGCGGAACTGGGGCAAGTGCGGTTTGCGTGGCCGGCGTATTAGCCGGAAAGACAAATCGCAAGATCCTGGCTCACCTTGTCGGCGGAGACCTGGAACTGGAATGGGCTGAGAACGATCACGTCTTCATGACAGGACCGGCGGTCGAGGTCTTCAGCGGGAAATGGCCAATCACGAAAGCCGCGAATGCGATCGCCGACAAGGCTAACTGAGATTCATCAAAGGGATCGAACCAATCGATGTTACTTACTGCCGGACGATGGCAGCGGTTGGATCGACCATCTAAGAACCGCGCCATGCAAATTCGGCTTGATTACGGCAAGACTGGTCTTGAGGTCGAACTGCCCGAGGCGAATGTTGTCCGCACCTTGCGGTACAAGGATGCGCCTACGGTGGCGGACCCGGTCGCAGCGGTTGAAGCCGCGATTGCGCAGCCTATCGGCAGCCAATCATTGGCAGAACTCGCTGCCGGCAAGAGAAACGCTTGCGTGGTGATCTGCGATATCACGCGACCGGTGCCCAACCAATTGCTGCTGAATTCGATACTCCCCACACTGGAACAGACCGGCATTCCTCGTGGAGAGATCACAATCCTGATCGCCACCGGCTTGCATCGGCCCAACCTGGGCGAGGAGATGATCGAACTGGTCGGCGAGGAAATCGCAGCCAACTACCAGATCGAAAACCACCACGGCACCGTGCTGGACGAGCACGAGTACCTGGGCGAAAGCCCTCGTGGTGTGCCGATTTGGATTGATCGCCGCTACACGCAGGCGGACCTCAAGATCACCACCGGCTTAATCGAACCGCACTTGATGGCCGGTTTTTCCGGCGGACGCAAGCTGATCTGCCCTGGCATCGCGGCGCTTGAGACCATCAAAGTCTGGCACGGACCGGATTTCCTGGAACATCCTCACGCCGATTGCGGAATCCTCACCGGCAACCCAGTTCACGAAGAGAATACTTGGATCGGCCAGCATGTCGGCTGTGACTTCATCGTCAACGTTGTCATTGATGCCCAGAAACAATTGCTAAAAGTTGTGGCCGGAGACATGATCCAGGCGTTTGACGCTGGCGTGGAGTTCGTTCGCGGTGTGGTCACGGACAAAGTTGCGAAGCCGGTCGACGTTGTTGTGACCAGTTGCGCCGGCTATCCGCTGGATACCACATTCTACCAATCGATCAAAGGCCTCACCGGGGCACTCCCCATCGTCAAACAGGGTGGAACTATCATCCTGGCCGCAGGTCTGACCGAAGGCATTGGCAGCCCTGAGTTTCAGCGATTATTTCAAGAAAACCCCAGCCTAGACGTGTTTGTGGAGCGGATCATGGGGGAGGATTACTTTGTGATGGATCAATGGCAGCTGGAAGAACTGGCCAAGGTTCGCCGCAAGGCCAAGGTCAAAGTCGTTTCAGATGGCCTACCGGCCGAAACGCTCGATTCGCTGTTTGTGGAGAGCGCACCCAGTGTAGAGGTCGCGGTGGCCGCGGCACTGGATGAATACGGCCCCGACACAAAGATCGCCGTGATGCCACGAGGGCCGTATGTGCTCGCGGCCGTGGGGTGAGAGTTCGTTGATCATCATGAATCCTCCATCTCCCGCGCAGCCCTCCTGACATCGCGCAAGGCAATTTCCCTGCAACTCAGGACAAGTAACAGACCCCACTTCAGAACATCGCCATGACCATCACCATTCGCCTTGCCAACGCTGACGATATCCCTCTGTTGGTTGACGGCAATCAGCGGATTGCCGCAGAGACGGAAGATAAGAACTTGGATGGTGAGACGCTTTCCGCGGGTTTGGCGGCGATGTTCGCTGACCCAAGTAAGGGACGCTATTACATCGCCGAAGTTGATGGCCAACCGTGCGGGCAGATCATGACCACCTACGAATGGAGCGATTGGCGAAATGGCCATCTCTGGTGGATTCAAAGCGTCTATGTCTGGGCCGAGTTTCGGCAACAGGGCGTCTTCCGTGCCCTCTATGAGCACCTCGCCCGTCTCGCTCAGCAGGCCGAAGGTGTTATTGGAATTCGGCTGTATGTGGAGAAGGACAACAAGCGAGCGCAGGAGGTTTACCACCGGATGGGAATGAAGTCGTCGGGCTACCTTGTGCTGGAAGACATGTTCCACGGCGGCAGCGGCGATTGAGACGGCAATTTTTGGGGCAGATCCTATCGTTTGGGTTCGAGGCTTCCCGCTACGCTCTCAGCCACTGGTTACAAGGGTCAATTCTTCGGGTTTAAGTCACGAGCGGCCATGCCAGCATTGCTTGCTCCCTAAGCGTGAATTGCCCTGTTTGACTTGTCTGGCTCCGCTCCGCGGCATCATGCTAAACTGAGTGTGTTGACTCCCATCGTCACGCGGAAGTGCGGCATGCCAACGATCATTGCCTGCCCAAACTGCCATCAGGATGTCTCGCTGCCATCCCGGGTGGAGGGTGCGCTGGTGTGTCCTCACTGCGATGGCGAGTTCAGCTTTTCGGTGGCCACGCCCACTCCAAGCCCTGATGGCTCCGCTGATCAACAGCCTCCGTTTGCTCCCGCCAGCGTGGATGTCAGTCCCGACGCGGAGACAGAGGCAAGCGAACAGGCTCCCGTGGCACAATCTGTCAGTCAGTTTCCGGCGTCGCAAGTTGACACGACATCGTATCGTGAAGCGGGTTTCTCACATCGCGACCCACGTGACGAGCCCGGCCTGACTCAACCTCTTCCCGAAGAATTCGAAGAACCGGAAAGCGGAGCGATGGAACAATCGGTGGGAGAGTTCCGCATTACCGATGACGAGACGGAGAGTTCGGCGAAACGTGGCCCTGTATTGGCAATTGAGACGGACCCCCATGGAGAGTCATCGGGTCGGTCCGCTGTCGTCAACCGTGCACGACGGAAAAAGAATCCGTTTGGTCAGTTGCTTGGTGTCATCGGTGGCGGCGCGCTGGGATTGGCGATCGGCTACTATCTGTTGAACTATTTCGGCGGGGCGCAATTCAATTTCTTGAATCTCAAGTTGCCAGGCATCAAGGCGCCGCAGCCTCCGGCCAAGGACGAAAGCCAGCTAAGAAATGCCGAAAACTCTTCCAATCCATCCGTTGGTCAGCGGAACGAGGATGCTGAAGTTGCGTTGGTATCAGGTCGAGACGGTGAACGAACTAATGGGCGATCCGGTCGAGCCGAGCCGTTTGTGAAGCAGTTTACGCCGCCGGTGTTCCGCGCCGCGGACCTGCAAAGGACGCTCGCAACAGCAAGCCGTGCCTTGGGGTGCCCGGATTGCGATTCCACAGGTTTTGTCACGCAGCGCATCTTCGGCGCAAACAACAGCGGTGAGCGCGTTCAAGCAGCGTGTCCCACCTGCGCTGGTAAACCCTATTCCAAGGTCAATCCCCAAGGCTATCAAGCGCTGTGTGAGTTGGCGCAGACAGTCACTTGGGTAGATAGCAGCGACGTGACAGCGCGTGGAAGTGCAGAAGCGTTGCGCACGCTGCTCTTGCAAACGGCTCAAACGGCCGAGCAGCAAAGCCTGCTCAACGAATTGGCGGGCGAACGTTTGCAGCGTGCGGAAGCGAGTTCTTCCTCGATGCATTTTGAGAATGGGGACGGTGTTGTCCTTGTCGGCCAAATCATTGAGCACCGTCAAAGTGGACCGTACTTTCTGACCGTGCTGAAGTTGGCTAGTTCCGCTTCTTCCCCGTCCGCAGAAGGCGATCGACAGGTTGTGGTAGCTGCCCGGCAGCGAGCGGTCGGCTTGTTAGGCGAATCTTTGCTGGTTGCCGGCGCGGTCCTCAAGAATCCCCAACAGACCTTGCCGGATTTCCAAGGGCAAGAGCCACTGGTTGTGTGGGGCGGATTTCCGCTGGTTGTGCGTTAGCATGCAGCGATGACTTCCTGCTAGTCTTTTCTCGATGTGAGATTCGATGATCCTCGCGCGCCGCAAGCTCGCTGCCGGGCTGCCACTTGTGGGAGAGTCCCCGGGAAAACCCGGAATGTGCGGAGATTTCCGAAGAGCGGCGAATTCTTATGCTAGGTTTGTATAGCAAATCAATCCGCGAGTCCTTCGCGAGAATGCACGGCGTCCTGCTGTGTACGACCTGACGGCAACCTTCTGGCGTCACTTCAAGACAAGAATCTCCCCATCTTCGGTTTGAAGGAGTTCGATCATGCGCGCGCTTCGTTTGTTCCGTTCGATTTCCACGAAGGATCGTCCGAATTCTGCTCGCCGCTCGCATGATGCCAAGAAACGCGGAATGACGGTTGTGTTTTTCTCGTTCATGCTCGTTGGCATGATGGGCTTTCTGGCGCTGTCCATTGATTTGGGCTATGTCGCCACCGTCAAGACCGAGCTCAAGCGGGCTACCGACGCTGGAGCGTTGGCCGGAGCGGGAGCTTTGGTGCTGGGGCCAGATGAGGCCATGGAACGCGTGACCGAATACATCCAACTCAATCCCGTTGGCGGCAGGACTGTCTTGCCAGAAGACGTTACCGTCGAACTTGGCCATTGGGACGACCAAACGCGAACGTTCCTGGCAAGCGAGCAGCTTCCCTCAGCGGTGCGTGTACAGGTTGAGCATCCCGATCAACCACTGTTTTTTGCCCGCGTGTTGGGCCAGGACGAGTTTGACCTGGCCGATGAGTCCATCGCCATGTACCAGCCGCGTGACATTGTGCTTGTGTTGGATTACTCCGCTTCCATGAATGATGACAGCGAACTCCGCAACGTCGACACCATGGGTGCCGAGTTCATCGAGAGCAACTTGGCAACAATCCACAGTGAACTCGGCTCGCCGACCTTCGGCAGCATGCAATGGGACGAGACTTTGCCTTCCTCCTGGAGCAATTGGAGCGTACGCAACTATCTCGGCTTGAACTCCGTGTCTTATCCGTATCCCAGCGGAAGTTGGTATGACTACGTGAACTACGTGAAAGGCTCCAGCCTCCCCAGTCAGTACCGGCATCACTTCGGCTATATGACCTTGATGAATTATTGGTTGCAGCGGCAACCCAAGGCCAACCAAACGCCAGACCTCTGGAAGACGAGCGAGCAGCCCATCACAGCGTTGAAGAACTCCGTGACGGTGTTTCTATCCTTCCTACAACAGGTTGATACGGATGACCGCCTGGGACTGGCCGTTTACACGGCGCAAGATGGCACGGCAACGCTTGAGCACGAATTGACAGCTGATTTCGCCGCAGTGGAAGAGACATCGCGCCATCGCCAGGCCGGCCACTATGACTACTACACCAACATCGGCGCGGGGATCAACGTTGGCCGTCAAGAGATTGTCGATCATGGGCGAACGGGCGCGTTCAAAATGATCGTGCTCATCACTGACGGCATCGCCAATCGTCCGTATGACACCGTGACCGCAAAGCAGTACGCCATGGACGAAGCCCAGTTGGCGGCAGATGAGGGTATTCCGATTGTCACGATCAGCCTTGGCGCAGGAGCGGATACGTGGCTGATGCAAGATATCGCTGATTTGACCGGCGGGATCCACTTTAACGTGCCCGGTGGTCAACCTGTCGCAGACTATGAAGAAGATCTGAAACAAGTGTTTGAGGACATCGCCAGTGACCGGCCGCTCAAACTGGTCAAGTAGTCGCCCCCCAACTTGCACCGGTTCGGCCGGTCCTCTTACACGTCTTGCCCGATCTTCGCGTTACCCCGTTTTTGCGAACATGCTTGGTAACGCCTCGCAGCCGGCCGCCTGAGTGCGGCAGGCTGCGACCCTCGGGCGGCTGGCGACAGCACCCGTCAGCAAAATTTTCCCGCGGGCGAGCCGGAGTATACAAATCGGCTCGCCCGCTGCACGGGGTCGGTAAGCACAAGTATGAGGCAAACAAAACGCCCGGTTCACTGGCAGATTTTGCTCCTCCTCGTGTTGGACCGGTCGTTACGCCGCCTGTCAATGAGTGATGGGCGGCGTTCGAACTTCAGTGGGGGTTCGCAATCTGGTGAGGGCTGCCTCCTTGCCCTCACAAATCTTGCGCCGCGGGCTATACTTCCACGTGCGCCGGGCGAAGTCTTGAGTGGCTTTGATTCTTGATCAGCTTCCGCGCCCGGCCTTATTGGAATCCTTGTCCGCGATTCGCCACCACATTCATGGCCAACCATCGACCCCACAAAAGAATTCTTGTCACTGGCGGAGCCGGTTTCCTGGGGAGTCGGTTGTGCGAGCACCTTGTCGCAGCCGGCGATGACGTCATCTGCGTGGACAACTTCTTCACCAGCCAGAAGCAAAACGTTGCTCATTTGCTTTCCCAGCCCAACTTTGAACTCATCCGACACGATGTCACGCAGCCGCTGTGGCTGGAAGTTGACGAGATCTACAACTTGGCGTGCCCCGCCGCGCCGGGCCACTATCAGTACAATCCCATCAAGACCATGAAGACCTCCGTCTTAGGAGCCATTCATGTCCTGGGCATGGCACGACGTTGCCGGGCAAAGGTCTTGCAGGCCAGTACCAGCGAAATCTACGGCGATCCCGAAGTTCATCCGCAGACTGAGGACTATCGTGGCTCAGTGAACCCCATCGGCCCCCGCGCTTGTTATGACGAAGGCAAACGCGCCGCGGAGACGCTGTTCTTTGACTACCACCGGACCAATCGGATTAACATCCGGGTGGTCCGCATCTTCAATACCTACGGGCCACGAATGCACCCCTTCGATGGCCGCGTTGTCTCAAACTTCATTCGCCAAGCACTGCGTGGTGAAGATATTACGATCTTTGGCGAAGGGGATCAGACCCGCTCGTTCTGTTACGTTGATGACCTGGTGCAGGGGATCATGGCGATGATGAACGGCCCGGATGATTTCCCAGGGCCGTGCAACCTGGGAAACCCTAGTGAGTTCACAATTCGCGAACTCGCGGAGCAGGTGATTGAGCTGACCGGCTCAACGTCCCAGCTGACTTTTGAGCCACTTCCGGAAGATGATCCCACCCGGCGACAGCCTGATATCACCTTAGCCAAACAGCATCTCAACTGGGTGCCGAGCACGCCGCTCCGTGAAGGATTGCAAAAGACGATTGACTGGTTCCGCTCAGTAGATTTGGCCGCTTACCGTCCGCCCACGCCAAATTACTAAATGAGCACTGCTGTTGGCGCTGGTGGTTTCGCCTCTGGTAACCGGCATCGCTGAGAGCGCCTGTTCAATTGTTGTCCTGCTCGCCAAACGGAGACGTCAGGTCATTCCGCGGTGTTCGGCTTGGTCGATGGTTGGGGCCGAACGTCGCCAAGAAAAGCGCTTTCGCCTGAAGGCGACCGGCAAATCAGTCGCACCTGCGCGGATGATGGAAGAGACGACTGATCGAAGCTTTGGGCGTTTCCGCCCGGTTTTCGTCGAAAACCGGGCCCAGGGGGTTGTCTGGCCGCCGCCGCTTGTGCCATATTTCACGATCTCAATTGCCGGGGAAGCAATGGTTTGCGCCGATGGCCGAGAAGCAACAGCAACTCTCGATCAGCGGTGCAGTGAGGTGTTTCCTTGGTCCTGCCGAGATCTTGTTCAAGGTTTGAGTGAGTTCACGGCTCCCATCTGGACTTTTGCCCAGCTTTTTACTCGCCAATATCGCATAGGCGGCGGAAATGGCGGAAGCGCTCTCTCAATACCTCTGGCCATCGGTGGCGTATCTGCTCACCGGTATTGTCCATGCGTTGCTGCTGCTGGGGCTGGTGGCGGTCGGAACCGTGATTTTCATTTGGATGGAACGGAAGATCGCCGGGCGTATTCAGGATCGGCTGGGTCCTACGCGGGTTGGCGGCAAATTTGGTTGGCTGCAAACCGTGGCTGACGGCCTGAAATTGGCCACCAAAGAAGATACGATGCCGCGTGACGCGGACCCTATTCTCTTCAAAATAGCGCCTTATGTTGCGTTGTGCGCGTCATACGCCACGTTTATTGTGCTCCCCTTTGCCACTGGCTGGTCGGCGGTCACGTCGTCCATTTCGATCTTCCTGATCATCGCCATCTTGGGAGTTGAGGTCTTTGGCGTCATCTTGGCGGGATATTCTTCTGGGAGTAAGTGGTCGCTCTTCGGCGCCATGCGAGAAGCGGCTCAAGTGGTCAGCTATGAGGTGCCGTTGGGGCTTTGTGTGCTAGTTCCGGTCATGATTGCCGGAACAATGGACCTGAATGTCATTGGCGAAATGCAGCGGGGTTGGTTTACCAACTGGCTCGTGTTTCATGATCCATTCACATTCTTGGTGTTCTTTGTCTATATCACTTGTGCTACGGCGAGCGTGAATCGTGCTCCGTTTGACCTGGCTGAAGCTGAAAGTGAGTTGGTGGCCGGTTTTCACACAGAATACTCTGGCGTCCGCTGGAGTGTGTTCTTCATGGCTGAATACAACTCGATGCTGCTGGTAAGTTTTCTGGCCAGTATCTTGTTCCTCGGCGGCTGGCACGGTCCGATTCCGATCTTCACGTCAACAGGCATCGCGTATGAAAGTAGCGCGGCGGCCTTCAGTTGGGGCGGTTTCCTGGCCAATGTCGCGGGCGTTGCCAATTTGCTGTTCAAGGGCTTCGCTGGTGTGGCCATCATGATGTGGGTCCGCTGGACCCTCCCCCGGTTACGAATTGACCAGGTGATGCGCACCTGCTTGAAGTACTGCACTCCGTTGGCGTGTTTTTGCTTCTTGGGCGCTGCGATCTGGACGTGGGCGTTTCCCGGCGGCATGTTGCTGAAAGCTGAACCTTATGCCGGATTCCGTGAGGCCGATGAGATGGCCCTGCTGCCAGTGGCCAACTCTGCAGGAACCGAAGCTCGTGGTGATTTCGATGAATCAGTCCAAAGTTCAGGTTTGGCAAGTAATGACTCTGCCTTAAGTCAATCCCTTCCGGGTGAGTTGGCCTCTCAGGATGACAATCGGCGAAGTCCGGCGACCGCGCTGGCGGGAGGGGACAACTGATGGACGGCCATATCAACTGGCATTCCTTCTACTTCCTGTTGTTCGGATTGACCGCCTGTGTGTTTTCCGTTGCGGTCGTGCTGACGGGAAGTATTGTCCGCATGGCGTTTTACCTGACGTTGTGCCTTGGCGCCACAGCCGGGTTGTTCTTCTTGGCTGGAGCGGGGTTTGTCGGGGCAATGCAGTTACTGATTTACGTCGGCGGAACGCTGGTGTTGTTGATCTTTGGCGTGATGCTCACGGCCCAAGGTCCTTTCGTCAATATGAAGACGCGTGCCGGTGAGTGGGTCATTGGCGGTGCTGCGGGATTGATGCTGTTGGGATTGCTGCTCCAGGCCGCGTTTCGCGTGGAAGAATGGCGCGGACCGCCGGAAGGCGTCGCGACCGCCACCGCGGAAAATGCACCCCCCGGCGAGATCGGCATTCGCATGCTCGGGAAGCCCGGCGACAACGGAAAAGCTGTTGGCAAAGAGTCCGGCTATTTGCTGCCATTCGAAATCGTTTCCGTGCACTTGTTGGTCGTGTTGATCGGCTCGGCGTATCTGGCCAGAACAAAACGGCGGCGACGGGCGAGCGATCCAGCGGAATCCACGTAGGCCCGTTTCAAGAAATCAAGCAACTGCCTGCTCTCCATAGTCAGACGACAAAGTCAAGCGACATGAACCTCCTTACCGATCCCGTTGGCGCATCGCACTTCATGGCCGTGGGTGCCGTGATGTTCGTTTGCGGAGTGGTCTGCATGGCCACCAAGCGGAACGGGCTGGGCATCTTGATGGGGATTGAATTGGTCATTAACGGGGCCAATCTCAACTTTGTTGCTTTTGGCAGTGAGTTTCTCCGTAGAAACCCGGACTACGCATTGGGTGTCGATGGGCAGTTGATTGCGCTGTTTGTGATTGTGTTGGCCGCTGCGGAAGCTGCCGTGGCATTGGCAATCGCGCTCAATTACTACAACAACCGTGCCACGATCGACGTGGATCGGGCTGACGAGCTGAAAGGTTAGAGGGAACTTTGGACTACTTGCCGACGATATTGGGAGCCGCGGTCCTGCTGCCGCTGATCTCGTTCGTTGTGATCGTGCTGTTCGGCGCGGCCATGCGCAAAGCCCACGTTCCCACCCACTATATCGCCACGGGCGCTATTCTCGGCTCGTTCGTGCTGTCCTTCACGGCCATGTGTATTTGGCTCTCCACACATGGAATCCCTGAAGTCCATGAGCACGATGCCCATGGACATGGAGGGCATGAAGAACATGCCGCGGGGAGTCACTCAGCAGGTGCAGATCATCTCGGTGAAAGTCTTGCCGAGGGAAAACTTGTCGAGAAAGGTCAGGACTCGCAGTTCATCGCGTTGACCGACGACGATCACAAAGAAGGTGGTGTCGGCAAAGACCACGCCAGCGCCGCGCATGGTCCAGATTATGTGGCCGATGATTGGTACACGATCAGCCCTCCCGGCATCCCCAAGATGTCGATCGGTTATCACATCGACACGTTGACCATCGTGATGTTTGTGATGGTCACGTTTATTGCCTCCTGCATTCATTTTTATGCTGGCGGCTACATGCATGAAGAATTGCATGACGTGACCGACCATGAAGTCACGCTATCCGATGGCAAGCACCTCCGCCGCCCTGGGCGATTCCACCGGTTCTTTCAGTATCTGTCGCTGTTTTGTTTCAGCATGCTGGGGTTGGTTATCGCCGGCAATGTGTTGATGGTGTTCGTCTTTTGGGAGCTGGTCGGCGTTTGTTCGTATTTCCTGATTGGCTTTTACATCGAACGCAAGAGCGCCAGTACCGCGGCCAACAAAGCGTTCATCATGAACCGGGTTGGCGACTTCGGCATGTTGATTGGGCTGGCTGCCCTTTGGGCCAGTTTTGGCACATTCTCTTTTGGCGATGTTGACGGACAGCCCGGGTTGTTCAGTCTGATTCGCCCGGCCGAAAATCAACACCAGATGACAACGAAGGACGGGCTGGTTCAGGTTGGCGGTGCCTCCACTGAAGGTGAATCTGGTGACGATACTACTGACGCGAACGCGAGCAATCCCGCGAGCTTCAGCTATGGTCTGCTGATTGTCGCTGGCTTGGGCATCTTCTGCGGTTGTGTTGGCAAGAGCGCCCAATTCCCTTTGCAGACGTGGTTGCCTGACGCGATGGAAGGCCCCACGCCGGTCTCCGCTTTGGTGCACTCGGCCACGATGGTGGCTGCTGGCGTTTACTTGGTTGGCCGGTTCTATCCGGTCTTCACGCCGGAGGTTTTACTGATCATCGCGTACGTTGGCGGCATTACGCTGTTCATGGCGGCCACCATTGCCATTGTCGCCACTGATATCAAACGCGTGCTCGCTTTCTCAACGGTCAGTCAACTCGGCTACATGATGTTGGCCTTGGGGATGGGTGGTTGGATCGCAGGGCTGTTTCATCTGATCACGCACGCGTTCTTTAAGAGCCTGTTATTCATGTGTTCGGGTTCGGTGATTCACGCCTGTCACACCAACGAAATGCCGCAGATGGGTGGCTTGCGGAAGAAGATGCCGTGGACGGCCTACACCATGCTGGTGGGCTGTTTGGCCATCGCCGGAGCCGGCATTCCGTTCCTGATTGGCTTTTCCGGCTACTACTCAAAAGACGCAATTATCGCCCAGGCGATCAGCTTCACGGATGCCAATCCGTCGCACAAGATTCTGTTTTTTGTCGCCGCAGGCGGAGCCGCGATCACGGCCTTTTATATGTTCCGTTTATGGTTCTTGACCTTTTCCGGCAAGCCGCGAGATCAGCACGTCTACGATCACGCCCATGAGTCACCGAAGGTGATGTACGTGCCCTTGGTGGTGCTGGCCGTATTGGCTGTTGCCGTTGGTTGGTCCATCCCTTGGGGTACGGATGCGGACAGCGGCAACCACAAAGAATTGGGCGTCACGGCCTTGCTAGAGACGGCGCGGCCTGCGGGCACAGCTGATGGTGCTGGAACCGGCGTCAACTTCGACGTGACGTATCCGGCGGAAGCTGCATCGCACGCGGAAGAGATTCATGTCATGGCGACTTTGGTCGCCTTCGGCACGGCAATGGCTGGGTTCTTGCTGGCATTTGTCATGTACGGACTGCAACGGATCAGTGCGGAGGATGCTGCCAAACAATTTGCACCTGTCTACGGCTTTTTCCGCAACAAGTGGTACTTTGATGAGCTGTACCACATCCTATTTTTTAAGCCCACGCACTTTGTCTCCAAGTTGGTGGCCAAGTTTGACCGCCGTGCGATTGACTGGGTGGTCAACGGGACGGCAAAAGTTGCTCGCAAGGTTTCTGACACAGGTGATGCAATCATCGATAAAGGCTTGGTCGACGGATTGGTCAACTTGACCGCTGGTTGGATCTATTCGGTCGCCAATTGGTTCCGCAACGTGCAGACCGGCAAGCTCCGGCAGTACGTGCTGTTTATCGTACTGGGGACCGTCGTGCTGTTCGTGCTGATTGAATACAGCAGCTTCCTCAACGCGGGTCACTAACGCGCCATCGCCGCGTATGCACTGTTTGATTTCATTCCACTCTTGCGATTCCAACCAACGAATCCATCGCTTCCATGACGCCGATCATTCTTCTCAGCCTGGTGGTTTTTCTCCCAACCTTGGGCGCCTTGGTTGTGGCGTTAATGATCCCCAAGGACAACCCAGACGCGGCCAAGACATTCTCCCTGGCCGTAACGGCGGTTGTTTTTGCCATGACCGTGTTCATGGCCATTCCCGGAACCAGTGATAGCGCCGGTTTCGAATTGGGCGTCGCCAAGATGCAAAAGACGTTCAGTGTCCCTTGGATTGAGTCATTCAATATTCATTACTTCATGGGCACGGACGGTATCAGCTTTCCGCTGGTGTTGCTGACGTCATTTATCACCATGCTCGCGATGTGGGCCAGTTGGCCGATCACCAAGCATGTGAAAGCCTATTGTGTTCTGTTCCTGTTATTGGAAACCGGCGTGATGGGCGTCTTTTTGGCGCTCGATTTCTTCCTGTTTTACGTGTTCTGGGAAGTCATGCTTCTGCCGATGTACTTCCTCATCGGAGTGTGGGGGGGACCACGGCGAGAATACGCGGCCATCAAGTTCTTTCTCTACACGCTCTTTGGCGGCGTGTTGATGCTCGTCGCAATCTTGATGCTGTACTTCAACAGCGACATGCGAACGTTAGCCAAAGCGTCTGACCTCTACGGAAACCAAAACGCTGCGGTGAAATGGGCTGACCTGCATGTACCGGACTCGGTCCAAGGTCAGCTCGGGCTCTTCATCACCGAGAGTGACGACGTCAACCAGCGGATCAGCTTTCAACGCACGGATGATGTCACGGCGGGAAAAGATCCGCTCGGTATTCATTTTGAAAACAGTGGTGATGAGCTGTCCGTAGCCGTGGAAAAGGGTGAGAGTGGGTCAATGATCCAAGTCACTTGGGGTGCTCAAGCGCCCACAGCGGCTGAGGTTGCGGAAGCGGTCAACGGTTCAGATGCCGCCGGGCTCGTAACGGCGAAAGCTTTGGGAGATGGTAGCGCTCAGGTTGAGGCTGACGATGTCGGTTCGGACAGTACGGCAACGCTGCCGGCATTCAGTCCTGATCTCAAGATCCACACGTTCAACCTGCTGGCTTTGACGGCCATGGGTCAGCATACGGATTTGTTCAATCAGGAAGTACTCGGGGCTCGAGTCCAGATTTGGGCATTCATCCTGCTGTTCATTGGATTCGCCATTAAGGTTCCGGCAGTTCCGGTTCATACGTGGTTGCCTGACGCTCACGTGGAAGCTCCCACGCCCATCTCCATGATTCTGGCCGGCATTCTGTTGAAGCTGGGAGGATACGGGATTATCCGTATTTGCTATCCCATTTGCCCGGCTGCCGGGTTTGACCTGGCTTGGTGGGTTTGCGGAATTGGCGTCTTGAGCATGGTCTATGGCGCCTTCGCGGCCCTCGCCCAACGAGACTTCAAGCGGCTCGTCGCTTACAGTTCTGTCAGCCACATGGGCTACGTCCTGCTGGGGATGGGTGTGGTCAGCTTGGCGGCGGGAAGTGCCGCGGCAGGTTATGACACACACGGCTGGAAGCTGGGCATGAACGGCGCCATGTTCCAGATGATTGCTCACGGTATTTCCTCCGCTGGGATGTTCTTCCTGGTGGGTGTGGTTTATGACCGCGTGCACCATCGCAATCTCAACGAGTTTGGCGGGTTGTTCGCCAAAATGCCTGTCTACGGCGGCGTTTCAATTGTGATCTTCTTTGCCGGAATGGGCCTGCCAGGGTTGTGCGGATTCATTGGGGAAATCTATGTGACGCTCTCCGCCTGGAGTTTCAGTTACTTCCTGGCGATTGTGACGGCTTCGGTCGTGATCTTCACCGCTGGCTACATTCTTTGGACGGTACAGCGGGTGTTCCTCGGTCCGGAATACAAAGGGCCTCATCCAGAAGCTCTGACGCCGATGACAGTCCGCGAAAAGCTGATCATCGCGCCGTTGATCGCCTTTGCGATCCTGTTTGGCGTCTATCCCAGCGCGATCTGGAGCTACATGACGCCTAGCGTTGATGCCGTGGTGGATAACAACGTCGCCTGGAAGATTCGTCAGGATGAAGCTGAGAACGCGCCTGAGGATCCTCTGGTCGTGAGTTCCCAACCAGGAGATCAGCAGCCTGGTGAGGTCCTCGCGAAGACCGGCAATGAACCGTAGCCTGCGCCAAAGATTTATCGCATTCGCAGATTCAGCATTTCGCAACAGCCACTAACGCTTCACAAAGACGCCCGTGGGATTTCACGAACAGATTGACGCTCTGATTGACGACACGCAGCGGTCGCTTGCGTTGTTTGGGCCGGAGTTGGCGCTGTGCGGCACAATTATCCTGCTGCTCTTGTGCCGGTTAGTGATCGGTGACCGGCTTTCCTCGACCTTGGTCGCTTTCGCTGGCACGGTGGTCGGATTGGTTGCCGCCTTGTTCAGTTGGTCTCAAGTTGCCGGCACGTCGCAAGAAGCTTTCACCGGCATGCTGGTGATTGACTCGTTCACTATCTATTTCCGCATTTTCCTCTTGGCATTTGCGGTCTTGTTTGTCGTTTTTACCTGGCGGTCCGGCATCCCGGACAGGGAAGACGCCGCCGATTTCTACACACTGGCGCTTGGCTCTTTGTTGGGCATGTGCTTGATGGTGGCCGCCAATCATCTGTTGATGGTGTTTATGGCGTTTGAAATGGCCAGCGTCCCGTCCTACGTGCTGGCCGGAATTCTCAAAGGCAGGCGCAAATCCAGTGAGGCCGCGTTGAAGTTCGCCGTCTATGGAGCTGGCGCCGCGGGAATCATGCTTTACGGCATCAGCCTCATCGCTGGCGTGACGGGGACCGTGCACTTGCCGTCCATTGGCGCATCGCTTGCAAATACCATGGCCGCAGATCCTTCAAGCAGTGTGTTGTGGGTCTTGGGCTTGGGCGGATTGATGGTCATGGTTGGGCTGGCGTTCAAACTCTCTGCCGTGCCATTTCATTTTTGGGCTCCAGACGTGTTTGAGGGTGCCGCTGCGGAAGTGGGTGGCTTCCTGTCCGTAGCATCAAAAGCTGCCGCTATCGCTTTGCTCGTTCGCGTGGCAATCGGTTTTGGCTTTGTGCAAGAAGCGTCTGCCTGGGTTGATGCTGAAGACCAATCGGTGGTTCAGACAACAAACGGCGTAGATCAGACTTCCATTGCTAGCGCGAGCGGTGAAACAACAAGCCAGATCTTCATTGCTGCAAGAATTCAGGATGGCAACAGTGCATCCGGGCAAAACAGCCAGGATGTGCAGACCACAGGTGCTGATCATCAGCAAGGCACCGATCAGCAAGACACCGATCAACAAAGCGGCGATCAGCAAGGTACTGACCAACAAGGTGCCGACCAACAAACAGAACTAACACAGCCTGATGAGTCTCAGCTCTCTCCAGAGCAACAAGCGGCCGAGGCAGAACGTCTTGCCGAGGAAGCTCGAGCGTTGGGCATTGCGCAGCGTCGTGAAGCTCAGGAGGTAGCCAACGAAAGCTTGGGACCGGTTCGCACCTATATCTCCTACCTGGTGGGGTTCTTGGCGGCCATCACTTGTACTTTTGGCAACATGGCCGCTTACGGTCAATCCAATATCAAACGGCTCTTGGCCTATTCCACGATTGCTCACGCTGGCTACATGATGTTCGCCGTCGCGGGGGCAATCCCGTCCATCGGAACGTCAACGACACTTGCGCAAGATCACATCTCCGCCCTGGCGGTGTACGTGGCTGTGTACTTGTTTATGAATTTCACGGCGTTCGCCATCATCGCCTTCCTGCGTAATCAGACCGGCAGTGAAGAGATCTCTAGCTACGCTGGATTGATTCGCACCAGCCCTGGCTTGGCGGTGTGCTTCTCTCTGCTGTTAATGAGCCTGATTGGGCTTCCCCCCTTGGCTGGCTTTGCCGCCAAGCTGCTGGTCTTCTCCGCCCTGGCGGATTCCGGGTTGTGGGTGTTGTTGATTGTTGGGGCGCTCAACACCGTGATCAGCCTGTTCTATTATCTTCGCGTGATTAAGGCGATGTGCCTGGATGTTCCTGAGGAAGGTCAGCAAGTAGCGGTTTTCCCCATTTGGAAAAATATTGATGGCTGGTTCATCTTTCTGTTAACGTTGCCGGTTGTTGTGCTCGGCCTGTTCTGGGGTCCGCTGCGTGAATGGGCGTTGGCTGCGTGTTCGCAATTGCTTTCTTGATG
This sequence comes from Pirellulales bacterium, assembly GCA_028066245.1. Classification (GTDB taxonomy): domain Bacteria; phylum Planctomycetota; class Planctomycetia; order Pirellulales; family S012-138; genus CALJLD01. The sequence continues at coordinate 92,668 of JALCBR010000003.1, read as the reverse complement.
CCTTTGCCATGTGGTCGCTGGCATGGGCAACTTGGTTTGAGTGCATTTCTTTGGTCCGTCTTGAGCATAGTTTTGACATCGATTCGTCTCATGAGCGATTTGGACACATTGAGCCAACTCAACCGATTACTGACGATCGAGTATCGTTCGCTGCCGATGTACTTGCATGATGCGGACCCGTGGGCGCATGCTTCGGATTCGGCCGGGCGAGACATGCTCAATGACATCATCGCGGATCAACGACAGGCGTCGCAGAGAATCGCCGCCTTCATTCAAGACATGGACGAAGCGCCGTCACCTGATGAATTCCCCATGGAATTCACAGATCTGCATTTCCTGTCGTTGGATTATCTGCTGGGTGAGCTGCTAAGATATCAGCGAATAGCGGTCGAGGATCTTGAGGATTGCGTTGGCGCATTGAGTCATGAGCCAGAAGCCCGCAACTTGGCGGAGGAGATTCTCGGCATGGAGCGGGCACATCTGGAGAGCATCGAGCAGATCGCTTCACAACCGGTGGCAGCCGGCTGATTGGCCGGCTGCGGCGTTTGTTTCTTGTCAGCGACACATCTTGTGACTTGGCCGCGATTTGCTGATGCGCGCCCAATCCCTTGAGGTCACATCTTTCTCGGCTACGATGGAGGTTGGCCGTCGCGCGGGTTCTCGCGCGCATCTTTCTTTCGGACGGACCGTTCATCTGCGCAAGGATTCTCCATGAGCGCCCCGGCATTCGCGCATCTACATTGCCACAGCCATTACAGCCTGTTGGATGGGGCCAGCCCGATCAAAAGACTGGTGGAGAAGGCCAAGAGTAGCGGGATGAATGCTCTGGCCATCACGGACCACGGCAATCTCTACGGAGCTCTCGATTTCTACCGAGCCTGCCGGGCCGAGGAAATCAATCCGATCTTGGGCATGGAAGCCTACATTGCCCCAGGCAGCCGTTACGATAAAGATGCTGCGCCCGGCGAAGAAACCAGCTACCACCTCACGCTGTTGGCAAAGAACCGCAACGGCTTCCAGAACCTGATGAAGCTATCCAGCAAGGCGTTTCTGGAAGGGTTCTATCGCAAGCCGCGAATTGATCGTGAGATCCTTGAAGAGTTCAACGAGGACATCATCTGCTTGTCCGGCTGCGTCTCCGGCGAACTCAGCCGCATGCTGCTCCGCGGCGGAGAGGGAGGTGAATACGACGTTACAGAAGCCAAGGAAATCGCCGCCTGGTTCCATCGCACTTTCGGTGATCGATACTTTATCGAAGTGCAAGATAACGGAACGCGGATTCAACGAATGGCCAAGGAACGATCCTTGGAGATTGCGCAGCAGATGGGCCTGCCGGTTGTGGCGACAAGTGACGCTCACTATGTCGACCAGGAAGATGCCGAAGCCCAGGACATCCTGCTCTGCGTGAATACTGGACGGTTTCGGGCGGACAGCAACCGCATTCGCATGGAGACCAATGAATTCCATCTGCGCACGCCGGAGGAAATGGTAGCAGCTTTTCCTGATGTTCCGGACGCGGTCGCCCGTTCGCAGGAAATTGCCGATTCGATTGATATTGAGTTAGATCTGGGGCGGCGGCATTTCCCCTCGTTTTCACCGCCTGAAGAAAAATCATCCGATGACTACCTCCGCGAGTTGTGCATCACCGGGTTGAAGGAACGTTACGCAGGCAACGAGGAGATGCTCTGCGACGGCGAGTTGACGCAGCAGGTCATTGAACGGTTGGACCGCGAGCTGGGCGTAATCACAAAGCTCGGCTTCCCCAACTACTTTCTCATCGTTTGGGATTTTGTCCGCTACGCTGCGGATAAAGGCATCCCCAGCACGGCGCGTGGCTCGGGCGTGGGCTCTCTGGTCGCTTATGCGTTGCGGATGAGCCACGTTTGTCCGCTCAAGTACGATCTGCTATTCGAGCGATTTCTGGACGAGAGCCGGTTGGAAGCTCCCGATATCGACATCGACTTCTGCAAGGACCGTCGGGCGGAAGTCATTGACTACGTCAAGCAGAAATACGGGGAAGCCAACGTCGCGCAAATCGGTACGTTCGGCACGCTGCAAGCCAGGGCAGCGCTAAGAGATGTCGGTCGTGCGCTGGGCATGCCCATTCCTCGTGTTGACGCTGTGATCAGCATGGTGCCAGATCAATTGGGCATCTCAATCGACGGCGCATTGGAGAAAAGTGATGAACTCAAAAAGACGTATGAGGCCGATGGCGAAGTTCGTGAATTGATTGACCTGGCGCGCAAGATCGAAGGGCTAGCCCGCAACGTTGGAACGCATGCGGCGGCGGTGGTGATTGCGGACAAACCGTTGGTGGAATATGTCCCGCTGCAACGCGTGACTGGCAAGGAAGAAATCATCACGCAGTGGTCCATGAATGATGTGGAAGACGCTGGACTGCTGAAGATGGATTTCCTCGGTTTGCGCAACCTGACAATTCTGTCCAAAGCTGTTGATTTGATTGAACAGACAACGGGCCAGCATGTGGACCCGCATGACTTCCCCTTGGATGATCAGGAGACCTTTGATCTGCTTTGTCGTGGCGAAACCAAGGGCATCTTCCAGTTGGAATCCGGCGGAATCCGTGACCTCTTGCAGCGGATGAAGCCTGACGCCTTCCATGACATCATTGCGACCAATGCGCTCTACCGCCCCGGTCCACTCGAAGGCGGAATGGTCGATGACTACATCCGCGTCAAGCACGGCAAACAGCAGCCAGAATACAAACACCCCGTAATGGAGGAGATCCTCGCCGAAACCCACGGCGTGATGGTGTATCAGGAACAGGTGATGCGGATTCTCAATCGCTTGGGTGAGATTCCGCTGGCGGACGCCTATAAGTGCATCAAGGCGATTAGTAAGAAGAAGCTGCCAGTCATCGCGCGGTACAAAGAGCAGTTCATTTCTGGCGCCACGGAGAAAGGGCTCAAAAAAGCTGAGGCCGATGAACTCTTCGGCATGATCGAGAAGTTTGCCGGATATGGCTTCAACAAGAGCCATTCCACGGCCTATGCCAAGATCGCCTACATGACGGCCTACTTGAAAGCGCACTATCCGCTTGAGTTTATGGCCGCGTTGCTGTCAGGCGATATTCCTGGGCGCAACTTCAAAACCAAGGATTCGCTCGTCGAGCACTTGGAAGATTGTCGGCGAATGAACGTGGACGTTGTCCCCCCCTCCGTGAAAACTTCGTACTCGGACTTTACCGTCGCCGATGGCAAGATCCACTTCGGGCTTTCCGCAATCAAGGGGTGTGGCGGGCCAGCAGCCGAGGCCATTGTTCAAGCCCGTCAAAAAGATGGCCCGTTCCAGGATATCTTTGACTTCTGTGAGCGTGTCGATCCGGCACATTGCAAGAGTTCGGCCGTTGAGGCCTTGATCAAGGCCGGTGCTTTTGACGCAACTGGCGTGCGTCGCTCGCAGTGCCTGGCCGTGCTGGAAAAAGCTCTTCAGCAGGGAAGTTCCGCTTGGAAAGATAAGCGGAGCGGCCAAAAGAACATGTTTGACGCCTTTGGTGAAGAAGACGCGGAAGGGGCAACTTCCGCGGCACTGCCGGACATTCCAGAATGGGACGAACGACAGAAACTTGGCTTTGAGCGTGAAGTGCTGGGCTTCTACCTTTCCAGCCATCCGCTGGAAGAATACCGAGAACAATTCGCAAACTTTGTCTCGCACGATACCGTTGCCGCGGCCACGCTCGGGCACCGCACTGAGGTTTACTTGGGCGGAATGCTGGCGGCCATCAAACACAGCCACACGAAGAACCCGCGACCTGGCCAAGTCAACACGAAGTACGCCATGTTTGACCTGGAAGACATGGCCGGCGTGATGAGATGTATCATCTGGCCAGAACAATTCGCGCAGTACGGCGAGATGGTGAAGCCTGAGGCGATTCTGCTGATTCGTGGGTCCATCGACAAACGCCCTGGGACGGATGACGCCAACCTGATTGTCAATGAACTGATTCCCATCGAGAGTCTGGCCGAGCGTTATACACGCGGAGTGCAGATCAATCTCGACGAAACAACAGCCCCACCGGAAAAAGTTCGCCGCTTACACGAGATCTTGCGGGGATACCCAGGCGATTGCGAAGTCCGCTTTTCGCTCAAGCTGACTGATGGTGCCTGCGTTACGATGAAGTGTGACCGGTTCAAGCTGGCACTCAACGCGGAAATGCGCGCCCGAGTTGATCAACTCCTGGGACCCGGTGGCTTAACGCTGATCACTTCCAAGCCCAAACCGGCGTCAAACGGCAACGGTAATGGGTTCAAGCGGCGTCGACGAGAACAGACGTAACGATCGCGAGAGCTCTCTTTCACTCGCGGTGAACTTCAGTGCTTGTCGCCTTATAGCCACCCGGAGCGCCAGCACTGCCAGCTTGCTACCGTAGTCTCTCTGCGCCGATTTTTGCTGGCATGGTTGATCTGGCTCAGAGGCGGGGCGTGTGTTAGTTTGCCGCGCCATTTCCGGCGCTCCGTTGAGTCTGTTGCTCCAATCTGGCGTTCTGTGCGCGCTCAATTCAAGCCTCCAGCCCCCGCTCTTCTCGGTTGTTTTGTGACACCTGCTGCTGCGGAATTCGATGTCGATCTGGGCGTGATTTACACTCACGAAGACAATTTCATGCCGCCGCTTTTGTCAACATTGGCGGCGTCCGGCGATCAAGTGCGAATGCGATTGCTGCTTGTCGACAATCATTCTGACGCTGGTGCTGAAAAATGGAGGTCACACTTTCCGCATGTCGAAATCCTGCGCAATGATCGGCGAATGACCTACGCCGAAAACCTGAACAAGATCCTCGATGCCAGCGGCGCTCGGTACGTGTTGTTGCTCAACACGGACATGTTTTTTGAACCGGAAGAGCAAACCATTGCTCGGATGGTTGAGTTCATGGATTCTCATCCGCGCTGCGGTTTGGCTGGCTGCCGACTTTATCACCCTGACGGGTCATATGGCTATCCGGCTCGGAGGTTTCAAACGTTGCGGACAATCGCCGCCCGGCGGCTAGGGCTTGGAAAGCTGCTTTCCGCCACGTTGAGAGATCATTTTTACGGCGAGCACGAGCATTCAGACGCGTTCGCTTGCGATTGGGTGTCTGGTTGCCTGCTATTCGTCCGACGTGACGCGGCGAATGACGTTGGGTTGCTGGACGAGTCCTACCGCAAGTACTTCGAAGATGTGGACTATTGCCTGAGGATGCAACAACGCGGCTGGCAGGTCATGTTCAATGGAAAGACTTATGCCTGGCATTGGGAGCAGAGAGCCAGCCGACGATTGTGGAGTGCCGACGCTTGGTGGCACGTTCGTGCTTATTTGCGCTTCTTACGAAAGTGGGGATTTTCACCAAGCGCCGTCGCGCAAGCTGGTTTGAAGGACAACAGGCCGGACGTAACTCCTCAGCGAAAAGGCATCAGCCGCGCTGCTTGAGCGCAAAGAAGAACCTCTGGCGTGTTGTGCGTCACACACCTGCGAAACAGGAACGGCGAGAGAAAAGATGACAACAACCATGATCGAAACTGGGACAGCCCGTCGACGCCGGACGACTCGGCGCACGTCGTCAGAATTTTTGGCTGGCGAAATCGACGGAGTCTTGATCCGCGCGCCGCAACGCCACCGGGACGGTCGCGGCTGGCTGGTCGAGCTCTTCCGCGAGGACGAACTCGCGTGGGAATTGCGTCCCCGCATGAGCTATGTCAGCGAGACACAACCGGGTCAGGCACGTGGACCGCACGAGCACCAACATCAAACGGACTGTTTTGCCTTTATCGGACCAGGCGATTTCGAAATCTACTTGTGGGACAACCGTAAGGACTCGGCGACGTATCGCCGTCAGTATCGCGTTGTGGCTGGCGTGACAAATCCGTGCATCGTGATCATTCCGCCAGGCGTTGTTCACGCATATCGTTGCTTGGGAAATACGCCGGGCTGGGTGTTTAATGCTCCCAATCAGCTCTATGCCGGCGAGGGCCGCCGTTCGCCGGTTGATGAAATCCGGCATGAGGATGATCCGGATTCGCCGTATGTGTTGGATTGAATTTCAGGGCGATGAATGATCTGACGCGCTCAAAGCGTGTTCCGCAACCGACCGTACAGTAAGCCAGGCTTCATGAATTACTGCTTTGATCACCTGCCGCGCCGCAAAGGGATTATTCTCGCCGGCGGTTCTGGCAGCCGGTTGGATCCGCTCAGCCGCTGCGTCAGCAAACAACTGATGCCCGTCTATAACAAGCCGCTGATTTATTACCCGCTCTCAACGCTCATGCTGGCGGGTGTGCGAGAGATCTTGATCATCTCAACGCCTCGCGACACGCCACTTTACGAACAGCTCTTCGAAGACGGAGCACGGCTCGGGTTGCAGTTCAAGTACTGTGTGCAGCCTCGGCCGGAAGGTCTCGCGCAAGCATTCATCTTGGGACGAGAGTTCCTTGAAGACGACCCCAGCGCGCTGGTGCTCGGTGACAACCTCTTTTACGGCCATGGGCTGGTTGACATCGTCCGCGCCGCTTCCGCGCGCACTGACGGAGCCACAATCTTTGCCTACCCAGTCAAAGACCCACAGCGGTACGGGGTCGTCGAGTTTGATCGTTCCGGTCGCGCGATTTCTCTGGAAGAAAAACCGGACCAACCCAAATCCAACTGCGCCGTGCCCGGCCTGTATTTTTACGACCGGGACGTTGTGGAGATCGCGGCAAACCTCAAGCCTTCTGCGCGGGGCGAATTGGAGATCACTGACATCAACCGCGAGTATCTTCACCGCGACAAGCTGCACGTCGAGGCGTTGGGACGTGGCTTCGCCTGGCTCGATACCGGAACGCACGACGCGCTGCTCCGTGCGGCCAACTTTGTGGCCGCCATTGAAGAACGCCAAGGCTTAAAGATTGGCTGCATCGAAGAAGTCGCCTATCGGATGGGCTATATCACGGCCGGGGAATTGCTGACACTTGCTCGCGAAATCCCTAACGAATACGGCGAATACTTGGCCGACATCGCACAGACGCCATATCAACTTGACTCAGCGGTCGCCGCGACACCACATATCTCCAGCGGGCGCGCGGCTGCCTAAGGGGCCAATGAGCAAAACCGCGGATCAAAGCGCGCTTTTCAAGTCGACTGAGATTCCTGTGGTTCCCAGGAATCACGGCTTTGCGCAACTCCCTGCTGACCCCTTGGTGAGCATTATCGTTCGCACTCACGGACAGCGTCTGGGATTCCTCCAGGAGGCCGTGGCTTCGATCATCGCGCAAGATTACCGACCGTTGGAGATCGTTGTTGTCGAAGATGGAACGACGAACGCTTCCGAGTGGATTGTCGAACAGCAAGCAAGATTGGCTGCCGAGAATTTGAAATCGATCACGTTGACGTACAATCCTGTGGAGCAGGGAGGGCGTTGCCGTGCGGGAAACGCAGGGTTGCTCGCTGCACAGGGAGAGTTGTGTGGCTTTCTGGATGACGATGATTTGTTTCTGCCGGGACACGTTACAACGCTGGTCTCAGCGCTCAAGCGGCAAACCAACTGTGGAGCCGCTTACGCGATTGCCTGGGAAGTGCCGACGCAGATCGAGTCACTCTCGCCGCTGCGATACCGTGAGCTGAAACGATTTGTTTCACTCGCGCACCCGTTTGACGCAGATGCTCTGGCCAGGCGAAATCTCACTTCGATCCAGTCGGTCTTGTTTCGCAGCGACCTCTTCCGCTGGCGCGGTGGCTTGGATGAACGGCTTGACGCGCTGGAGGACTGGGACTTGTGGAGGCGGTATTCATCAGCTGCTCCGTTTGCGTTCGTCAATGAGATCACATCGCTCTATCGCGTGCCGGGTGACCCAGAGTCCGCCCGCCGCCGGCAATTGATCTTTCGAGATTACCAAGAGACGGTGGAGCGTCTCTGGCGACTTGACCCTGGGCGTCAGCAATTATCCGCTTCGCATCAACGCGGTATCGGTGACTCCCCCCGTTCTCCGCGGGAGCCCAAGCAGCAGCAGAGGAACTCCTCTTCGCAACCTTTGGAAGCACAGGCAGTTAAGCCTTCCCTCTTCCGAGGTATCCGTGCGACCGCGCGCGACTTCCTCCTCAAGCGCCCGCGTCTCTACGCCTGTTGGTGGCATGTGCGTTTGCGCACCAAGCGTAACATTCAGCGCGAGATCTAACGATCTGGCGACAGCAAACGGTTGTCAGCAGTTCGACTCGCCAGATTGCCAAGGCGGCGTTGTGTGAGGCCCCCTTCAAGCCGGGCGAGGATTGATCGCACGTTACACGTTGTTTTGGCTTGGCAGGTCTCAGAAGCGTGCGAAAACGCGGTTTCGACGGTTGAATCACGTTTGTCTCACACTGGTGGATTTTTATTTCCTCCGCGAGGTGAGAATGTTACGCTGTAGGTAGGCGGCCGTTCTTTGTCTTCATCCCTCATCCCGGCGCCAGCGTAAGAATTGCTACACAAGGGGCGGATTCGCACACTTATTCCTGCTCGCGATAGCCACAAGGTGCCATGAGATCGTTCGCGACAGCGGATGGTCGTCTCGACCGGCCGTGGAAGAAAGTCTTCCAGATTGGGCTCTATCACCTGGCATTGTTCCTGGTGATGATCTCGTACTATGCGTTTGCGCTGGCGATTTCTCTGTGGCTCTTGGGCAATGCCTCGATTCTCGCGGCCCGCATCATTGCCAACTTTTCCGCGCAGTTTGAGCTCGAATCCGTATGGAACGGGACGCTTCTGCTGGGCACATGCGTCCTGTTGTGGCAGATCGTGCCGATGTTGTGGAGTCAGCTAAAGGGGCTCGTCACAGCACAGCACGACGAAAACGACGCAGAAGCACTCTTCGGTATCCCACTCTCTGAGGACCGGTATCCGGAGTTTTACGCCCATGTTGCGTCCGTTGCCCGCCAGATCGATGCTCCCGTCCCTCACGAGATCCGTGTCACGCCAGAGCCGGAATGCCACGCCGTCGAGGTCCGTCGGTTCTCGATCCTCTCGGATCGTCGGTTGGTCTTGGTGCTGGGGATGCCGCACCTGTGTGTGCTCTCTCGACGGGAATTGGACGTGATCCTGGCCCACGAACTTTCACACGTTCGCGCCGGTGATACGCGGATGGGCGTGTTCGTGTTCCGTTTCTTGGAATCGCTGAAAGCCGGCATAGAACTCGCTAGAGAAAGTCGCTGGCGCTGGATCAATATCCTGTACCCACTTTCGTTATTGTACGGGGCGCTGATGCGACCCTTGACGGCGCCGTTGGTAAGACGGCAGGAATTGCTGGCAGACGCAATGACGGCCGTTGTCTTTGGGGGCGAATTGGCCTCGCTAACGCTCCTCAAGGAATGGCAACTCAACCACCAGTTCCATGCTGTGGTGGCCGGTTATGGAGCCGCTGGCGATGCCGATGGCTGGACAGGGTTGTTTCGCGCGTTTCGCGAATCTTGGCAGGAGTTCAGCCCTGAGGGGAGGGCTTATCTGCTTCGGCGGTTGGAGGAAGAAGAGCGTTCAGGTTTTTGGGACTCGCATCCAACAACAGGAGTGCGTATCGCCTGCATGCGGCAATTCTCTGCTGCCAGTAAACCTGACCAGCGAGAGAATGACGACCAGGAACTCGATCTTGAGAATGCCCGCAGTTTGTTCCCAGACTTCGGCCAGCTTGAACACAGGATGTCGCTCTTGTTTTCCCGGCAACTTGTCTTCGACCGGCATTCCGAGGATCACTCTGAAGAGACGATCGCTGGTAAAAAACGGATCGAGGAGAGGTTGCGTCCGATGCAGTCTGCAGATGCAGACACTGGTGAGAATTCCCTTGATGTGACCGTGCAGAACCATCCCGGCGCGCCGGTTGAATTCGCCGAGAGCGACTCTCATGTCAAACCACTTGAAGTTCGCCATCATCAGCAGTAGGTCCTTCAAAGCCTGACTGTTTTGAGGAACGGCGACTTATCTGCTGGCCGCGGATTCGTCATGTTGGAACATCTGACGCGGTCAACTGCTGGCTCGCGAGCGAATCCGATATGGCATTAAAATCGTAACGTGCGAACTGCCATTCTGACAGTTCGATAAACCATCACCTGACCGCTTTCCAAGCGTTTGTGCACAAACCCCTTTGTCGCAATGGCTTGGAAATTCGGCACGCGTTTTGCTTCTCTGCTGTGTGGAACGCTTTGAGATTAATTGACCATGAGCGCGCACTATCCGTGCGCTCACAACACAACAAGATGATGGAGGAGAGCGATGTTTGGGACTCGTATTGGCACAGATGCATTTCGCAAGCTGCGGGATGAAGTGGACCAAGTTTGGCGAGATGTGTCACGCGTTTCCAGCGGCGCGTTTGGGGCTTCCTTTCCGGCGCTTAACGTCTGGGAAACGGGAGACGCGCTGTTCATTGAAGCGGAGCTGCCGGGACTTTCGCAGGATGATTTGGAACTAGAGATTGTCGGCGGTGAACTGACGATCAAGGGGCATCGCCCCGACATCAAGCAACAAGGCGAATCCTACCACCGGCAAGAGCGTGGGACGGGTTCTTTCGTTCGCCGATTGCGGCTACCAGTCGATGTTGACACCGCCAAGATTGAAGCACGACTGGAGAACGGCGTCTTGGAGATTCGCCTTCCCAAGGCGGAAGCAGCCAAGCCGCGTAAGATCACGGTCAACGCCGGTTGAGCGTTATGCAGATGAGAGGGCGCGACCTTCGCATCCTCATCACGCACACACAAATCATTCAACGCAGACAAGAGTCACACCGCGTAGAAAGAGAGAGAACCATGACAACTTCCACCAAACAAGCAAGTGAAAACACCACGGCAACGGAATCGACACACAGCGGTCCAGTCTTTCGTCCGAACGTAGATATCATCGAGCGTGAAGATCAACTCGTACTGTATGCCGATATGCCAGGCGTGCCCGAAGACGCGATCGATATCAACTTTCAAGAAGGGACGTTGACCATCAACGGCAAAGCGGCTCCGCGACAGCCTGAAGGCACGGAATATTCGCTCAACGAGTACGGCGTTGGCGGATTTCACCGCACGTTCCGGGTAAGCGAGAAGATCGATGCGGCAAAGATTTCGGCGGACTATCGCGATGGTGTGTTGATCCTGAATCTACCCAAGGCCGAATCGCACAAGCCGCGCAAGATTGCCGTCAATGTAAACTGACAAGCTTAGGGGATAGGGCAGTTCCACAATTTGATGGCGGCTCTCCCTGGAAGATGCGATAATTTCCCAGGCGCTATTCTTCGCGGAGCGCGGCCAGCAACCGCTGGAATAGAACTACAAAAGGAGAAACGCAATGAGCCTGATTCGCTGGAGCAATAAGCAAGATGATGGCGGCAAGAGCCATTCCATTTCCCCTTGGTCGGACATGCGCCAGGAGTTTGATCGGGTGTTCGATCAGTTTGTTGACAGCCCGTTGGGCTTTATGACCAGGCCGTTTTCCGGTGCTATGCATCCATCCGTCGATGTAGCGGAGAAGGATGAGGAGGTGATCGTACGTGCGGAGCTACCGGGCGTGGAGCCAGACAAGATCGACTTGAGCCTTGCAGAGAATACCATCACGCTCTCCGGCGAGAAGATCGAAACGCACGAAGAGTCAGAAGGGGAGTTCTATCGCAAGGAAAGCCGCTACGGTTCGTTTCGTCGCAGCATTCCGCTGCCATGCGCGGTGGATAGCGAATCAGCTGACGCGGAATTCAAAAATGGCGTGTTGACCGTACGACTGAAAAAGCACGCCGGTGCCAAGCGGCAGAAGATCGCCATCCGTTCCGGGGAACAGCCCGGCTAGCGTTTGCCATCAAGCTTGGTTCAGGTCAAGCGATTTTCCGCCCCCTCTGGCGAGTGGATTTCTTCGAAGTTCTAACAGGCGCGCCAAGAGTGTTTCCAACAGGTGCGCCAGGGTCTGATCCGACAGGGGTGCCAACGGGCGCGCCAGCGCCCGGACGCCCCCATTTTTGGGCTTGCCGATTGTCACTGATGGCATCCCTGCCAAGCGTACGACGCCGTCTGGTTGAACCAATCGCCAACTTCCCGAGCCGCGCTGACGCGCGAGCAAATCGCAACCATCAACCTGGCGGCCAGTCTAATTTGCGTTTTCCCATCAGGTGAAAATGCAAATGGAACACAGTTTGGCCTCCGTCAGATCCGGTGTTGGCCACCAAGCGATAGCCTTTCTCCAGGCCGAGCTTCTTGGCCAGATCTCGGATAACAAGCAGTATGTGCCCAAGCAGTTCCTTGTGGTGGTCCTCCGCGTGGGCGAGCGATTCGATCTCTTCCTTGGGGATCACCAGCACGTGCGTCGGCGCTTGCGGAGAAACATCGCGAAATGCCAGGCAGTGATCATCTTCAAACAAGATGTCCGCGGGAACCTCCCGGTCGATAATCTTTTTGAAGATAGTTTTTTCGGTCATCGGATTGGTTCTCAACGGAGTTACAGCCGAACGAACTGGGACTGAGTCTTTGCCAGCGTGCGTTGGGCTGCATTATAACGAAGTCTGCCCCAGAGCCAGATCGACCGTTGAATATGATTTCTCAGAGTCGAGTTACGGAAAGAACGTGCGATTGTCGCCAGCTGGTGATGTCCGGCCAATCTCCGTTTCCCTGACAATCGTTGACCCAGAATAGCTATGCCTAAGCGACCTAACGACGCACCCCCCGAGGCTAACATGGATTGGTCCAAACACTTTATGCACGACTACTGGCAAACGAGCCAGATCGACAAACTCAATACCGCCGTCAACGCGCTCGTTCAGCAAGAGAGAAATACGCACTCCAAAACTGCCGAACGCGTCGATGCATTGGAAGAGGAACTCGCCAGGGCGGTATTGGTCATCCACACGTTGCTGGAGGTTTGCGTACGCAAAGGCGTTTTCAGCAAAGAAGAGTTTCGCAGCGTCGTTGATGAGATGGACTTCTTGGATGGCATTATGGATGGCAAGCTCGATCCACGCGCACTGCGAGAAGAGGAATGATGATGGCCGCTTAAAGTCGCCGCAGGCGGTAAGACTCCGCACGTGGGCTGTTGTCACAGTTGGCAGGTGACAAAATCCGTTATTTACTTGCGTTTTATGGCCAGATTCGGGCTCAACCTCGGTTGCGACCACGCGCTTTTCCGGCCAAACTAGACTGTATATCTCCCCCCGGTGAGATTTCGCTTGCCATGGGGGACTATCGCTCAGCCAGCCCACAGGGCCTGGCGGGTTTCCGCTTGCTCGAAAGAACCGATGTCGATCGCAGAAAGCTACGCTCCCACGACCAAAGCTCAGTCACTCGTTGATTCGTTGGGTCCAGAGAAATACGACCGCCAGATCACGGCCGGGCTGACGAAACTCGTCAAAGGTGAAGCCCCCACAGATCTGCAATCACTCTATTCGGCTGATGAGCTGATTGCATTGGAAGGCGTCAAAGGATCCGAGCGCGACGTGGAAGCTCGGATGCCGGTCAAGATCACCGAGCATTACTTGCAGCTCGCCAAGCGGAGCAAACCAATCCAGAAACTGGTCAAGGCGGATCCCAACGAGACGCTCGATATGCAAGGAGCGCCTGACCCGGGCAACCAGATGGATTACAGCCCGATCGAAGGGATGATCCACAAGTATGAGTTAGCGCTGCTCTATGTGGTTTCCACCTGTTCCGCGCATTGTCGATTTTGCTATCGGGAAGAATTGATCGCCAGAAAAGAGGTGACTCGTCCTGACGGCACTGTCGCACCTAAGGGGCTTGCCCAGATCCCTGAGGTTGTTGAGTACATCCGCAATCACAACCGAGAAGTGGAATCCAACGGCGGCAGGCATCCGGAAACCGGACGCGAACGGCTGCGCGAAATCTTGATGTCTGGTGGCGATCCGATGGTGCTGACCAACCGAAAGATGGCCTCCTGGTGGGCCGCGCTTTCAGACGCCGGCATTGATTCCATTCGGATTGGCACCAAAGAACTGGCGTTCTTTCCCGGACGCTTTGATGATGCCTTCTTCGACATGATGCACAAGTTCCATGAGTCGTATCCCAGGACGGCGCTGCGCTTCATGGTCCACTTCAACCATCCCGATGAATTCCTGCAAAAGGATGAGAACGGCCAGTTCATCGAGCACCCTGAAGGCGGCTTTGTTTGGGTCGAGCAAACGGAGCGCAGTGTGAAGCGTTTGGCCGCCTGCGATTGGGTCAACATTGACAATCAATCGCCCATCATCAAAGGGATCAATGATGATCCAGACGCCTTGCGGATCATGCAACGTGAATTGAAGCGCAACCGCGTGGAAAATCACTACTTCTTCTGCGGACGAGATATCGTCGGATACAAAGCGTTCAACGTGCCGATCGAAACCACGTGGCAGATTCTCAATGATTCTCAAAAGGGACTCTCCGGCGTTGAAGCTCACGCCCGGCTTTCCATCACGCACTACAAAGGAAAGACAGAAGTCAACTCCGTAACCAACAAACCCATCCCAGGGCTGCGCGGCGCGGAAAACGGAGTGGTGATCTTCAAATTGCTCCGCAGCGTGGAAGATGCTCCGGACCGCGGCAAGGTGACCATCGTCGGACGTAACCCAGACGCCCTTTGGTTTGACGGGTATGCCGACCGCGTGATCTATGATGAAGCCGGCTTGTATCCGGATTCCAAGTTGATCTCGCAAGATTGATCGCTGACAGGCGGTGACTCCCGGAGCGGGATTCCGAATCGTGACGCGATTGGAGTCGTACGAGACTTACCCCTCGTACTTAGCTCAGGTTGAAAAACGTCACTCACGATGGCGTTTGGCAGCGACGTTCTCAACAACCTGTTAGCCGCAGCGTTCCAGCGCCAGCGCCATTCCTTGGCCGACGCCGACACACATCGTGCATAACGCTCTTGTGTGATTTGACGTGTGAAGTTGCCGCAAAGCGGTCAACGCCAACCGGGCGCCGCTCATCCCCAAGGGGTGTCCCAACGCAATCGCCCCCCCCCACGGATTGACCCGCGGGTCATCGTCCGCCAGCCCAAGCTCGCGAGTGCAAGCCAACGATTGAACGGCAAACGCTTCATTGAGTTCGATAATGTCGAACTCGGATAATTGCAGGCCAAGTCGAGCTAGGAGTTTTTGCGTTGCTGGGACTGGGCCAATCCCCATGATCCGCGGCGGCACTCCAGCGACCGCGGCACCTAAATAGCGAGCTTGGGGCTGCAAAGAGAATTGCTCGACCGCTTGTTGGGATGCTAACAGGAGCGCGGCGGCGCCATCGTTAATCCCCGAAGCGTTTCCAGCCGTGACCGTGCCAGGATCTCGGAACGGCGTCCTCAATTTCGCCAGTTGTTCCAATGAGCTGAGACGGGGATGTTCATCGGTGTCAAACGTGATGGGGTCTCCCTTACGTTGCGGAACGGCCACCGGGGTGATCTCGCCTGACAGGTGGCCCGCTTGCTGCGCGTCCGCGGCTTTGGTTTGACTCCACAGGGCGAAACGGTCCTGATCTTCCCGCGAGATTTTCCGCTCGTCGGCGAGGTTTTCGGCTGTTTCCGCCATGGAGTCCACGCCGTATTCTTGCTGCAACTTGGGGTTCACAAACCGCCAGCCAAGCGTCGTGTCGAAAACCTCAGGAGCGCGCGAGAAGGCGTCCTTTGGCTTTCCCATCACCCAGGGAGCCCGTGACATGCTCTCGACACCGCCGGCAATCACCAGGTTGGCCTCGCCCGTGGCGATGGTTCGCGCGGCAGTCGCGATTGCGTCCAAGCCCGACGCACACAGCCTGTTGACGGTAACGCCGGGAACCTGCTCCGGGAGTCCGGCCAGCAACAGCGCCATCCGGGCGACGTTGCGGTTGTCTTCGCCAGCTTGGTTGGCGCAGCCAAGGATCACGTCATCTGATTGCGTCCAATCGATTGAGTCATTCCGTTCGATCAGCGCTCGAATGGGGATGGCGGCCAGGTCATCTGTACGAATCGAGGAGAGCCCGCCACCATAGCGGCCAATCGGCGTTCGCGTCCCGTCGCAGATATAGACATCTCGCATCATGTTTCCCAGTGATCGCCCGTCAGTTTTCAGATCGTTGACTCGTTGGCCAGCGACTTCACTCGTGCGAGCCCGCTCTTAACGACATCAACCAGGTGGTCGATGTCACGTTCGGTCATTGGCGTGGAAAGAGCGCCTGAGCATGTGTTGATCACAGTTACGCCGTTGTCGAACAAGTGATCGACCAGTACGCGAAGCTGACGAGCCTCGTCCGGCCCAGCGTAGCACGAGCGGAAGTCAGTGGGCGGTTGTGGCTTGAGATGAAGACGAAACAGAGAGGCATCGCCAGTGACGCAAGCATCTGCATTGATTGAACGGATCGCTTCAGTCATTCGCTGCCGCAATGAGTCACCCAGTGCGTTGACTTGATCGATCGCGTCTTGATCGAACAGTTGCATGGCAACACTGCCAGCGACCATTGAGATCGGATTGGCTGAAAACGTCCCTGAGTGAGGATAGGGAAGATCATCGCGGGTGGGGTCAAGTACGCACATCACGTCATCCCGCCCAGCGACGGCGCCAACGGGGAACCCTCCCCCAATCATTTTGCCCAAGGCGGTCAAATCGGGACGCACGCTGTACCGTTGTTGGGCGCCGGAAAAGTTGCATCGGAACGTGATGACCTCGTCAAAGACCAACAAGGCCCCATGTTGGCGCGTCCATTCATGCAGCACGGTGACGAACTCATCTTCAGCCCAGATAAAGCCCACCCGGTGCGGCAAAGGGTCGATCAACACACAAGCGATTTCGTCAGCGTGCTGATTGAGCAGTTCCAGGGCACAATCTGGATTGTTGAAAGGGAGAACGACCACGTCCTTGAGCGCGCCCGCAGGCGTGCCTTTGGCGACGGGAACGCAGGCGGGGTTTTGAGGATCACCCCAATTTGCCGGCTTTGCTGTTTGGCTGACCTCTGCGTAATCGTATGCACCGTGGTAAGCGCCTTCAACCTTGGCGATCTTGGGCCGGTCCGTGAACGCCCGAGCGGCTTTCAGCGCCGTCATCACGGCTTCCGTTCCGGAGTTGACGAAGCGGATTTTCTCAAACCCAGGAGCCCGAGCGCACAACTGTTCGGCAAAGATGACTTCGGCTTCAGTCCCGAGGGCAAACGCGGAACCTCGCTGCAATTGTTCCGAGACGGCGCTGACAATTGCCGGATGGGCGTGGCCATGAATCAGCGAGGCCATGTTGTTGGAAAAGTCGATTCGCTCCACGTCTTCCAGGTCAGTCACGCGGCATCCGTTCCCACGTACGGCATAGACAGGGTGCGGCCGGCGAAACACGGTGTTCCGGCTTACCCCACCGGGCAGCACCTGCTTCGCCCGCGCATACAACCGGGCGCTGGGAATCTCGCTCTTGTCACTGGCGTCCGCGTTCATCTCCGCTCGTTTGTTTTGGGATGGTGTTACGGTCGGGTGCGTCGCCACGCTGTGACCGACAACGATGACAACGTGGAAACCAACACATGCGAACCAAAAGAACGTTGGGTCTGGGCGCGGCCGGCGGCTTTACGACGATGACCGCATCTTAATCGGCGCTTCCGTCCGGTCACGAACGAAATCAAAATCGACGCCAGGCGCCAACTCTGCAACCACGAACCCGGCATCCTCAACGTCAACCACGGCCAGGTTTGTGTAGATCCGGTTAACGACCGCTTTCCCCGTCAATGGATACGTGCAGGCTTGCACAAGCTTGGGGTGACCGTCCTTGGTCGTGTGCTGAGTAATCACGGCAATCTTCTTGACGCCGGCGACAAGGTCCATGGCTCCGCCGACTGCCGGGATGGCGTCAGGCGCTCCCGTTGACCAATTGGCCAAATCGCCCTGTTGTGAAACCTGCAAAGCGCCCAGCACACACAAGTCAATGTGGCCGCCGCGAATCATCACGAAACTATCCGCATGGTGGAAGAAGGCCGCGCCTGGCACTGCGGTGACCATTTTCTTCCCCGCATTGATCAATTCCGGATCGGCGTTGTCCGGCGATGGCTCTGGCCCCATACCGAGCAATCCGTTTTCCGTATGGTAAATGACTTCACGCCCGGCCGGGATGAATTGAGCGACCATCTCAGGGATGCCAATTCCCAAGTTGACATAGGCGCCATCGGGGATGTCGAGCGCCGTTCGCTGCGCCATTTCCTCACGCGACCAACCCCGCGGATTGTCCCCAGGCTTGCTCATGGATACTGTGTTCCCGCTTTGACCAATTCGGACTCGACCACCGGGTCAGGCACGTTGAACAATCGATTGACGAAAATGCCGGGTGTGACAACACATTCCGGATCAATCTGCCCCACCTCGACGATGTTCCGCGCTTGCACCACCGTGACTTCGGCAGCCGTGCACATGATGGGGCTATAGTTCCGTGCCGTCTTGTTAAACAGCAGGTTGCCGTATCGATCCGCGGTCTGGCATTTGACCAACGCAAAATCTGCGGTGAGTCCGAATTCGAGGACATGCTCTTTGCCGGCGAACGTGCGGACTTTCTTGCCATCCGCTAGCGGCGTGTTGATGGATGTTCGCGTGTAGAACGCGGGAATGCCAGCCCCGCCAGCGCGGATTCGCTCCGCTAGTGTGCCTTGAGGAACCAGTTCCAACTCGATCTTTCCAGCGCGATAGAGTTCCGGAAAGACCTTTGAGTTGAGTGAACGCGGATAAGAACAGATCATCTTGGCGACCTGGCCAGCGGCGATCAACGCCGCCAGCCCGACATGCCCGCTGCCGGTGTTGTTGTTGATGACGGTGAGGTCTTTCGGTCCCAGATCGATCAGCGCATGGATCAACTCGATGGGGCTGCCGGCTTCGCCAAACCCGCCGATCATCACTGTGGCGCCATCGGCAATGCCAGCCACCGCTTCGGCAATTGTGTCGACTCGCTTGTCAATCATCGTTGAAGATCCCTGGCTGCGGGCGAATTGAGTCGCCGCAGGTTTATCGTCAGACGGCCATTCTACCGCTGGGCTGCGATTAGAACAGGCGTCAGGATACCCGTTGGAGAATAGAGGGGGATTGTCAGCGAGAGCGGAGTTGGCGCGTCCAAATTGCCAAAGATTGTTGTTGGGACGGCGCGCACTGGCGGCGCACGACAGCTTGCTTATGATCACAGTGGACCTTTTGTATCCGAGCCCGTGCGTCACGTTTCCCTTTGTTGTCAAACATTTTGCACCGCGTTAGAGTCGGCAAAACTCATGAAAATTCGTCGCATCTTCGCCCATCGCGTTGAGTTGCCTCTCAAAGAGGACAGCTACAAATGGTCTGGCGGCAAATCTGTCTCCGTGTTCGACAGCACAGTCGTCGGTGTCGAGACGGACACCGGTTTGGTTGGCTACGGTGAAGTCTGTCCGCTGGGACCATTTTACTTGCCGGCCTACGCTGATGGTGTCCGGGCGGGTCTACGGGAGTTGGCCCCACACCTGCTGGGTCTTGATCCACGAGAAACGGCCAAGCTCAACCACGGCATGGACGCGGCGCTCAAGGGACATCCTTACGTAAAGTCAGGAATCGACATCGCATGCTGGGATATTTTGGGGCAAGCGACGGGACTCCCGGTCTGCACATTGTTGGGCGGCCGGTTTGGTGAAAGCGTTCGGCTGTATCGTGCCATTTCTCAAACTCCCCCGGACGTCATGGTACAGAACGTTGCTGGCTATCGAGACGAAGGCTACACACGCTTTCAACTCAAAGTTGGCGGAGACCCTGATACGGATATCGAACGAATCCGTGCTGCTCGGGAGATCTTGCCTGCGCCATGCCGGCTTGTAGCTGACGCCAACACTGGCTGGACCCAGCATGAAGCAATGCGCGTTGTGCGGGGGGTGCGTGATCTCGATGTTTACATCGAACAACCCTGCCTGACATACGAGGAATGTCTGGCCGTCAGGCGAAACACGAATCATCCCTTCGTTCTGGATGAAAACATCGACAGCCTGGAAATGCTGCTGCGGGCAAAGGCTGATCTCGCCATGGATGTGGTCAACCTCAAGATCAGCAAGCTGGGAGGATTGACGAAGACAGCTTTGGCTCGCGACCTGTGTGTCTCGATGGGCATCGCGATGACGATCGAAGACAGTTGGGGCGGCGATATCACAACCGCCGCCATCGCACACCTCGCCCACAGCACGCCAGAAGAGTTCCGCTTCACCAGCACGGACTTCAACAGCTACGTCACCGTCAGCACGGCGGAAGGAGCTCCCCAGCGCGAGCAAGGTTTTATGCGAGCAAGCAATTCGCCGGGACTTGGCGTTCAGCCCAGGCAAGATGTGCTGGGCCCCGTCGTGGTTGATGTCTCTTGATGTCACCCAGGAGTATGGACATCACTCCGGTTTTGACTGACTCACGTAGAACTGCTCCGTCGTCGGCCTCAACGGTCGATTCATCCACAAGGGTCGCCGCAGTCCGCCTGGGCCCGGCCCGCCGCGGGTTTTGGTCAACCATTGCTTGTAGACCTCGTGTGACTTGTCGGTGTCAACAAACACATCGCCATAACAATCATCAGCGTGTGCCGGTTCGACTGTCGCCCGTTGATGCCAACAGTGCATCCCACTGAGGGGATCAGGGTGAACGGCATGTGTGAGGTTTTGTGGAACTCCCCCTTCCCTCCACCAAATGCGGGCCGAGTCAGGGTCATTGCTCGCAAACGGCTTAGGTCCTTGCTGCTGCCTGATGCGCCATTTGCCGGACTCCAGTTGTGAAATCTGCACGATGTTGGCGCTAAAGCGGTTTCCATCCGCGTCTTGCTCTCTCCGCCAACGACCCAAGTGGTGGGAACAGGCGACAACGCCTGGCCGAATCGATTCCGTCAGCCAGACGCGATCAACGAAGTAGCCGATATCCGTTGTCACCCGGGCGAGCGAGCCGTCAGCGATACCCAACCGTTGGCCGTCCGACGGGTGCAGCCAGATGGGATTACACTGCGCGATCTCGTTGAGCCACTTTGCGGAACCGCTGCGGCTGTGGATCAACGTTGGCAGCCGGAAGGTTGGCAACAGGCAGAACTCGCCCTCTTTCAAGTTCAGGCCGCGCCAGTCCACGTGGCTCTTGATGTATCCGGGGATAGAATATTCCGGCCAACCCCAATCAACCATTGTTTGCGAGTAGATCTCTTGCTTGCGCGAGGGTGTGGGGAATCCCTCCACCAGTTTTCCGTCTTGTTCGATTCCGATGGCCGTGCCGTTACGCGAAGCGACACGAGTATTCTCATCGACCTTGATCTCGGCGGCATCGTTTTCGATGGGTCGCTCATGTCGCTTGAAATTGCCGGACGAGATTTGAAAAGCTCCATACTTCCGCATGTAGGCCAGCGGCGTCATTGCTTCTTTTTCTGCCGCCTCCGGAAGGCCGGGCACATTCTCAAAGATGTGGCGGTAATATTCGTCAATGGTGATCTTTTTTCCGGGCCGGTAGGGGCTTTCAAAGTGCTTGCGGATGCCGAGCTTGCCGGTGGAATCGATCTGCCAGGACAGCTCGTTCCAGAATTCATCCTCCTCCCAGACTTGGCCGGGATTTGCTTCGTGCGTGAACTCAAGCTTCTCGCCTGCTCGTTCTTTGGCCACGCGCAGCACCGGTTGCCGAAACCCGATCCACATGCCGTCGTGCGTGGCATAGCTGTTGATGTCGTGCCGCTCGGCGGAGTGCCCCATCGGCAAGACAAGATCCGCGAAATAGGCCGTCTCATTCCAAGTGGGCGTGAGCGTAACGTGCAGCCCAACCTTTTCTTCGTCGCAGAGCATCTCCATCCAACTGAACCCGTCTGGATATGTCCAAACTGGGTTGAAGACGCGCGTGAAATAAACGTCTAGCTTACCGCGGCCTTCTTTGAGGAAATGCGGCAAGAGGAAGCTCAACTCGTAATGCGTGAGTGGATATTCCAGCGGGAAGTGCAACTCGTTCCACACATCCGGATGTGGCGGATTGTCAAACAGCTTGGGTTTGTACTTTGTCCATGAGTTGGGGTTTGTGCCACCTTCGGTTCCGACCGCTCCGACGAGCACGCTCAAGAAATGCAGGCAGCGAGCGACTTGCCAGCCTCCCAAATGCGCGCTGGAGGGGCCGCGCCAGTTGTGCGCAGCAAAGCGATGGCCCGCGCGGCCAATCCGTCGAGCGACTTCCACCACGGTCTCGGCAGGAATCCCGCATTCATCAAAGGCGAACTCCGGAGTGAACTCCGCATAGTCTCCAATCAATGCCTCGATGAACTGCGCGAACTCGACCGGCCGAGTGGGGTGTTTCGCCCGCAAAAACGCCTCCCAATTTGTCCACCGTTGGAGAAACTCGTTGTCGTAGAGTCCTTCGACAAGAATCACCCGCGCGATTGCCAACAACAACGCGGCTTCGGACCCCGGACGAGTTGGCATCCAGTAATCGGCCATGGACGCCGTGTTAGAGAGCCTGGGATCAATGACGGCCAACTTTGCGCCTGAGAGTTTCCCTTCGATGATTCGCTGGGCGTGCGGATTGAAGTAGTGCCCGGATTCCAGGTGGGCGGAGATCAACAAAATGAATTCTGCGTTGGCATGGTCAGGGCTGGGGCGGTCATAGCCGTGCCAAAGGGCATAGCCAAGCCTGGCGCCGGACGAGCAGATGTTGGTGTGGCTGTTGTGCCCGTCAATGCCCCAAGCTTTTAGTACTCGGTCCACGTAGCCTTCTGCGCCGGGACGTCCAACGTGATAGACGATCTCATTGCGGCGCTCTTCTTCCAGTGCCGTACGAATTCGCCCAGCGACCATCTCCAGGGCGTCCGCCCAACTGATTTGCTCCCACTTTCCCTCGCCCCGTTTTCCCACACGTTTGAGCGGATGCAGAATTCGGTCCGGATCATTGATTTGATTGATTGTGGCGGGACCTTTGGCGCAGAGACGTCCCCGGCTGGCGGGATGCACGGGATTGCCTTCAAACTTGCGGATCTTGTGCGTCTCTTTATCCACATAGGCAATCAAGCCACAGGCGGATTCGCAATTGAAGCAAGTGGTGGGGATCAGGTCATAATGGCGCACGGTCTTGGTGCCAGGCCAGCCTGTCGTTTCGACTTCGCTCCAGTCTTCCCACTGATCCGGTGGCGGCGCGCTAACCAACTCTGCGGTGTTGCAGGCTTCTTTCCTGGGGGGCGCGCTGGGGATAATCCCCAAGTTCGTCGCCCAACGTTCGATCAAGCCGATATTCTTTGACACGGATTTGTCCTGCACAAATTGTCCTGCACACGAGAAGTCGGTCTCGCGCGCAGGCTGGTTTCGGTCGTTCGACGTATGATTTGCAGCTAGCTCAAGGGAATCCTCTGCGGAGCCAAGATCCATAAGCGTTCAACCGCAAAAATTCCGCTTAAGACGAGCAGCGCTGCCAAAGTCAATGCCCAGCCACCGCCGAGCCATAGCAAAACGAGCGGCAAAACATGCCCACAACAGACACCCGCCACCCAAAACTGAATGCCGTATTCTTGCCCGATGATCATCTTCATGGCCTTGCGGGCGTCAGCCGTTGGATGAGCAGTCATGATCTCCGCCAGGAGCGTCACCAAGCTGAAAACCAATGTGCCGATGACCAGCCGACTGGCCAAGACTGTCCCTTCGTTCGAGGTGGCAGCCAGGAAGAGCAACCAGATGGCTCCGCCAGCCAACAACGCGTGTGCCAACAGATGAAGACTCAGCAGTGGATTTTGCCACAGGTCCCGACCTTTGGCTTGGGCGAAGAGAAATGCTGTGTAGACGGCCGAAAGTACAGCCAACACAGATCCCGGCCACAGCAACGCATCGGCAAGCCCATCCGCGCCCACCAACCGGGCAACAAGCCAGATCGTGAGGATGCCGCCATAGCTGACCAACGCATAAGCCCCGCGTACCAGCCAGGATTTCCATTGAGGACGAAGCAGCACGTATAAGAAACGCTTGGGTTGTTTCAAATCAGCAATCAAGAGCGCCGTGGTCGCCAGCAGAAAAACAATGGCCACGATCCCCATCCATACGGACATCGCCGCGGCCATCTCTTCGGAGCCAAACAATCGGGCCGCGCCCACAGCCAAGAATGATCCTGCTGCGATTGCCTTCGTCCATGTGTAAGCCACGACTTCCCAACCCCAGGCTGGCGGGCGAGGCCTTACGTCATAGACGCGACTGGGTTCTGGCGGTGCGGTGATAATCGGCAATTGAGAATCATGACCAGACTGATCAACATTGAGTGTGTTCGCCGAGTGACCGTTCGTCGCGGCATCACCACGGCTCCAAATGAACTGTCGGTCCGGTTCCGTTCGTGAAGGAACAAGGGCAGCCTCGTCCGCTTCGATATAGCAAAGCTTGGGCTTGGTGCCCTTTTCCGGCTTACGCACTTGCACGGGATGCCGTTCGATGAGCTGTGAGATCTTGCTGCCGGGATCGTCAAGATCGCCAATGACGATAGCTTGTTCAGGACAAACGGCAACGCAACTTGGCTCCAAGCCAGCGTCCAGTCGATGGGTGCAGAAGTTACACTTGGCTGCGGTGCTCGTGGCGGGATCAATGTAGAGGGCGTCATAAGGGCATGCTTGCATGCACGCTTTACAGCCGATACACCGATCATTGTTAAAATCAACAACGCCGTCATCCCTGCGGTACAAAGCCGTGACGGGGCAAATCGTTGTACAGGGTGAGTGATCGCAATGGTTACACCGCATCACAGTGAACATGCGGCGATTGTTGGGGAAAGCGCCCTTCTCGATGTATTTCACCCAAGTACGATCGACGCCGAGGGGAACTTCGTGCTCGCTTTTGCAGGCCACCGTACAAGCGTGACACCCAATGCATTTGCGATTGTCAATCAAGAACCCAAGGGTCGGCATAGATCAACGCCTTCTTCAATTCGTCTAGCGAGAACCAAGTTGTCAAGTTGGACGTGATATGTAAGAAAGCCGCACCGGCAAATTGGCTCTCGGATCGCCGAGATAACGCAGCATCGCGCGGATCTGGCTGGCGTGGGCAATCAAGGTGCTCGGATCGTAGCATAATAGGGGTTCGGGACAAGGTCGCCGGAGTGCCTCCCGCCAGCCTCGATTCGGCACGAAACTCCAGTCGGCAAATTGCGTCCCCCACAAGCCGAGCTTAGACTCGATGCGGTCGAAATAACGAGCGCGTTGGGAGCGTTCGAGGGCCTTCTGAGCCACGTTTCCTCTTCGAGTTAAACTCCAGGAGTCTGCGATGTCCAGACTATTCAATGGCGTTGCTGCCTGGAATCTCGTGGCGGTCTGCGCCGTGGTCATTTATGTTGTCGCCAAAATGGCCGAGATCATGCGCACTGCTCGAACCCCCGCTGCAAAGTTCAAATTCCCGCAGCTTGACCGCCAGAACCATGAATGAAGGTGGTGGAGTGACCATGCCTCAACTGCCGCAGCCCATTGGCGTCATTCTGGTTGACCACGGTTCGCGCATGGCAGAAAGCAACCGCCAACTTGAAGAGGTCGTTCGTATTTTCGCGGACATCGCTGGCAAGCAGTCGGGCTATTCAATCGTTGAACCTGCGCACATGGAACTGGCCTCTCCCAGCATCGCAGAGGCATTTGGCGCTTGCGTTGACCGCGGCGCAAAGAGCGTCATCGTTTTTCCATACTTTCTTGGACCAGGGCGGCACTGGAGGGACGATATCCCCCGTTTGGCCAGAGAAGCCGCCGCCAGTTTTCCACAAGTTCCCTTCATCGTCACGGCTCCATTAGGCCCTCATCCCCTGATGGCAACCATCATCAACGAGCGCATCGAGACCTGTCTCTCTCGCCAACAAGATCCACAACGACGCTGCGACTTGTGTCAGGAAGGTCAAGACTGCCTCAATCTTGCAGCCAATTCCTAGGCAGTGTCCGCCATACCGGGTTAACGTATGCGTCGCAGAAAGTTGGGGACGGATCATGAATGAACAGGCGTTGCTCTACACTGAACTGGCGGAATGGTGGCCGCTGTTGTCTCCGCATTGGGAGTACGAACAAGAGGCAACATTCTTTGAATCTTTGCTGGTGCAAGCCTGCCAAGGGCGTGCAGAAACGATGCTAGAGCTTGGCAGCGGTGGCGGTAACAACGCCTATTACCTGAAGAAGCGATTCGCGTCGACGCTAGTTGACCGCTCACCTCAGATGTTGGCCGTCAGTCGCCAATTGAACCCCGACTGCGAGCATGTGGAAGGCGACATGCGTACGGTGAGACTTAATCGAAAGTTCGACTGTGTGTTCGTCCATGATGCCATCTGCTATATGACATGCGAAGCCGAGTTGCGCAATGCAGTACAAACGGCCGCACTGCATTGCCGACCTGGCGGGGCCATCCTGTTTGTCCCTGATCACCTGAAAGAGAATTTCAGGCCGTCAACGGATTGCGGCGGACATGATGGTGTGACACGCAGCCTGCGCTACTTGGAATGGACATGGGATCCGGATGCTGCGGACACAACGTATACCGTCGACTACACATATGTGATGCGTGAAGGCACGGGGGTGCCGAGAGTTGTTCAAGAACGCCATGTCGAGGGTTTGTTCACGCGTCCGCAATGGATGAAAGCTCTCAGCGATGCCGGCTTGCATCCGTCGATCGTACCGGCTGTGTGCGATGGGGAAGAGTCCAACCCACGTGAGATTTTCGTCGGATCTGCCCGTGCGTAGACAGAGGCCCAACCCCCTAGAGACCGTTTCAAAACGTCTCTTGCTATGAATTGGCAAATCGGCGACGGAACAATCTTTTTTATGGACTCAAGGAGCTGAGGATGGTCAGAAAGCCCGACGTGTGTTGACAGACGAGCAATGGGAGCGCCTAGCACGAGATCGTGAACACCTGTGAGCATGGAATCGAGTCCGTACCAGACGACACTCAACGGTCCACTGACCCTGTTTCTACGAGAGTGATTTATTGACGCGTAGTGGAGGACCGCAGTAATTGGCATTCTTCCCGAAGAATACCGGCCACGATATTGGGTGCCGGACCCCAATTCGCAATGGACACGTCCGTCAGGATGGGATGATTTGAAGTCGCACCGCCGATGCCGGGCGAATCGATAGCGTATACCACTTGGCCAATCTCATATTCACGAATGAGGTATGAACACATAAAGCAAGGTTCGGCGGTTGAGTAGAGACTTGCTCCCACCAGCGATTTGCTACCGGTTCGAGCGACCGCATCCCCGCAGGCGATAACCTCTGCGTGCCCTAGGATGTCGTTGCTGGCTGGCAAGGTTTCGAATCCTTCACCAACGATCGATCCCTCCAACACGACAATACTGCCGACCGGAACATTGCCGCGTTGTAAGGCAGTTCGCGCCAACTCAATGCATCGCTGCATATAGCGTTCGTGCGTTCCTGGCTCATCGCCTATAGTCTTCATCGATCTGCCGCTTGTGCTGATGCCCCTCACGGTCGAGCGCATGCACGGACCATCATTTTGGTTTACTAATTCCCATCGATCGCATCCGCGATGTGAGAGTTGCTGGGTTGATTCCGAGAAACTCCGCCGCGCCGCCAGATCCTGAAATCTTCCAATCAGTCTGCTCCAAGACTGCCAGAATGTTCTTACGCTCACGGTCCTTGATTTGAGCATCTGTCATTAACTCGCCGTGATCGTTGGCAAGATCTGAAGCGTGATCCTGCTCATTCACCGATTCGGTTCTCGGCAGCAAGAATTGCAATGGCCCAGACCGCGACGTGATTGCCGCACGCTCGACGACGTTCTGGAGTTCCCTAATATTGCCAGGCCAATCGTACTGTTGTAGCTCAATGATATGTCGTTGTCGGAGTTTCGGACTTTCACTCCCGAGTTTCCGACAGCTGCGCTCCAAGAAGTGCAAAGCAAGCTGAGGGATATCTTCTTTTCGATCCCGTAACGGAGGCACGTCGACTGGAAACACGCTCAGGCGATAGTACAGGTCTTGCCGAAACCGCTTCTCCGCAACCTCGACTTGCAGGTCGCGATTTGTTGCCGCAACAATTCGGACATTCGCAGATCGGGTTCGTTCTTCACCGATCCTCTCGAACGCACCATCTTGCAGCACGCGCAGCAGCTTGCTTTGCATGTCCAAGGGGATCTCGCCGACTTCATCAAGGAACAGGGTTCCTCCGTCGGCCAATTCAAATCGGCCTGTGCGGTCTCGGGTGGCACCTGTGAAGGAGCCTTCAACGTGGCCGAAGAATTCACTCTCGAACAGATCGCGCGGAATTGAAGCGCAATTCACTTTGACCAAGGAGCGGTCTGCCCGATCACTGCGATCATGAATGGCTCGCGCAATGAGTTCTTTCCCAACGCCCGATTCACCGAGAATGAGCACGCTTGTGTCAGTGGGAGCAACAAGTTCGACTTGCTCGAGGACTTTGTTCAAGCCGAGGCTCTTTCCAACGATCCCCCCAAACGCTTGGTCAGTGCGGATTTCTTCACGTAGATACTCATTCTCCAACTCAAGTTTGGCTTTGAGTTCCTCGATTTCCTGAAAGGCCCGCGCATTCGCGATGGCCACCGCTGCGCTATCGGCAAACGCGCGGAGCCAGGCAAACTCCTGATCACTGACGAATGAGCGGCTAAAGATCGCGAGGACTCCAAGGATCTGCTCTCGAAACACCAGCGGGTGTCCACAAAACGATTGGACGCCTTCACGTCGTAACCAGTCGCCACGGGCAAACCACGCTCTGTCCTCAGCGACGCTTCCGCAGAGCTTCATCGATTCGCCCGAGCGCCCGATCACGCCGACTTTGCGAATTCCCAACGGAAAGCGGCGGTAGAAACCATCGAGTTTCGACCAATCCTCTCCACTGTCGGGATTTTGCGGTCGACCTGCACTGGCAACCAAATGAAGGCACTGGGACTGATTCGGGCACTCCGAACGCATCACACATGTTTCGCAGATGTCCCCAGGCTGCGTCAGCCAAATTCGGGCAAGGGCCAGATCCGAACTTTGCACGAGCGAGTCGACCACCGTTTTCAATACGGATTCGACGTTCCGCTGTTTAGCGACCATCGTGGAGATGGCGTGCAGCGACTCAAGATTCATCGCTTGTGTTCGCACTCTTAACGCCCGGCATTCGCAAAACGAGATTTCAACAACGGCAACATGAGATTTCACGAATCATGAAATCTCATGACAACGTACCGGGGGGCGTTTCTTGCCGCAAGCGTTTTGTGAGTATGCACTTGCGCTTCCCCAGTCGCGGTTGGCACGGCGTGTGCTTTTGAAGCGAGCGTTAAAGCGAAACGTGAAGCGATCAGAGAGTGACTCAAATGCCCCGTTTGCATCCTATCGATCTCGAATCAGCGCCTCGCGCGACGCAGAAGTTGATGGCCAATGTGGAAGAACAACTTGGCATGGTGCCCAACTTTATCGCCACGATGGCCCATTCAACTTCCGTCGCGCAGGCCTATTTGGGGCTAGGCAATGCTCTGGACCAATGTGAGTTGTCGCAGGAACTTCGCGAGCAAGTCGCTTTGACCGTGAGTCAGGTCAATGGCTGTGACTATTGCGTCGCTTCCCACTCCGCTGTCGCGCGATCGATCGGCCTTACGGAAGACGCAGTACGCGACGCGCGAAACAGCGATTCACCTGACCAACACCTTGAGACTGTCCTTCGCTTCGCACGCCAAGTCATTGAGAAACGCGGCAACGTCTCTGAGGACGATCTCGAAGATCTCCGGTCCGCCGGTTGCGACGACCCAGCGGTTATAGAAATCCTTGGGCAAATCGTGTTCGTGACCTTTGCGAATTACCTCAACAACGTCGCTCAAACCGACATCGACTTTCCTTCAGTGCCTGTCATCGATAACTAACCCGTAACCCTTTTGGAGACCAAGTTATGCTTCCACAGCCAGGAATCACAATCGACGAACAAACAGCTCTCGTGATCACGGATCCACAGAATGACTTCCTCAGCCCTGAGGGAGTAGCTTGGGGCGTTGTTGGTGAAAGCGTCGTCGAAAACGGCACGGTTGACAACATCGAGTCGCTGTTCCGCGCAGCAAAGACCGCATCAATGCCGGTCTTTGTTTCTCCACATTACTACTATCCTCACGATCACGGTTGGCGGTTTGAGGGCGCCCTCGAACAACTGATGCATGACATCCGGATGTTCGACCGCGAAGGACCACTCAATCTGACTAACTTTGAAAACTCGGGAGCGGACTGGCTGGAACAATACAAGCCCTACATCAATGACGGTTCCACGGTCGTGACAAGCCCGCACAAAGTGTTTGGTCCAGAATCGAACGACCTTGTGTTGCAACTTCGCAAACGCGGTATCGACAAAGTACTGCTTGGCGGCATGTCGGCCAATCTCTGTGTCGAAAGTCACCTACGCGAACTCATTGAGCAGGGCTTTGCTGTCGGCGTTGTCGTAGACGCGACTGCGGCAGCTCAAGTCCCAGAGGGAGACGGCATGGCTGCGGCCCGAACTAACTTCCGCATGCTGGCCAGCGAAGTCATGAGCACAGCTCAAGCCGTTGAGCGGATTGCTGGGCGTGCCGAGAACTGCGGTGAGCAATGTCAGTCGGCGAAAGCCGCCTTAGTGTCCAGCTAGACGACCTGCTTGCCCAAGTTCCTCGGAAAGACGCAACACACCCAAAACAAACAAGGAGATTCTCATGATCCGGCCAACCGGAAGTTCGCCCCCTTTCATTCTCTGGATTCTCGTCGTCCTCACGTTGAGCAGTCACATGGTTGGCACCTCTGAGGGTGCGCGCGTGCTTGAATCACAGCCGGTGATGAAGACCGCACCACCCACATCAAATGGAAGCGCTATTGATACGAAATCAAGCGCAGTTGTACTGCACAAGACTGTCGAAATCGATGGTTTGGAGATCTTCTATCGCGAGGCAGGACCGAAGGGCGCTCCAACCGTCTTGCTACTGCACGGGTTTCCTACGTCGTCGCACATGTTTCGCAATCTCATTCCTGAGCTTGCGGATCAATACCACGTGATTGCACCGGACTATCCCGGCTATGGGAATAGCTCAATGCCGGCGGTCGACGAGTTCGAATACACGTTCGACACGTTCGCCGCCGTCATCGAGAAGCTGACCAACAAAATCGGCATCGAGAGCTACAGCTTGTATCTCATGGACTACGGAGCTCCGGTCGGGTTTCGTCTGGCCGTCAAGCATCCCGAACGTGTGCAATCACTCATCATTCAGAATGGCAACGCATACGACGAAGGCCTGCGTGACTTTTGGAAGCCACTCCGTACGTACTGGGCCGATCCATCTCAAGAGAATGCCAATGCTCTGCGAGAGCTCCTAACCATCGACGCGACAAAATGGCAGTACACCCACGGCGTCCGAAGCGTCGAGCGCATCAGTCCTGACAACTGGCACATCAATCAACGTCTGCTTGATCGCCCCGGCAATCAGGAAATCCAGCTAGCGATGTTTCTGGACTACGGTTCCAACCCCGCTCGCTATCCGTCGTGGCAAAAATATCTCCGCGAATACCAGCCACCCACGCTGATTGTCTGGGGCAAGAATGACTACATCTTCCCTGCGGAGGGCGCGCATCCGTACAAGCGTGACCTCACCAACTTGGAATTTCACTTGTTGGACACGGGCCACTTCGCACTTGAAGAAGATGGCAGGCTCATCGCTGAATACATGCTCAAGTTCCTTGGCCGAAATGTCGGTCGCGAAAGCTCGGCGCAATGACGGCCAATTGCAACACCTGTCACTCCATTGCAGACGAAGATTTCGTGTTTGCTGAATACTACCCCGTCCTGCGCGCCGCTAAGCCCAACGGCGGAACGCAGGATTGACTCACCATCATCCTACTAACACGGACGCTGC
The DNA here is from genome assembly GCA_028066245.1 of Pirellulales bacterium. Taxonomy (GTDB): domain Bacteria; phylum Planctomycetota; class Planctomycetia; order Pirellulales; family S012-138; genus CALJLD01. Next base: position 60,985 of record JALCBR010000003.1, on the reverse strand, counting down.
GAGGAACTCATATGAAGACCACAACGGCGCGAAAACAAGCAAGCGAGACTCGTCGCTCAATCAACGCAATCCAACAGTCATGGAGCGCGGAAGAGCGACGCAAACGGCGGCAGGCTGCGGTACTTCGGCAGCGATGGTTGCTCACATTGCTCATGCCAACCCAATCAGTGAATGCTGCGCGTGTAGCTTGACCAATTCCCGACATCTCCATTCGATCCAACGCGGAAAAACAATGACAACGAAAGAGAAGCCTTCACAGCGTTCACTCGAACGCATGAAGAACTACGTTGACAAGTACCGGAAAAAGTCCGGGACGTCAGGACACCCAAACCAAGACGTGACCGATGCGGTTGTATCTGGCCTGGCAGCGCACGTTGACGAGTTCGGGCGCCCCTTGTGTCCGTGTAACTATTACCCAGACAAACAAGCTGAAGTCGATTCCAGCCGGCAGTGGTTTTGCGCTTGCGACGAAATGAAGCAGTTCAAGTATTGCCACTGTTTGTTGTTCGTGACGCCTGAGGGCCTGCCCATCACAGAATACCTACCAGAAGACCATGAAGGTCGCCAAATTTACGGAGTGGTAGAAGATCCAACACCGGAACGCGGCAGAGAAGCACGCCACCAAATCTGAAACCAACCCATTTAACTTTTCCACACCAACTTGAAAGGACAGCGAAATGACTCAGCCCATCGAATTCACCGATGCAAGTTTTCAGACTGAGGTTTTAGACAGTGATCAACCTGTGTTGGTCGATTTTTGGGCCTCGTGGTGTGGGCCCTGCCGAGCAGTGGGGCCAACGATTGAAGAGCTGACCAAACAGTATGACGGTACCGTAAAGGTTGGAAAACTCAACATTGACGAAAATCCAATCGCACCGAGCGGGTTCGAGATTCACTCGATTCCTGCAGTTCTCTTATTCAAGAACGGCAAAGTCGTCGACAAGCTAATCGGCGCACAACCCAAAGAACGCTACCAGGAGGCAATCAGCAATCTGGCAGCCTGACTCGTAGGGCGTACGTTTGGCGGCCGTCGCTTTGAACGGCGCGGCCGCTGCTTTTACGGGGCAATCCCGTTGATTCGGTGCAAATAGCGGAAGGACCATGGAAATGCTGGAAAACGAAACAGCCGTTGTGCTACGTGCGCGAGTGTAACCCACGGCTGTTGCACCCAGGTCGCGCTGAGAGGTCGGTCTTTGAGTCGGCAACTCAAGAAGATGCCCGCTTCAAAACGCTCTACACTACGGAGATCGCAATGCCTCGCAAGTATCCAGAGTTAACCTTCACGCCAAGTGTAAAAACCGTGCAACAGCAATACGGTGTCCGAGAGCAGGGTGCGAGGCTGGAATCGATGGACTGGGAAGACAATCGCCTTAGCGACCGAGAAATTGAATTCATCTCAAAACGTGATGGCTTTTACGTTGCCAGCGTCAGCGAAACAGGTTGGCCATACGTGCAATTTCGCGGTGGGCCAAAAGGGTTTCTCAAAATCTTGAATCACACCACTCTTGGGTTCGCGGATTTCCGGGGCAATCGACAGTACATCACAACCGGCAACTTAAAGCATGATGATCGAGTTGCTCTCTTCCTCATGGATTACGCCAACCGGCAGCGACTCAAAATCATGGCGTACGCGGAAATCTCCCACACCGAAGACCAGCCGGAGCTCCTCCAACTGTTACAGGATGGGGACTACAAAGCGACGATCGAACGTCTTGTGACCTATCGAATCGCGGCCTTTGATTGGAACTGCCCTCAACACATCACACAGCGGTGGACCGAGGAAGAATTCGCGGTGCAGATTGGGCATCCGTAAGCCGCTCAGCTGCGGCAACAGCGCGATGTATCAGAAAGCGCATGGAAACTACTTTGACGGGCCCAATCGTTGACGGGAACGACAAGCACGCGATTCACCCTAGTTAATCTTCGTCTTCGTCGTCCCAGTCATCATCGTCCTCCTCGTCGTCGTCCCATTCGTCGTCTTCTTCGTACTCATCGTCGTCCAGGTCGTCTTCGTCCAAGTCTTCATCGTCGAGGTCGTCTTCATCTTCGTCGTCTTCATCGTCGTCGACTTCTTCCCACTCGTCATCTTCATACTCGTCGTCGTCCAGGTCGTCCTCGTCGAGATCTTCATCGTCCTCGTCTTCTTCGTACTCTTCATCCTCGTATTCTTCATCGTCCTCGTACTCGTATTCATCTTCGTCTTCTTCCTCGTCGTCTTCGTACTCATCGTCGTCCTCTTCAGCCCGCGGGTCCCACAACAGCGCAAGGGACTCGTCCAGCCACATGCTGCTTTCACTTCCCACGGACGAAGATTCCGCTGAAAGAGCGGCGACCAAAGGATTCACGACAGTTCTCACGACGGCGAACTCCTGGATGATAAACGTGCTGACCGTTGATGACGTAGAACTTGAGCGGGGAAACAGCTATCCCTTGCAGGGACAATCGGGACTTCTCGGCTCGCAGGTTGAATCGTTCTAACGAATTCTTGCCCAAGTTCAACGGGGTGTTTGAGCTTGGGAGTCAGAAGACTCAGCAGCAATCAGAGAGGCCGTACTCATTCCGGCATTTCGGACTTCTTGGGAGTCCTCATTCTCACCGACCGCGGGTGTGAGTATATCAGAACTGGTCGCTTTGCGCGGATGCCCGGCGGCGGGTAAATCGTCCAGATTTTTCAGTCCAAACTGGGCTAGAAACGTCTTTGTTGTGGAGTACAAATAGGGACGGCCTAACTCTTCAGAACGGCCGCTAATTCGCACCAAATCTCGGCTCATCAGCTGCTTCAATAATTCCCCGCATTGGACGCCTCGAATGGCTTCAACGTCAGCCCTCAGCACCGGCTGTAAGTAGGCCACAACCGCCAATGTTTCCATCGCGGGCGAGGAGAGCCGAGGAGCGGTGACGCGGAGTCCCCCCTTTTGCAGCCACAGGGCAAACCGCGGTCGCGTCAGCAGTTGGATTCCACCGGCCAGGTTCTCCGCGCGGAATGCATACCCTGATTGGTCATAAATCTCATTGAGCCGCCGCAACAATGTCCGCGCACGCGTGCCGTCAGCCAGACCACAGAGCCGGGCCAACTTGCGGCTGGTCAGCGGCGTCTGTGCCAAAAACAGCACAGCCTCAAGACGGCGAATGGCAGCGGCATCGGAAGGGCGTGACAAGCTACCATCGGCCGGCTCCTCAAAGTGTTGCGACTGACGCCAGCGGTCACCACGAACGCGACAATTCAGCGTAAGCAGCGTCCGACCGACCCTCAACTGGCGAGGTGTGCGCAGCCGTGCCGTAGTGCGTTGCGCTCTCTGCCGCTTGAGGATTGGGTGGGAATGCCGCATCGTCTTCACAAGAAGGCACGCAAGAAATTCGATGACCTAGCTTTGCAACCGCAAACTATTTGCGCCGGCAATGTGTCATTCGTCAAGCTCAGCCAAACTTCTTTCTTGAGGGCTTGGTCCATCAGCCGAGCATAATCAGTTTCCAAGAAAAATGTGCCGCGACCAGCAGTGTAAGCCCCACCCAGATTAACTCCAGCGGCAGCAACCACAGGCAGACACCCGTCGCAATCAACAGGACGCCCCATATGCTGAACGCCAGCACAATGCGTCGTTTGCTCGGACGGCGATGCCCCATCCGTCGCTTGAGTGCCCGAAAGATAAGCCGGTCCGCGAGCAGCACCGCGATGGCCACTAACATGAACATCAGCAATTGATCCATCGGGCGATTCGATCAGAGGCTGAAAAAAATGAGCGGAGTCAAAGAAACGTCTGGGGACGAATCCGAGCGTGCATTCAACGTCTGGCTATCCGCCGTTCCTTTGTACTGCTGCCGATGTGGTATCCCTCTGTTGGATTCTGCCACTCACACGGGTTTTCGACCAACAAAGTAATAGGCCCTGGCGAGCTTCCAAAAGAACGGCCGCTTGCAGATCAGGCGATCAAGATATCGAATCGGCAGTAACCAGAAGCCCACGAACACGGCCCATAAGTTGAGCAGCGCGCCGCGTTGCTGCAAATCAGTCAGTCCGGTCATATAAAATTGCACGATGTCGGGCAGCACCTGCCCCGGTCCAGCCGAAACGCCGCTGGCCACATCGTCGAGGTCTTCAAACAAGACCCGCAGTCCGTTGGGAGTGTAGCGAAAGTAGTCTTCCGGCCAACCATGCACGTTCTCGAAAAACGGCGTTTGAATGATCGCCAAACCGCCAGGCTTGAGTACGCGTGTAATCTCTGCTGCGACTTTCCAGGGATAGCGAACATGCTCTAGGACCGCGTTACTCCACACATAATCAAAATGCTCGTCCGGAAACGGCAGTTTCGTGGCGTCGCAGACATGATCCACCTCGGGATAGGCTTCCGTATCGACAGTCACCGCACCTGGCCGGATCCGCGAGTTGCCGCTCCCCAGGTCCAATCCGATGGCATCATCCGGCAGTTCGTCCAGCATCTCTTGATACGTGCGATCGAGCACGTGCGGCCGATTCGCGGAACGCCACCACCACCAGGCGAAAATTCTCGGACCCCATTCGCGATTCTTCCGCGCCAATCCGGCAGCAAACGCGCGCACGCCACGGAAGGGAGCGAACAGCAACGATCTGGCGGACGTGACAATGGATCGCATAGGGATCTCGTCGATTGCAGCAGGAGCAACAAGGTTTCGGTTGCGAGCATCGGTCAATCGTTTGCGCTGCGCTGCGCAAGCCAATGCTCGACCGCGTTAATCACCTGTTCCATAGACTCTTCTGGCGAGGCCGAGTCGGCTTCGAAGAACCGGTGGAAGCCAGGGCGTTCCGTCAACGGCATTTCGCAATGAAAGCGAAAACTCAGACCATCTTCACTCGATTCCAACCGGTAATACGATGCGCCCAGGCGTTGCAAGCGAGACTCCAATGCCTGCAACGTCGTGAGAAACTCACTGGCTTGATGGGAAAGTTGCTTAGAGCCGGCGGTCGAAGAACCAACCGCAGCCATTCCCAACTGATTGATCGGTCCTGGAAGGCCGTCACCAGTGGCAGTCTGCTGTTGCGCAAATTTCTCTTCGCCAACTGACGCAGCCAAGTTCCTGGGCGCTGCTCCCATTTCCGCACTCCAAAACTGTGCGGATTCAAAAGGTGTCAGCGGACCGCTCGTAGGTTCATCTTTTTGCGAGACTCGGCGAGGGGATGCATCCTCAGACTTCCACTTCGGCCGTGACTTATCTTCACCCGCGCCGTTTTTTCCCGATTGTCCGACGGTGTACGTCACGATCAATCCGACGAGCGTACACGTGGTCGCTGCGACCACGAGCGTCTTCAACTGGGTCGGCATCCCGATGCGCTCCTGCGGGAAGGAATGACGCCAAAGAGCACGCACTGGCGCGGCGGCGAGAAACCAGCAATGACTTGCCAAGAGAACGCCAACAACACCAACGCTGGACCATGCCCTGGGGCGAGAGTCTGGGTCAAACGCGGGCCGATCATAGCCCTGCATTTGCGATTGCGACAATGCCGATTGGCAGGATCGCTCGGCGATGCTGGCAATGCTGGCAAGACAAAACCTCTTCGAGTTAACAAGACTCGAAGGGGTTTGTGTGTGTTTCTCAGCCGAGCCTTCGTCTGTTACGCGCCGGGGTCCGAACCTGCCGGAAGGCTCGGTGGCGGAGTGTCGCCCGCTTTTGCGTTTGAAGAGCCAGCGTCAGCAGGCGTGGGGACGCCCGTGCCGGGCGTGGTCGAAGGAACTGTCGAAGGAATTGTTGTGGGAGCAGTCGGGTTAACCGGGGCAAGGTCCGCGCCGGTGCACGGATCAACGGGAACCCGATACACCACACAGCGCGGGCGGCGGACTGTGTAGGTATAGGGCACCAGCTTCTGCACGCAGTGTGGCACTTGAACTTCCCGTTCGTAAGCCACTCGACGACAGACGCGGACAGGTGTCTGTTCCACACGTTCTTCCGCCACCATTTTGCAGGTCTGCACGGGAACCTGCCGCGTGGCGGTCTCTTGGACCATCCGACAAACTTTGACAGGCACCTTGTTCTCCACGCGTTCCACCACTTGCCGACAAACTTGAACCGGCACCTGGCGAACAACTTCCTCGGCGACCATGCGGCACGTCTGCACGGGGACCCGGCGAGTTGCGGTCTCCTGCACCATGCGGCAAACCTGATAAGGGATTTGTTCTTTGACAGTCTGCGCCTGATAGGAAGTCACGGGGATCTGCTGAGCAACCATCTTGGGTTGCCAGACCCGGCGGGTTTCGTACTTGGCCGGCCCCTGAATGGGAACCCAGTGTAGTCCTGCGCGATGATGAACGGTCTGACCAGTGGCCGGGTCGACACTGCAGCGAGCCGCCAACCAGCGCAACCCTTCCCGGACTTTGCCGGGGTGGCAAACCGTCTGCGTAGTCCAACAGCCTTGATCCGTGTACTGAGTCTTGTACGTGGTGACGGGCTGATAGTTGACTTTGCAGACTTCGCGATAGTGCGTTTCATAGACAGGCCGCTGCACGCAATACTCTTCCACGCGTTCTGACGTTTCCCACACCGGACGGTGCACGGTGTACCGTTCTTCGCGCTGCTGCGTCTCCATCACGTTGCGGACGACGTCGTAACTGCGGTCTTCAATCCGCGTTTCCCAGACAGGCTTGAGAACCGTGTACTGTTCTTGCCGATAGTTCGTCTCCCAGACAGGCCGTTGCACGGTGTATCGCCGTTCGCGAACTTCGGTCTCCCAGACGTCGCGATAGGAGGTCACACGGCGCGTCTGGTACTGAGTTTCCGTCACCACCCGGTACGCAGTGCACTGCTGCTCTTCGTAAGCCGTTTGGTAAACAAGCCGATACGTGCCGGTAGGATGGACCTCTTGGGCGCCGGTGAGATAGACATCGCCCACGGCCACACCTTGCGGCATCAAACTTGTCGCCAGAACGGCGACAAACGTCAAGAAACGCATGGTTTCCCCCAAAAAATGCGCTAACAGACATCGCGTGTTTACGAAACGTCAGCCGCGCTGCGAACAAGACTCAAAATCGCCAGTCGAAGATCAGGCTGAGGCTGCGGGACCATTTCCATACGGATTGCGCGCGCAGCAAGAGCCTGCGTAGGAAACATTCCACGCAACTCGCCCATTGGCAAATCAGTAAGAATTACAATTCCGCGCGCAGACGACGCAAACCCATACCACAACTGGAGAAGAAATTTTCCAGTTTTGTTAAAGTCGAACAGGTGCTAGCGACATGTCCGACCAGCTAGCATGGTTGACTTCTTTGATAGCGTAAATCTTGGCAGTGCTAATGATTGTGTCGATGGCGACGATGATGCCAATTGGACGGACCACGCATGCGCATCGTCGATGCCGGCACTACGTCAGACGCATGGCCACAGACGTCACCCGCAGCGACCGCTCATCGGCTGCCGTGCTCAACAACGACTATCGTGCTGATGCCGCCGCGCGGCGTGAAGGCGCCTGTCAGCTTCATCCACTTGGGCGCCACGACGCCGCAGACATCATCCAGGATGCGGTTGGTGACCGCTTCATAAAAGATGCCCTCATTGCGAAACTGTTGCAGATACAGCTTCAGGCTCTTCAACTCCAGGCATTTTTCGTCCGGAATGTAGTGAAAGGTCAAAGTGCCGAAGTCAGGCTGACCCGTCTTGGGACAAACCGAGGTAAACTCAGGACAGATGATTTCGATCGTGAAATCTCGCCCCGGATTGGGATTGGGAAATGTCTCCAAAGTGTCGGAAAAACCAGCCATCGGTCATGCAGTTCCAAGAGGGGATCCAAGATTCATCGTCACCAGGCCAAAGTGTGAAAACTTGCCAGGCCATCGGGCGAGAATACACAATGGTGCTGCGGCATCAAAGTCCCGCAATTTCGTCACCGTCATTCAAAGTGCGAACCATGAGAAACGCTGGGCTCACCTTATTGGCTGTGCTGATCTCTGCCAAATCGGTTATCGGCGATTGCGCTGCGTTACGCGCCGGCGAGATTCATCGGCTGGTTGCCGCAGGAAAGTTTGAGGAAGTCAAGGCATTGGTCGAGCGTGAACCGGAAACTGTCAACGCGCGCAGTTTGACGGAGGAAACGCCACTGTTCATCGCGGCCAACCGTGGCTTTGTCGAAATCGCTGATTGCCTGTTGGAAAAAGGCGCGGAGGTCCAGGCGAAAGTCGACGGCGCAACGCCCTTGCTCACCGCAGCCGCACAAGGGCATGCCGCGATGATCACAACCTTGCTCAACGCCGGCGCCAAGTTGAATGACGCCGACACGAACGGTGACACGGCCTTGCACCTGGCCGCGTGGCTGGGGCAAGCACAGGCAGTTTCTGTCTTGCTGGATGCGAAGGCTGACCTGGCCGCCCAAGATCAAGACGGTGATTCGCCGCTGCACCTGGCCGTGCAATCTGGTGAGCCCGATGTTGTGCGTTTGTTGCTGACCGCAGGCGCCAACGTCAAAGCAAAGAACAAGCAGGGATATTCTCCTTTGCACGTGCCGGCACTCCGCGGTGATGCGGAGACGGTATCGCTCCTGGCCGAACATGGCGCAGACCTGAACGCTCGGGACCAAGGAGGATACACTCCGTTGCATGCGGCGGCCGTCGCCGGGCAGACCAGCACCATCAAGAAATTGCTCCAGTTAGGCGCAACGGACGACTTGATGGATGCCGAAGGCTACACGCCGCTGCACCTGGCGTGCATCGCCACAAATCTGCCAGCCGTGAAAGCGCTGCTGGAAGGCGGCGCTTCCGCCACGTCCGCGGATTCCAACGGCAACTCACCTTTGCACACAGCCATCTACTCTGGCCGGCAGAGCCTTGCGGAGTTGCTCATTGAACACAAAGCCAACGTGAACCTGGCCAACAAGAAAGGGCAGACGGCCCTGCACATCGCGGCGTTACGAGGCGACGCGGTCTTGGCCGAAAAACTGCTTGATGCCGGCGCCAAGAAAGATGCCAAAGACGAAGCCGAGAAAACGGCGCTGGATGTGGCCAAAGAGCGAAATGCGATCGACGTGATTGAGGTGCTGGAGAAGTCGCGGGACTCATGACGCACGCTCTGCCTGAATTACTGCCGACTGCCTTTGCGCTGAAGTCGTCGCTATTGTTTTCTCGTAATGCTCTGCTGGGCGAAGACGCTTGGCTGGTGGTCGATGCAGGGCGGATTGTCGAACTGGCATTCGGAGCTCGTCCACCGCAAAGTTGCGCTGCGTTCCCCTGCTTTGACCTGGAAGATGCGGCCATCAGTCCTGGTTTGAATAACGCCCACACGCACCTGGAATTCAGTGATCTCAAGCAACCGCTCGGTCAGCCAGGCATGAAGCTGCCGGATTGGATTCGACTGGTGATCGCGGAGCGAAGCAACACCGTCGGTGATGGTCCAGGCGACGTGACCCAAGCGACACAATCGTTGACTGCCGGTCTGGCTGAATCTCTGCGCGCTGGCGTGACCCGGCTTGGTGAGATCGCGACGGCTCGCTGGTCGCTCCCGCCAATCGCAGATTCACCACTCGATGTGATCGCCTTTCGTGAAATGATCTCGACAGACCCGCGGCGCGCAGATGAATTGTTGCAAGCAGCCTGTGAAGAGCCGTTCTGGTGCGAGGTCGGCGAAGCCGCCAGGTCGCAAACTGCTACGTGTGCTCCTGGGCTCAGCCCTCATGCGCCGTATTCCACAAGCATGGATTTAGTGCAGCGTTCCGTTGAGTTAGCCAAACGGCGCGGTTGGCCGGTCGCCATGCACTTGGCGGAATCACCGGAGGAGATGGACTATCTGGCGACCGGCGACGGCGCGTTCCGCCAACTACTGGATGAACTGGGCGTCTGGCACGGCGAGGCGTTCCACCTGCCGGTGCGGCCGTTGGATTACCTGCGGGTTCTTTCGGGAGCGCCCCAATCCTACATTATTCACGGAAACTTTCTGAACGAGGATGAATTACGGTTCCTGGCGGATCATCGCGAACGGATGACGCTGGTGTATTGTCCGCGAACGCACGCATACTTTGGTCACGCCCCTCATCCAGCGGCCAGAGCATTGGAGATGGGCGTGCGGCTGGCGATTGGCACGGACAGCCGTGCGTCCAATCCCAATCTCAATCTGTTTGAAGAGTTGCAGTTCCTGGCGGCTCACACGGACATTCCGCGAAGCGCAATCCTTGATAGTGGCACAAAACCATGGACCGCCAGACAAGATGACCGTTCGAGCTTTCGCGTCGGTGATCAAGCGACATTTGCCATTGTCGCGCTTGCGTCAACCGGCGCGAGCGATCCGTTTGAACGATTGCTCCACCCAAAGAGCCAAGTCACGGCGACAGTCATCCGCGGCCAAGTCTGCGCACGGCGCGGCATGTCATAAGGAAGTGGCCATCGTCCCGGCGTTACCGTGGCTGCCGTTCTTTCGCCGCACCGGTGCCCCAATCGATCTGACCGTTGAGTTCACGAAGAAAATCGACCAGGTGCCGCTTGTCGTCTTCGGACAAGTTCAGTGGTTGCATGAGCTCATCCAAATAGGGATTCTTCACGCCGCCGCGGTCGTAAAATTCAACCACGTCTTCCAATGTGGCCAAGCTGCCATCGTGCATATACGGAGCAGTTCGAGCGACGTCCCGCAGGCTGGGCGTCTTGAACCGTCCGCGGTCGGTGGGAATTTCCGTCTGTTCAAACCGCCCCAAATCCAGCGGTTCCTCACCCCAGGAGACGCCTGTGTTGTGCAACTGATTGTCTGTCAGGTTGTCGTCCGAGTGGCACATCCAACAGCGGCCACGGCTTTCAAACAACCACAGTCCTTGCTTGGCGCTGACAGAAAGCGCCGTAATCTCGCCATTATGAAATCGATCCGCGCCGTTGTTGGAAGAAGCCAATACGCGCTCGAAGCTGGCGATCGCCCGAGCGAGATTCTCCTTCGAAACGGGACTTCCAAACGCATCTTGAAACAAGGCCGGATACTCAGCATGCGCGGCCAACCGCATCACGACAGCGTCTGGGTCAGATCCCAATTCCAAGGGATTGCTGATCGGCTCCAATGCTTGGGCTTCCAGTCCCTCAGTTCGCGCGTCCCAAAAGAACGAACTTCCAAGCGCCACGTTCAATAAAGACGGCGAATTGCGTTTGCCGACTTGACCACGAATCCCAATCGCCACGCGGTCAGGCGTCGCGAATGCGTGTCGCGGATCATGACAACTGGCGCAGGCGACGGTGCCGTCATCGGAAAGGATAGGGTCAAAGAACAACCGTCGACCGAGTGCCACCTTGGCCAGCGTGACGGGGTTGTCTTCCGGTTCGTTGCGCATCGTCCCGGGAAACAACTGCTGCCAATCAATTTCCAACTCTGCCGGTAATATGTCCCGAGGGACTGGGCGAAGCACTGGCTGCTGGCCGCGATCTTGGAGAAACAGGCTGGCGGCCGAAGCTGGCGATGTCGCTGGTGAACCGCTTTGCCAAAGCGCGACAATCGTAGCCGCAAGCATACCGGCGAAAAAGACATATCGCACAACCAACGGTAACGGTCGCGCAGCTCGTGTTCTGTTTTCTCGTTTCATCGGTGGGTTGGCTGTTCTCGCGAAGGAACGGCAAACAGACAGTTTATGGTAAGGTCAAATTGAGAACTCCGCTACTGAATCTGGCTGCGGGTCTCAAATTACACGCGACAAACAAACTGCCCGCTTAAGCGTCGGATCAATCGCCGCATCTCCAAGACACTGAGTGCGGAAAGCACCTGATGTGCCGGCAATCCGCTGGCTGTGACAATGTCATCGATGGATGTTGCGTCAGCCTGGACCTTGGCCAGCACCTCGCGTTCCAGATCATTGAGCAGCAATTCCCCCGGATGGTGAACCGTTTCACCGTCTGCAGCGGTCGCAGGCGAAACGAGCGGCCCCAACTCCTCCAGAATGTCGTCCGGCGATTCGACCAGTTTCGCACCGTCTCGCAACAACGCATGGCATCCTCGGGCGACCCGGTTGTCCACGCGGCCCGGTAATGCAAAGACGTCCCTTCCTTGTTCCATGGCGTGCCGCGCAGTGATCAGCGCGCCGCTTCTGGCCGCAGCTTCAATCACGAGCACGCCCAACGACATCCCGCTGATGACGCGGTTGCGTTGGGGGAAGACGCCGCTGCGAGGAGCAACGCGGGGTGGTGCTTCAGAAACAACCGCACCTTGCGAGGCGATCTCAGCCGCCAGCTCTTCATGCTCTGGCGGATAGATGTTTCGCACGCCACTGGCCAACACAGCGATGGTTCGCCCGCCTGCTTTCAAGGCGCCACGATGGGCGGCGGCATCAACGCCCCGCGCCAGGCCGCTGACAATCGTTAGCCCCGCCCGCGCCAATCCTGCGGCAAGTCCTTGTGCTTGGGCAAGCCCATAGTTGGTGGCGTGCCGCGTTCCCACAATGGCGATCGCCAGCGCGTCAGCGGACTGCAATTGGCCATCAACAAACAATACGCCAGGAGGATCGTGAATCTCCTGCAGCAGACGCGGATAGGCATCATCACACTGGGTGATGATACCGACGTTGTCGTCACGGCATTCCGCGATCAGCCCTGCAATGTCGAGGTTGTTGCGCGCGGCGGAAATCGCCTGGGCAAGTTTCACGCCCACGCCGGACGTTTCACGCAGAGCTGCTTGCGACGCAGAAAAGACCGCTTCGGGTGAACCAAACCGTTCCAGCAAAGCTTGGCGAATCCGTGGACCGACGCCCGGGACCAATGCCAGGCGAAGAGTGAGTTCCAGCTCCTGATCGTCGCAACCGGCAACCTTCACGGAATTGTTGTCGTATGGTTCCACCGCCCCCTCACTTCGCGCGATTGCAAAGAACAGTTCGCGACGCAGCATGTCGTGCTTGGCAGGCTGTTGACGATCATCCGGCTGCGTGAATCCCAAAGATGGAAACCAACATCGTGCACGAACGTGTCCCGATTTGCGAGCCGCGCCAGGTTCACTCTCGCATTTGACTCAAGGTTGGGGACTGCTACGAACACATTCCCCAGAGCGCAAGCGGTACGTCATGCGCATCATCTAGTGCAACGGCTGAGAAAAGTGCCGTAGGCGTAAGGAGACGGCTTTGCCGCTGTAACAACATGGGCACATGGCCCAGTCAAAATTCCAATAAAAAACGAGCCGGGTTCACCGCCAACCCGGCCCGCTGGAGTAACGTCAGTCGCCCGACGCCACTTGTTCGCTAACGCCCAGACCCGTGGGGAAGATCTCAGCGTTACTTTGTCCGTTATTCTGAACCCCGCTTTTCCGATCGGGTTTCGCAATTTGCAGAAAATTTCTCACGATCTTGACCCCAACGAGGTCATTTCGCACAGACAAGTCTGCTACGTGCGGAAGTGGACGAGCAGCACCGCGATATCCGCAGGCGTAATACCGCTGATTCTGCCTGCTTGATCGAAGTTGGTCGGCTGGAATTTTTGTAGTTTTTCTCGTGCTTCCATGCGAAGATGCGGCACATGCGCATAATTAAAATTATGAGGAATTCTCTTCTCAGCCATGCGCAGCTGCCGTTGGACCTGTTCCTGCTGGCGGCCAACATAGCCGGCGTATTTTACATCGGTCTCAACTTGGTCGGCCACGTCGTGGGGGACGTCCGCAAAGCTTGGACCAATGGCTATCACATCTGACCAGCTGTTTTCGGATCGTCGCAGGAACTTGGCAAGCGTGACTTCCTCATGGCGAACACTCTCCAACGCGGCCATCACTCTCTCGATCCGTTCTTCCTTTTCGGCCAGACGTGCGAGTCGTCTGGGACAGATCAATCCGGACTCCGCTGCCAGTCGCGTTAGCCGGCGGTCAGCGTTATCGTGCCGGAGCGAAAGCCGGTACTCGGCGCGGCTGGTAAACATGCGATATGGTTCGTCGACGCCACGAGTGACGAGGTCATCAATCAAAACGCCAATGTAGGCCTGATCTCGCCGCAGCTGAAATGGCTCTTTGTCTGCAACAGCAAGCGCCGCATTGGCTCCGGCCATCAGCCCTTGCGCAGCGGCTTCCTCATAGCCCGTGGTCCCATTGATCTGCCCGGCGAAATACAGACCGGCGACTCGCTTGGTTTCCAATGTGGCCCAGAGCTGTTCCGGCGGGCAGAAATCGTACTCGACTGCGTACCCATAACGCATGATCTCCGCTCGCTCTAAGCCAGGGATGTGGCGGAACATTTCGTCCTGCACGTCCCGAGGTAGGCTGGTGGAAACGCCATTGACGTAAAACTCGCGCGTCTGCCTCCCTTCCGGCTCCAGAAAGATCTGGTGACTCTCCTTGTCCGCAAAGCGAACGATCTTGTCCTCAATGGAAGGGCAATAGCGCGGGCCGGTGGTATTGATCTGTCCAGAGTACATCGGCGCGCGAGCGAGGTTCGCCCGAATCAGCTCATGCACCGTGGTGTTGGTGTGCGTGATCCAGCAAGGCAACTGCTCTTGCGTAAGGGTATCGGTCAAGAAGGAGAACGGTTGCGGACGTTCATCGCCGGGCTGTCGTTCGACTTTGTCAAAATCGATGGTCCGCCCGTTGAGCCGTGGCGGTGTGCCGGTCTTGAAGCGTTCCAGGCGAAAACCTAACCGTCCCAGCGCCGCGGAGATTCCGGACGTGGTTCCTTCGCCGGCGCGGCCGCCGGAAGATTTCGCTTCGCCGGTGTGCATCACCGCCTGCAGGAATGTTCCTGTCGTCAGCACGACTGCCGGTGCGCGATAGACGGCGTCGCCACGGACACGAACACCCGTCACATGCGGTCGCCGGGAACTCTCACCGGCGCCGTCCGCAGAAAGTTCATCATCTTGCGCACAATCGACACCGGCAGATTCCACCACCAGGTCTTCGACCATTTCCTGCCGGAGCGAGAGGTTGGGCTGCTCTTCAACCAGCCGCTTGATTTCCTGCTGATAGGCTTTTTTATCAGCTTGCGCGCGAGGGCTGTGCATGGCCGGACCCTTGCGGCGGTTGAGCAGGCGGAACTGAATGCCGGTGGCGTCCGTGGCCAACCCCATGAGTCCGCCCAGCGCGTCCACCTCCCGGGCGATCTGCCCTTTGGCAACTCCGCCGATGGCCGGATTGCAACTCATCTGGCCGACGGTATCGAGATTGGTTGTTAAGAGCGCGGTCTTGGCGCCCATCCGCGCCGCGGCGCAAGCGGCTTCCGTGCCGGCGTGCCCAGCGCCGACAACGATCACGTCATAATCATAGGCGGATGGGGACGGCATGGTTCGCGGAGGCAAGCTGGTGGATCAACATTTACGCGATCCACGATACGCAAGTCCATGCCGGAGAGAAAGGAGGGCGGCAGCATTTGCCCACGAGTTACGGTGTGTGTTCTGGTCCGTCCTGGCCAACTTGCCCGATTCGGCTACGGCTCGGCATTGACCCTGGAGGGTCCAACGTACATTTGCAGGATTTGGCTCTGTACCTTGATGGCGCGGATTAAGATCGAGACCTGTTCCGGACGGAAATCTTCCGCACTCGTTTTGGTGAGCTCTTCAAGCTCTTCAGTCATTGCCTCGTGCTGGTCCGTGGCGCCCTGCAATCGGATCGCCATGTCACGCCAGGCACGGCAAAGGCTCTCATCGCTTTCCAGTTCATCCAAGGAACCAACACGATTGGCGAGCAGCAGGCATAGCCTCGCCACATCGCGCGGCGCAGCCGTGGGCTGCATGGTTTCGATTCGTCCGGCGAGTTGCTGGCAACGCATGAGGACCATCCTCGACCGCGCACTTTGCCGCACACGTCATCACCAGAGAACACACGTTCTCGAAAGATGTCGGCAGCTTTCAACAACCGCGGGTCAAACAGCCGTTGAGTTCATCCATTTCGTTTGTGCGGCTCGCAAGCACAGGCGGTACGATGTGATTAGCCTGAGTGGGAAACCGCGTGCAAGATTTCATCGTGGCCGAACGGCCATATCCAACTCTAGGTCATGACCGCCCCGCGTGCGGCACGTCGCAGGACAAACTTGCGGGAAACGACCGAAGCCCGCATAACCGGAACGCGCACTCGCTTACGCAAGAACATTCGGTCGAGGTTGTCATTCGTCAAAACGAAAACCCACCCCTCTGATGGGTGGATTTTCCGGAAGTTCTAACAGGCGCGCCAACAGTGGTTTCAACAGTCGCGCCAGCGTCCAAGCCGCCAGGGGTGCCACCAGGTGCGCCAACCGCCTCGGTCGATGACGGAGTCCGGTTCTTATTTTTCAACTCACTCTTAGCGCCGCCGCCATGGGCAGCCGCGGATTTGATGTTCGCGACTGCCGCATGGCGCTGAGTTGATGACCTTGCGTCAGGTGTTTCCCTGCGGCGTCAACGAACGTATCGATTGCGTTGGCTGTCATTGAAAACGTCAACCAGCGTTGACTGGAACGTGGTCTGTTTCATGACGCGATGAATTGGAATCAGCTGTTGACCACGCTGAGATCTTTGCCTACCACCTCGACGACGGCGATTGCCAGCGGCTTCACCGCCTTCCGCTCCTTGTTCGTTTGCTGAACCGTCCTCAGCTTCGGAATCTTCTGGCGGAGCTGGCCGATCGCGCAACCGGACAAAACGATTGAGAAATTCCCAGGTCACAAGGTTGTCGTCCGTTTGCGGCTCGAGCAGGTAACTGATCAGGTTCGATTTCGGTTGGCCGGATGGAACGAAAAAAGAACCAGACGGAAAGCTGCGCTCCCGAGTTACTTTGTCGACATCGACCGACTTGAGATAGTGCCCCTGGTAGTACTGGGTGTTGCGTACCGAGTTTGCCATGTACGATTCGACCTCGACCGTGATGGGCTCTTCGATTCGCTTAACCGTGATCTCATGGTCCAGCAACAACGGAACCACGGACGCCAGTTGGGGCGGAAGGATGTATCCCCACGGTCTGGTCGTTGTTTCGATGGGCACAAACTGAGTGAAAACCGGCTGATTGACCAGGGTATAGGCATCTTGTCCTTCTTGCCGATTTCGGTTTCGGATCCAAAATGAATCCATGTATTTGGCGACCTGTCGATAGCTGAGGATCACTTGGTCATCGTCAGAATCGTCATGGCCCAGTTCGGTTGCGCGCCGTTTGGCATTCAGGACGGTGCGTCGCAACATTTCGGGCTGGTCAGCGGCAAAACGGACAACCTCGCGTTGACCGATGTATTGCCCTCGCACCTGGTGGCGATACCGCTCCCGGCTTGGAATGGGGACAACCTTGGTCCCATTCTCAATGACCCGATGCGTTCCACTGGGGGTTTCAAACAAAAAGCCCAGCATGTTTGCCAATGTGGAATACACATGTTGTTTACGAGCCTCGACTGACGTGGGGGCCCACCCGGGAACACCTCCGATCGATCGCGGCCCGCTGTACCAAAATCCATCGTAGTCTTCCTCGCGAAGAGCTTCGCGGATTCGCGGGAGGACGACTTCATTGCCCAACCACATGAGCTCCTTATCTCCGGCCGGATTCATGTTGGTCTGATAAACCAACGTGTAGGGGGCTGATCCACCGTTGTGCGTATCCACGTGCAAATCAGGCTGCCACTTGTTGATCACCTGAGTGACCAACGCGCGAATCTCTTGCGATTCCAGCTTCAAGTAGTCTCGGTTGAGATCAAACCCTTCTTCATTGGTCCGGCGACGAGCTTCCGTGCCATCAGGGTTGATGTTAGGCACCACCAAAACAACCGTCTCTTTGAGCAATGACTTCAGCTCACCGACCACTAAATCTCGTACCAACATCAGTGTTGCATCTTTTCCCGCCACTTCGGCTCCGTGGACATTGGAGACAATCAAGACGATGGGCTTGTCCGAGTTGATCACGTCAGCAGGCCGATAGACGGGCGGGTCTGACATGACGCACAACACCACATCACGGCCGCGCAGCGTGCTGGTCAGCTTGCGAATATTCAGTAGAGAGCTTTTCGTCTGCAACTGCTCGAGGAACTCCATCATCGGACCGTACATGGTCGGCCCGGCTTGAAAGTCGGTCGCTTCTGCAGGCGTTTCAAACTCCTGTGATGAAGCTTGATTGACAAACGATGACCAGCAAAACACGCAAACCAGAATAAGAGGTATCGTCCGCTGAGTTTTCATGATGTGGTCCCTTCGATCTATGGGTAACGTGATACAAAACCAGCCGTGGCAAGCCCTGTGGTGCCGGAGCGATCCTCTGGTGCAAACACCTCCACGATCGTCGTAGCAACCTAGCAGGCGGGTGGTCTTGGTCGCTGGAGTGGGAGCGGTGGGAAAGTGTTGGCAGGCAGGCTCTCGGTGATTCACTATCCTAATCGGGGAACAACCCGCCGAAAGAGCCAATACGGTACGAATCCTGCACAATAACACGAGGATTTGGGGAGAACTTGGCAAACGGACGTGATTCCCGGAAGACGACAAGAGCCATACATCCCGACTGCCACAGGTTCGTGAAACCAACCTTGGGGTTAACTGCTCCTCGCGCTTGCCGCATCATCGCTGCGATGGGATCTCTTCCATCAGCATGTTCTTGTGAAGCCCTCCGCCAACTGGATGTGTCTTCCCACCAGCTTGAACTGAGCCGTCGATGACTTGCCTCCATAGAGCTGGCTAAGCAAAGCCAGGCACGCGCTCTCGCGACGCTCCTATCATCACTTTGATTCTCCGCTTTCACAGCTGTGGAATTTGTAGGGATTACAGGGCTTTGTGATCCTCAAGGCGTTGTGATGATCCTCTGAGCCGTTGAAGCGACCCGCCTGCGGTTTAGGGCATAACTCGATAGTTGGCGTAATCTGTGGCCGCCATCGGATCTCGTGTCGCCAGCAAGCAACGCTAGCGCTCAATCAAGCCGCGTTTGGCACACGCTCTGCATAGATGTTCACTGCACCGCAAGCCGGAAAAGTCCGGCGGCCATGGAAGGCGTCTGCGGAGTTTGTCATCGAGTTGACTGCTCACACGAAAGGAAGACGCTCATGCGTTGCGCAATCGGAACTCTTGCCGTACTTTTTCTTACCGGCATGACATTCACAGCCGCACAAGCCCAAGATGGCTGGCGGCCGGCCAAGAAACCAAATCCTCCCTCAAGAACCAAGTTGTCCGCACCGGTGCGACTGACGTCTTTCCAGAGAGAAATCCCGTGGGAAGACGCGGTGAAGAACTCTGGTCCCAAGCAGCTGGAAGCCAGAACAGCTCAACTTCAGGCACCGGTACAAGTTGGGGATGGCATCAAAAAACAGCAGAGCACGCCGGTAAATTCGGGAGCGATTGGAACGACTGACGCGGTGCCGCAAACAGTGTACTATCCGCCGCAAACTCAGGTGGGATACGGCACGCGCGGCACCTGTATCTGCAACCCGATTAGCCAGCCGGCGTACACGACGTATTACGCTCCGGCAAACATGGCATATGGCCCGAGTGGAGCTGGCTCATACACGACATTCCGACCGTTGCTGAACTTGACGCCCACGGTGCGAGAACAATACGTGGGACAGGGGATTCTTGGCCAACCGAAGGTCTACGTGCCTGGACAGCCGCTGTTGAACATCCTGCGTTACATTTCTCCCTAACATATTGTCATGCGGCGGAACTCCTGAGTCCGGTCGCCATTAACAAACAACGCGGCGTGGACGAGAGTCTCGTACCACGCCGCGTCTTGTTTTGTGACGAGCGAATCAGATGCGCACCCGTCAACAAGATCTCACTCTCGCGTTTCTATAATCCGCCGCCAGCGGCCATCTGGCCATATTTCTGAGCTGCTGCGGCAGCAAACTTGATAACACCTTCTTCAACCGTAACGCGTGTCTGAGCTGTCACGCCCCGATAGTTGCTGGTGATACGGATGTGGTCGACCCCAGGCTGAATGTCACCTGCCAGCGCAGCTGCCTCAGGGGAAACCTTGGACGCAAAAGCCATGATGCTCGCCAGCGAAACCGACATCCGGAACGGATCAACGGCCTTATCGCTAACGGATTTGCTCTGCGCCATCATCTCTTTCAACGTGTCGGAGATATCAGTGCCAAAGCCCATGTAGAACACATCTTCGCCAAAGCCAACCGCGATCGCAGGGCTGTTGCCAAAGATCATGCGCATTTCATCATCAACTTCATTCGCGGGAGGCGTAATGGTGTGGAAGCGAACTCCGTCGACGGTGAACGCGTTCTTTTTTAACACATCGTCAACGGGCGCGCCTTCATTACGGATGAAGTCCAACATCTTATCGAACAAGGCTTCCGCCTGATCGCCACTGGCGACATGCATTCCCATCACGGCGGAGATGCTGTCATCGCCGACAACAGCCAGCCCCATGTCACCTTCACCGGTTTCAATGGTGGCCGTGACCAGATCCATGACATCGTTCATCCACTCTTCCATGAACTGGAGGTGTTCCTCAGACCCCTGGGCTTCTGCCTTCATCTGGTTGATGATCGTCTGGCGCATCTGCGCCAGTTGCCCTTTGGCGGTGTCAATATCAGCTTGGGCCATTTCGCCCACCACGCTCATGCTGAGCATGGCGTTATCGCGAACGAAGCCACCAAACTGGGTTGTCAGCTCGGTGCTGGTTTGCATCTGGCGGGCCAGGCTGGACCCGGGCACGGCAGACATGTTTATGTCCAGGTAGATCGTCTTTTCATCGGCATCAATGGCAAAGCCAATCGAAAGCTTGTCCAACTCTTCAAAGAGTTGTTCCATGGCTCCGATCTGGGCTTGCATCATCTCCACTTGGGCATCGGTCTGGCCGGGAATGCTGTTGAGGCCTTCCATCAGCCCTGCCAACGCCTGTTCGCGATACTCGCTGGGGATGTTCTGCAGGTGGGCGGTGACACCAAAGTTGTAGTTGGTGGGCAGGTCTCCCAAGATCGATGCCGGGTTCGCCGGCAGGTCGGAGAGATCGTCCGCTGATTGCGCCGCGAAGAGCCAATCACCTTCCGCTTTGACAAAGACGCTGGGCCCGCCTGGGACATCGTACTTGGAGACGCCGTTGCCAACGTCTTGGGGAGCGACCGGCAGGACGCTGCCAAGGACCGCAAAGAGCGTATCGGGATCTTTAATCGGCAAGAAAGCCAAGGTTGGGAATCGATCCCCATCAACTCCAATGATGACTCCTGTTGGGTTTTCCGTGGCGAAGAAGCTGCCGGGATCGCTAACGCCGGCCATCAATTGCAGGATTCCAGCAATCTGGGCCGAAGGCAGGACAGGTTGACCACTCATGCCGGCCAAATAGTCCAAATCCGCCATCATCTCGTCATAACTGGCGACCGAAAAGGTGACCAGCGGCTTCATCTGGGCCTGCGTTCGGGTGGCGAACATGGCCGCCATCACGAGCGCTAGAACCATTGTGGAAATGCGCTTCACAGTTCTTCTCCTGAGATACAGAAATGGAAATCAAGATTTACGAATGGCGGCGGCGCGAGGCCAGCCGAATACCAGCAAGAGTTCTTAGAGGTCGCCGGGGAGAACAAGCGGCCAGAGAAACGACCGATCTCTGGCAGCTCTGGTCGATACCCCGGTGACGTCTATACCCCCGTGAATGAGGACAAGTTTACGGAAATTCTTAACAGTGGCCAGCCGCACACAGTCCCCCAGGTGACAGGAACCCACTGATGAGCAGGCGAGATCTGATGTGTCGCTCTGACTCTCAACTCAATCCAATGCTGCGTCCCCGCGACAGAAGAACATTAATCAGGGCTTCAAAACAACCGCCTTTGCCCGTCCGTTACCGGCCTGACAAAACGGGATGCATCAAGTGGTGGCGGTTTGTTCAGCAAGCCAAATTTGCCCGCGAACAGGCCAAACGTCGCGGCGATCTGTTCAGCGATTTGACCGTTCCCTCGATGTCTGGAGCCGAACCGTGAATCGTTCAGCTTGCCCTCGCGAGTTTGTCGAATCAGGCTCTCAACTCGCTTAGCTTCGTCCGGTCGAACTCGAGAGAGCCAATCAAGGAAAACCGGCTTGACCGTCTGCGGCAACCGGAGCAGCACAAAAGACGCATAACAAGCCCCGGCGTCCGCTGCCGCTTCCAGCAGGCGAGGAATTTCCGTGTCATTCAGCCCAGGAATGATGGGTGCCACCATCACTTGCGTAGGCACGCCGCTTTGTGTGAGTGCCCTGATAGTTCGCAGCCTTGCCTCGGGCTTGCTGGTCCCCGGCTCCAAATCTCGAGCCAATTGCGTATCGAGTGTTGTCAAACTGATAGCCACCCGGGCATGACTTCCGGCCGCCAAGGGCGTCAAGAGATCCAGGTCTCGCAACACCAGGGCGTTCTTCGTAATGACGCCAACTGGTTGCCGACACTCTAAGGCCACTTCCAGACAGCCCCGGGTCAACCGGAAGCGCCGCTCCGCTGGTTGATAGCAATCCGTAACGCCGGAGAAGGCGATCATCTCGGGATGCCAACCACGCCGCGCCAGGAACTTGCGAAAGAGCTCCGGTGCCCGGTGCTTGACCAAGACGCGGGTCTCAAAGTCAATGCCCGCATTCAGGCCCAGATACTCGTGGGTCGGTCGAGCATAGCAGTACGCACAACCGTGAGCACAGCCACGGTACGGATTGATACTGAAGCGAAAACCCAAGTCAGGGCTGTCATTCTGGCTGACGATTGACTGACTCTCGTCAGGGAGATACTGCGTACGAACTCGCCGTAAGGACGCTAGGTATTCCTCGTCATCCGCGATTTGCTCCAGATCCTCGACGGAATGCGTTGACTCAAAGCGGTTTGCCGGCGCCAGCGGTGTGCCGCGGCCAACGGCCCGCTGTGGCCCGTTCTTACGGTGGCGAGGGCTTGCGTCCAAGAAACAGTGCGAAGCAGTGAGGCGATATGAATAGTGTTATTTTGTACACTATTCCATCTGATCTGGCCTGTCCAGCCCAGATCTATTTCTGCTTGATCTTGTCCTGTGCTTTTTTCTTGCGCTTGGCGTATTCCGCCAAGATCCGTTCCGGATCTTCATTGAAGAGGTCCCGGCAGCCGGAGCAACAAACGAAATACTCCTTGCCGTTGTGCTCGACTTGAATTGTGCCCAAGCCCCCTGTGACCACGCACTCCGGCCCTGTGCTTGCGCCTTGGCCAAAGCCGCTCCCTTGCCGGGTGTAGCCAATCTCGGCGAGCCGAGCGTAGCGATCTTCGCCGAACTTCCGTTCAAACAAGATCAGCAGTCGATCACCCCCGGCGACATTCCTCAGTGTGATCCGCGCAGGGCGTTCTTGTTCCGCTTTGTCCGTTGAGAAGACAAGCATCCCTTCTTCATTTCGCGCACCGCTTAGCGTTTCTTGCTTGCCGTCAGCGGTGACTCCCACAAACAGATATTTCCCTGCGGCATCGCCAGGACGAATTGTTCCGGAGGTATAGAATTTCCCATCCTCAGACGTGAATGCGAGGGATGCTCCCTTGTCAGTGAATTTCCAGGACCAGGCCGTTTTCTCAATCCAACTGCCACGGGAGGATCCGCGACGAGGTTGTCCGACGCCGCGCCAATCGCCGATGACCATGTCTTGAATCTTCTCCAATGTAGTCTTGCCCGCGTCCTGCTCCGCTGTTTTTCCTGCGTCTTGTGTTCGTGCGTCCTGCGCGGTGCGATCCTGTGAGGTGATCCCCTCGGTGGGCAGCAAGATCACCGCTGTTGCGGCAAACGCTAGGCAACCAATCAAAGAAGCTTTGCTACCGGACGAAGTTCCTTTAAAACGGCTCAACGTCCAGGATGGGCTGATGCGGCGAAACATGGCTTGACCTCAAGTGTGAAGAGATTGAACAATTCACGACAGCCACCCGGCCCGCGCGTTAGCCGAACTTCAGCGCAACGCATAATAATCGGACCGGAGAGTGTGATCGTCTCGGCGAAGCATGAGATTGAACCCCGCGCCACTTCCAACGTTGCGGGCGGAATACGCCTCCGGAGCTTGCCCCGTCTCTTGGTCAGTTCTTTTGACCTTCCGGCAACTCAGCGCATTTTGATGAAGTGCGCTGCGGTCTTGCGCCCCTCAAGTTGGCAGACATACCTGGCCTATGAAGACAATCAGCCGAGGCGTCCGGTGGGATGCCTCGGCTGATGTGTTGTCAATCTTGAGATTCCAAAGATCGGCGTCTAACGACGACGATACGACCTTCCGGCTTTGGAATAGATATCGGCACTGTCCTGATAATCCTCCAGCAGGTGCTCAGCGAAGTATTCCCACATCCGTTGCGTGAAGTATCCTTGGGCATCGCCAAAGCTGTGCGCTTTGCCAGGCACAATCAGCATGTCAAAACGCTTGTTGGCTTTGATCAAGGCGTCAACCAGGCGAATGGTATTGCCTGGATGGACGTTGTTGTCCATGTCGCCATGCACCAGCAACAAGTGCCCTTTCAAGTTCTCAGCAATGTCCACGTTGGACGGGACGTCAATCTCGAACTTGATCCTGGAAAGATCATCCAAGGCTTCCTTGAGCTTGTTTTCATAGGCGGCCTTGGCGGCAGCTTCTTCCGCTGAGAGCGGAGATTCCGAGCCGTTCTCTGAATCGGAGTCCGACTTCAACGCCACTTCGCTGGTGCCGTCATCCTTCTCCTTGTCGTCCTTTTCTTGATCGTCCTTTTCCTTTTCTTCGCCCTCCTTGTCCTCTTCTTCCTTGTCGTCCTTGTCCTCTTCTTCCTTCTTTTCGGCGCGGACTTGCTTCAACCCGTGGTAGCGCTCGCTCCACGAGTTGTTGTAGATGTTGTTGTCATGGTTGCCGGCGGATGCGACGGCGACCGTGAAGAAGCTATTGTAAGGCTCCCTCATCAACGCCGCAGCGGACATGAATCCACCGCCGGAGTGACCGTAGATGCCCACTCGTGTGGCATCGACATACGAGTGCATGTCGGCAAGTTGCTCAATGGCGAACTTCTTGTCCGCGAGGCCGTAGTCTCGCAGGTTGAAGTATCCATGTGAGTGGTAAGCCTTACCGCGGGTGGGCGTTCCGCCCCGGTGGCCAACCTGAATCACAATGAAGCCCAACTGCGCCAGTTGCTGATTGCCGCTGGTGGCAGAAAACGTGTGGGAGGTCCCTTCTGTTTGCGGACCTGGGTACACGTGGGCAATGACCGGATACTTCTTCTTGGGATTGAGATCGAACGGCTTCCAGATATTTCCGTAGAGGTCCGTGACGCCGTCAGCGGCTTTCACCGTGAACGTCTCCGGCATCTTCCAACCGGCCTCCTCCAGCCGTGAAGTATCCATCTCTTCCAGCTTCATCACTTCATTGCCGGATGCGTCGCGAAGAACGGAAACCGGCGCCATATCAATACGCGAGCAGTTGTCGACCAAGAACTGCTTGGACGGAGACAACGTGCTACTGTGATTGGCATTGCCCGGGTCCATCAGCTTAAGACCCGTTCCGTCGAAGCGGACGCAGTACAGGTGATTGTAGTAGACGTTCTCATCGGCCTCGCGTGCGTTACCGCGGAAATACAGCAGGCGGTTATCTTCATCAATCTCCACAATGCTGCTGGCACGGAACGGACCGGACGTGATGGCGTTCTTCAATTCGCCATCATTGGAGTACAGGTAGAAATGACCCCATCCGCTCCGCTCGCTCCACCAGATAAACTCCTCTGACTTTCTCAGGTAGCGGACCGATTTCAAGTCAAGATACGCGGCGTCAAAGCCTTCAGAGAACAGCACTTTGGATTCGCCAGTGCGGATGTCGTAGTCGATGTACTCAGCATTGCGGAGCAGTCGGTCACGACGCATAAAGCGGAGCGTGTCCGAATCCCCCCGCCACGAGATCTGGCTGTAGGACTCGTCCTTCCACTTGGGGATTACGCGGAGCAACTCTTTGCGTTCCGGGTGGAAGACGTAGAGTTCAGACTTGCGAATGGCATCCTCACCCGGCATGGGATACCCGTACGTGCGCAACGTCGGGCGGGGTTCACTAAGGACATTCACCAGATACAAGTCTTTGATGCCACGGCTGTCCCGCCGCGTTGCGTAGAAGGACTTGGAATCCGGCGACCAGTTCACGGCCCCACCACTGCCACCACGACCGCCGCCTCTGCCACCACGACCGCCGCTGAATCCGTAATCGCTTTCGGAATCCTTGGTCAATTGAGTGATTTTGACCTCTTCCCTGGGACGCCGACGACGGGATTGACGCTGGTTTTCATCATCCTCGTCCTGCTCGTCAGCGTCTTTCTTGTCGTCATCTTTCTTGTCGTCACCCCGTCGGTCCTGTCTGTCCTGCAAGAGAATGGGGTTGCCGTTTTTGTCTTGTCGGTCATCGGGGATTCCGTCGCCATTTCGATCGGCGAGATCATCATGGAACCAATCCTGATCGAGAAACCCCTGATCCATGTAAGCTTGATCGCCGTCGTCGGTTTCGCCGTCATCCTTGTCGCCATCGTCGTCCTTGTTCTCCTCTTGGTCCTTTTGGTCCTTTTGGTTGCCTTCAGCTTCCGCGACTTCTTTGGCGTTAAGGACTTCCCCTAGATAGAGGTTGCCGTCTTCCACGTAGGCAAACTGAGTTCGGTCCGGCGAATACGTGCGGTTATTATTTTGGCGGCGATTTTGCTGATTGCCTCTCTGTTGGCCCTCGCGCTGCTGTTGCCCCCGTTGTTGTCGGCCGCGCTGAGTTTGCCCGCGCTGCTGCCGACCGCGCTGAGTTTGCCCGCGCTGCTGCCGGCCGCGCTGAGTTTGCCCGCGCTGCTGCCGGCCGCGCTGAGTTTGCCCGCGTCCGCCACGGTTGTTTTGCCGCGCCTTGCCGGTTTGCTTGAGTTCGGTCGTTCCCAAGTTGTATTCGTAGTTGTAGCCCTCGGTGACGAAGGTCAACACGAGACCCTCTTTGTTGACACTTTCGTTCGAGAGTGGAAGGTCGTTGGCTTCCAGCGGCTTACGAGAAAGCTCCGAGAGCTTGGCCGTCATGATATCGTGGTCAAACAGCGGGGATTTGCTGCCTTCGGCCGCGTTGACGCGCCACCATTTTTTGCCGGCTGCGGTTTCGTAGGAGTACCAGAACTCATCCGTTTCACCAATCCATTTTGGCGTAACGGACGTGCTGTAGGTGAACTGTCTCAAGTACGAACTGGTGTACTTGAACGCCTGATCCCAGTCGGCAGTTTGGGCTGGCTTTTGAGCTAGGGCCGGTGATAGTCCCGCCCAACACACGCTACTCGCCAAGATCACCGCCACCAGAACGCGGCCGCATCGAAAGAACTTACGATTCATAAGGAACCCCCCGTTATTCACGAGAAGAGACAATGGGATGAATTGAAACAATCTTGTGTGGCAGTGAGGTCTTGTGATCTGTGTTGCCGCCGCTGCCGCTCCAGCTTCAACACGATGCGGTGATCCAATTGTCAGCAAATTTCAGATGTTTGTTGACATACACCTGCGAGAGTTAGCGGCCACCTCCTCTCCGCCGGCCGCGTCTTGTTGGCTGGCCTCCACGATTCGACGGCTGCCCGCCCAAGGTGCCACGGAGTTCCTCCAACTCCAGTGCAAACATGCCGCGTCCGTGCGTCGCGATGACGACGATATCATCCCGCGGATGAACGACCAAGTCGTGAACGAATGTGAGCGGCAACTCGGAGCCCAACACGTTCCAACTCTCGCCCCGATTGTTGGAGACATAAACGCCCAAGTCCGTGCCGACGTACAGGACGTCCTCACTTCTTGGGTCCACAGTGATGACGTTGATGGGACCACCAGGCAAATTGGCTGCGATATCCTTCCAGGTGTTTCCGTAGTCTTCAGAAACATAGAGATAAGCTTGGAAATCGCTGTCACGCCGTCCGTTCTTGGCCAAGTAAACAGTCCCCGGATCAAAACGACTTGCGGCGACGCGGGACACCCAAGAGCGTTCAGACGTGCCTGTGGTCAACTCATTCCAATTCAGTCCGCCATCTTGTGTTCCCCACACGCGGCCATCATCCGTTCCGGCATAGAGAACGCCAAACTTCAACGGAGACTCTGATAGTGAAGTGATGGTCTGGAAAGAAATGTTGCCTTGTTTCTTCGGATCATTGTGAGACAAGTCAGGGCTGATCGTCTCCCACGTATCACCGCGGTCCACGGACCGGAACACTTTGTTCATTCCGTGGTAAATCACGTAAGGGTTGTGCGGCGAGATGATGAATGGCGCCAACCACTGACCGCGGTACGGCGGTTCGCCGGCAGGCTCGCGCGGGCGAATGTTGGTGGTCGTGCGAGGTCTTAAAGTCGCTCGTTGGATGCTTCCGTAGAAACCTTCGCTGTAGAGCACGTTGTTGTCCGTTGGGTCCACAGCATGGTAGCTGGCTTCCCCGCCAGGAGCTGACTTCCAATCCGTAAGCGGATCACGCGCCGGGTTGTGCATGACAGAGCCCATCCAGCTTCCATTGTCTTGAATAGATCCGAAGACATTGAAAGGCTGGGACATGTCATAGGCGACGTTATAGAACTGCACCAGCGGCAGGTCTTGAACGTTCTTCCAGGTCTCACCGCCGTCATAGGAAATGTTCAAGCCGCCGTCATTTCCGTTGAGGATATGGTTGGAGTTTGCTGGATCAATCCACATCGCGTGATGATCGCTATGCAGGCCGGAATAACGAATCCCTTCAAAGGTTTTTCCGCCATCACGTGACCGCATCAACGGAACGCCCATCACGTAGATGGTGTCTTCATCATTGGGATCCACCCGAATCTGGCAGAACACCCAGCCGTAGGTTGAGAACAGCCGCCGCAACTCCGTGCCTTGATGCGTTTTGACCCAGGTTTGTCCGGCATCGTCAGAACGATAGACTTCCGCACCAAATTTGATGTCCGCGCGGCGATTGCCGTAGGCATCGCGCTCGGATGCGCGAGCTTTGCGCGCCACCTCATGGTTGTCAATCAACGCATAGACAACATTAGGGTTTGACGCCGCGATGGCGATGCCCGTCCTGCCGCGGTCGGCCGGCGCAGGGAGCCCTTCGGTCAGTTCGGTCCAGGTGTCGCCACCGTCGATCGATTTATAGATACCGTCTTTCTCGCCTGGCAGCGGATCGCTCCACTTCAAGCGAATGCGGTCCCACATGCTGGCATACAAGACCTGGGGGTCATCCGGGGACATCACCAAATCAATCGCCGCGGTGCTTTCATTCATGTACAGCACGCGGTCCCAGGTAGCGCCTCCGTCTGTTGTCTTGAAGACGCCTCGCTCTTCATTGTTCGTCCATTCGTGACCGCAGGCGGCAACCAGCACCACATCCGGGTTTTCCGGATGAATGACGATTCGCGCGATGTGATGCGAGTCTGCCAGGCCCATATGTTGCCAAGTGGCACCGGCGTCGGTGGACTTGTACACACCCGTTCCCGACATGCTGCTGCGAAAGATGTTCGACTCGCCCAGACCAACCCAAACGGTGTCCGGTGCCGAGGGAGCACAGGCGATGGCACCCACTGAAGCCGAAGGGGCATCATCAAAGATGGGTTTCCAAGTCGTGCCCTCGTTGACTGTCTTCCAAACGCCGCCCGATGCGGAGGCGACATAAATGGTGTATGGCTGCCCATTGGGAACGGCCAAGTCTGTGATCCGACCGCTCATGATCTGCGGGCCAATGAATCGCCAGTCCTGTTGATAGGGCGTGCTGTCCCGCATCTTCAGGTGCTGCGCGTGGAGGGCCAGTCGATCGCTAGGATCGGTGACCGGCTCTCTGACTTGAGCGTGAGCCACCGCACTGGCCATGAGCAGAATGACCGCGAGGCAAGCTGACGTAGTAAGCGAACAATGAGCGAGGATGCGAAGGCGCATGGTGCTCAACTCCTCAAGGGATGATCTTTGATTACCGGTGATTTTTGGTGCTAGATGAAGAAATGAGTCTTGAAGCGACGAACCGCGCAGCAAGAGGGAAATGTCATCTTTCAGGCAAGCCACAAGCGGCGTGAGCGGGAACTCATCGTGGCCTGAACCCGGCCCCATTTCGATCACCAAGCAAGGACCGCGTAGTGCACTGGTGGAGCGCGCCGTGGGAATCGATTCTCGCTACGACGGGCGACGCAAACTCACAATGCCAGCACTACTATGCCCAGCGCCAATATGCTAAGTGCCTGGAACGCCAACTTCAAGCAAATACCGTAGTTACGCAAAAATGACGCCGGGCGCAAGTAAAAATCCCCTCACGGCAAGCATGAGCAGACCGTTGACCTCTTGCCAGATTGCATGTACGCCCAGGCAATTCCAGCCGATGCGGACCTAGAGCGTTTCTTGTTGACGTTCCGTCGCCAACCCCATCCCTTCGCGAACGCGTGATTGAATTGCCGCAGCGTTCCCCGCGCCATGCTCGCATGCGCGTGGCTCCCATCACGGGATGACATGACAGCGTCCCCTCAGGCGAGCGGAACAGCCATCGGACAGGTGCTCTGGACCAAAGCGTGCAATCGGTCAGCTCTCTCACAAAAGACTGATATAACACCGTCATCGCTAGCATCGTGAGTTGCTATCAAATTGGCGTTGGGGGGATGGCCTGCTCCGACTAGAATTCCGCTGGCACGCCAGATGCCAGCAAGAGCAGAGACGGTAAAGCCACGCCACGGATGGGATGGCGCTAGCTCGATATCTTGACTCGCCAGCTTAGGACGATTGTTGCATGGACGCGACAAACGGAACCAGTGCCGTTGCACGGACCGGTGGGGAAGAATTTCCATTGATGGTCGTGCTTTCGATCATCTATCCGTGCAATTTTGGCTGTCCGAATTGCCCTTACACGGATGGGAATTCGGAGATACGCACCTTTTATCGCGAGCGCGAGGGGGAGTTGTTCCCTGAACCGTTGTGGAACTCCATCGCCAAAGAGTGCGGCGAGTACGGATCGTGGATGCGTTGCACAGGCGGCGGAGAACCAATGCTCCATCCGCGAATGGTGGACATGATCGAGTTCGCCAAGTCGCAAGGGGCGCGGGTTTGGCTAAACACCAACGGCAGCATGTTCGGTTCGTCCGCACCGCACAGGAACAAGCTGCGCCGCCTGATCAAAGCTGGTATTGATCTGATTGAGTTCTCCATGGACGCGGGCGACGCAGAGACCTATGCCACAGTGCGTCCGCCACGAGGTGGGCCCCCTGCAGACCCGAACGCCTGGTGGGAACGCATGGTGGGGAATGTCCGTGCCGCCTTGCAAATGCGGGAAGAAATGAGAATCGGTACACGCGTTGTCGTTTCGATCATTCGCCAGGACATCATCGAAGGCAAGCTGGATCAAGCCATCGATTACTGGCTGAAAGATGTTGGTGTTGACGACGTGATCACACGCAAGTTTCTCAGCTGGGACGACAACACATCGATTTCATTAGAGAAGTCGTTGGACCGGCATCTGTATGCCGACCATCCGACTGAGAAGAAGGAACCTTGCGTGTGGCCGTTCGAGCGATTGAACGTCGATACCCTCGGCCGCATCGCATTGTGTGGGCAGGATATTTCCTTCTCCACAGCCAATCAGTTTCCCAATGCCAACGACGTTCCAATCAAAGAAATCTGGCAGGGAGAAGCCTTCAACTGGTATCGGCGAATGCACCTGAACGGGCGAGGAGCGGAGTGTTCCCCTTGCCGTGGCTGTAGTGCATGGTTTGCCGGCATCCGCGATTGGGAACATGGCTGGCTTAAAGTGCTGAAGACATCCGGAGATCACGTACGCAAGATCATGCAGGACGATCTCGGTGTTGATGTGGAAATCTATCAACCACCGCAAAGGAAAGCGTCATGATCATGCACGGACCAAGCGTGTCGCTCGTGCCGCTGGATCGACGGCACCTGGAAGCGACGCGCCGCTGGGCGAATGACTGGGAGATTGCGGAGCTGATGGACCGCGCCACGCCTGTCTCGGACGCGGCCCACGAGCATTGGTTCGCCACGCTGCACGGCAAAACGGACCGCGTGTACTTTGCCATTGAGATACAAGCCGAAGACGATACGCCCTCCCACGTGGGCAACGTTTGGTTGTGGGACATTGATCCTCGTCACCGCAAATGCGAAGTGCGGATTGTCGTCGGCCATGACAGCGTTCGCAGCCAGGGTCTCGGCACGCAAGCGTTATCGCTCATCAGCAAGTATGCCTTTGAACGCTTGAACCTACACAAAGTTTTTGCGCTCGTGCTCGCCAGCAACGCCAGAGCTGTGCGCGCATTTGAAAACGCGGGCTTCCAGCAAGAAGGGTTGCTGAAGAATGACCGATGGTCCGGCGAGCGCTACGTCGACGTGACCATGTTGGGATTGCTACGGGAAGCGCGCGTGAACAATGTGCCCTCGGCACATGTTCGACGGCAGTTACACGACACAGCGAGCCATCATGCTTGAGGCGTTCCTCAGTCCGGAATTGCTGCCGTCAACGCAAGCCGTGATTCGGATTGCGTACGGACTGCTGCTGACGGGGACGCTGCTGTTTTTCTTGCCGCACTGGCGCAGACTGTTCCTCACTAGCCGATTTGGCGGATACGGCGCGACAACCAAGAAAGTCTTGGCCGTACAGAACCCGGTCGTGTTGCCGATTGTTATGACTGCATGGCTGTGTTCGGCCGTGCTTTTGACGCTGGGACAATGGACGGTGCCGGCTGCGGCGCTCAATGCCGCATTTTGCTGGTACTTCTTTGTGGCCATGCGCTGGAGTGGACTGCACCGGGGGTTTGGCGCGCCGGGCTTCATGACCTGGTGGATGGGGATCAGTGTTTTCCTCGTCGAGTTTACCAGTCACTACGCGCCCGCCGCTCGGTCATTGGCCATTCTGGCGGTGCAGGCGGATTTCGCTTTCATCATGCTTTCCGCCGGCACCTACAAAGCCATTGCCGGGTATGCCCATAACGAAGGCATGAACTACGGGATGGCCAATCCCGCCTGGAGTTACTGGCCAAACTTCTTTGCCTGCGTGAAACCCAATCACATTTTTCTCCGCACGGCCAATCATCTCGGCTGGTCCGTGGAAGTGATTGGAGCGGTAATGATGCTGATCCCCGGTTTACGGTTTTGGGGTGGCCTCATGATTCTGCTGAGCTTTGTTTACGTTTGGGCGCAAATTCGCCTCGGTACGCTCTGCGGAATCGTGATCGCCTGCTGCCTGTTCTTCTTTACGGCGGAGAGCTGGGGAGGGTACGCGCTGGCTGCGATCACGCCGATGACGTTCACCCAAACCGCGGTCATCGCCGAGACCGGGACGACCTGGTTGACGTGGCTCTCAGCGACGGTCTTAGCTACGTACCTCGTGTTGCTGCCATTGGCACATGCTGGTCTGTTCTTCAACTTCCTCACGAAACGCCCGCTGCCACGCCTGATCCAGTCAGCACTCGCGGCGTACACCAACGCCCTGGGCATCATCATCTGGCGTGTGTTCTCTGCGGACCACACGCGGTTCTTTTTGCGAATCTATGCGGAACCTCGCGGGCAACGCTCAGGAGAACAACCAGGACTTCAGCGATTGCAGAAGGCTAACAAAGAAGATAGCGATCGATCGTTGCGCCGCGATGAGAGGACGCAGGTTGCCGAAACCATGTTCGTCCAACCGCCGGCTCATCGACGAGTGATCAATGACTATCAAACTCGCGTGCCCCGTTTTCGCCACGTGGTGGAATCGATCACGCTGACCTGCATCTTCACGTCACGACGCTACTTTGCCAGCCGGCCTGAGGTCTTTGAGCAGAAACTGCTGACGTATGCGGCCACGTTGCCACACTCCGATGATGAGCAACTGGTGTTTCAATACGTCCACATGGAAAAGGCCAAGCACTCGTTGCGTTTCCTGACAGAGTCAGAGCATATCGTCGACGTCAAAACTGGAACGGTGAGTGAACGCTCGCTTGGCGCTCAGCGCGCGATCCCAGCGCCGCGCTCGGTCGTGTTCGAGGCAGCGGGTCATGGCTCCTACGTCGCCAAGGGAGGCTGACCATGTGTGGAATTTGCGGAGTCTTTGGACGCCCTGACCGGCCGACCGCCGAAGCCATGTTGTCCCGGCTTGTGCATCGCGGTCCGGATGACGGGCAAGTCATTGCCGGTTTGCACTTCACGCTGGGTGCACGGCGGCTCTCCATTCTGGATGTTGAACATGGCCGCCAACCAGTCGCCAACGAGTACGAAACCATCTGGGCTGCGCAAAACGGAGAACTCTACAACTACCAAGACGTTCGAGCGGACCTGCTCGCTCAAGGGCATCGGCTGTTGACAAAGTGTGACACAGAGGTGCTGCCGCACCTGTGGGAAGAACACGGCACGGACTTGGTCAGCGAGATCGACGGAATGTTTGCCGTGGCGGTGTGGGATGAACAAGCCAGAATTGGCTTGCTAGCCCGTGATCGGATGGGCAAGAAACCGCTGTACTATGTCCAGCAAGGCGATTCACTCTACTTTGCCAGCGAGATCAAAGCGCTGTTGATGATTCCAGGATTCTCCCCGCGGATCAACCTTCAAGCCTTGCACCACTACTTGAGCTTGAAACACGTTCCACATCCCCTGTCTATCTTTGAAGGCATCCGGATACTACCGCCAGCGCACCGGTTGATCTATCGTCCGGGGCGACCATTGCGGATTGAACGGTACTGGGAGCTATCGTTCGAGCCGGATTTGGCGATGGAAGATGCGGCCGAAGAAGAACTCGTTGATGAGTTGTTGTCACTGCTGCGGGATGGTGTCAGGCGCAGGTTGAGAGCTGACGTACCGATTGGGTTCTTCCTAAGCGGTGGCGTGGACTCAGCACTGTCCACCGTGCTGGCTGCGGAACTATCCTCCCAGGCGATCAAGACATTTACCTTGGGATACCAAGCGGACAGTTCAACCGAGAACAAACAAACAGACAGCTATTGGGCCCGATGGGTCTCTGAGCGCTACAAGACCGAGCATCACGAGTTGGCACTCAGCTTCGATGATTTTCCACAACGGCTGCCCGCAATCGCTGCGGCGTTCGATGAGCCGTTTTCCGGTGTCGTTTCCACGTATTTCCTGGCGGAATTAATCAGCCAGCACGTCAAAGTCGCGCTGGCAGGCGATGGCGCTGATGAGTTGTTTGGAAGCTACCTGACGCACCGCCTGGCCCAACCGTTGGCCAATTGGGAGGAGTATCGGCGCACCAAGAACAAGGATCTCATCCGTCCGTTCCAGGACCAGGTTCCATTTCTCAAGCGCCTGGCCGCAGAAGAAGATTGGGAGTGGCGTTCAAAGCTGTTCGTGTTTTCCGAAGAAGAAAAACGAGCCCTGTATTCGAACGAAATCCGTACGGCCCTGGAGGGAACGAGCACAGCAGGCTGGCTCCGTCGCGATTTTGAGATGCACGCCGGCGGAGGACCGCTCAACCGGATCCTGGGTGTTGAGTTCCGGACGTTGCTTCCGGATCAAGTGTTGACCTTCGTCGACCGACTGTCGATGGCGCATTCACTGGAGGTCCGCAGCGCCTTCCTGGATACAAAGCTGGTTGAGTTTGTCGCACGGCTGCCCGATTGTTGGAAGATCCGCAACGGGGAAACCAAGTATCTCCTCAAGCAGGCGGCGGCGCGGTACCTGCCGCGTGAGATGGTGTTTCGTCCCAAAGAGGGATTCGTTCTGCCAATCAACAATTGGTTGACATCAGCACTGAGAGAATTCACGCGTGCCGAGTTGCACCCCAACCGCTTGGCCGAACACGGGCTTTTCAATCCTGTCTACGTGACGGAACTGCTCAACGAGTTCCATGCCGGGCAAACGCAGAAGGCCAACCAAGTGCTTGCACTGCTGCACTTCCAAGCCTGGCATCGGCAGTTCCGCTCCGCGCGGCTGGCCGCCTAAATCCGTTTAAACTTCCGCGGCATGCTAGCAGTGATTTCGCATTGAAAACGACAGTCATCGGCCAAACCGCTATTTGGAAAATTCCTTTGTATAGCTCCTCAGAGAGAAAACGCTCATGGCTGCGGTTGATAGCAAGGCACATGTTGCCGGGATCCTGCAACCAAGCTTTCTACCTTGGCTGGGCTACATTGCGCAGATCCATCGCGCGGACACCTTCGTCTTGTACGACGATGCGCAGTTTGATAAGAACTCGTGGCGAAATCGGAATCGGATCAAGACAGCAGCCGGAATTAAGTGGCTGACCGTGCCCGTCAAAGCCACCTTGGGAACAACCATTCGTGACGTTCGGGTAGAGAACTCGCGCAATTGGGCGCGCAAGCACGTTTCCTCAATCCAACAAAGCTATGCCAAGGCAGCTTACTTTGCCGAGCATGAAGATCTGCTTCACAAGATTTACGATCAAGATTGGGACTTTCTGCTGGACCTGAACGTCTTCGCCCTGCGGGAGATCCTCAAGCGGCTGGGGTTGGAAAGAACAATTCTCTTCTCTTCCGAGTTGCAGGTTGAAGGGCGAGCCACGGAACGGTTGGTCAACATCTGCCGAGAGATTGGAGCCAACCACTTCTTTGAAGGAGCTGCGGGGAGAGATTACATCGATCAGCGCGTTTTTGACCAGCACGACATCACATTGGAATACCAAGACTACCAACACCCAACCTATCAGCAGCCGCACGGCGAGTTTGCGTCTCATTTGTCGATCATCGACTTGTTGCTGAATTGTGGACCACGCAGCCTGGAGATTCTCTGTTCATGAAAACGCTTCTCATTACCGGCGGTGCAGGCTTCATCGGCAGCAATTTTGTCGATCATCTCTACACGAAGTATCCCGACTACCGCTTGCTGGTACTGGATACGCTGACGTACGCAGGCAACGTGGAGAACCTGCCGGTCGATTATCGCGAAAGTGGAGGCCGGCTGGAATTCTGGTACGGCAATGTCTGCAATGCCGCCATGGTCGAGAGCCTGGTTGAACGCGCTGACATGATTGTGCACTTTGCCGCTGAGACTCATGTCACGCGCTCCATCTATGACAACTACCAGTTCTTCCAGACTGACGTGCTCGGAACACAAGTGATCGCCAACGCCATTCTGAAGCACCGCGACACCGTCGAGCGATTCATTCATATCTCCACGTCCGAAGTCTATGGAACGGCGGAGTCGGTTCGCATGGATGAAGAGCACCCCCTGTTGCCGATGAGCCCGTACGCCAGTGCCAAAGCTGGCGCAGATCGACTGGTGTACTCGTACTGGTGCACCTATGGCCTTCCCGCGGTGATTATTCGTCCGTTCAATCAATTTGGACCCAAGCAGCACATTGAGAAAGTTATTCCGCGATTCATCACCAACGCGCTTTCCGGAGAACCATTGCCGGTCCACGGCCAGGGCGAAGCCATGCGCGATTTCACGTTTGTTGCTGACACCTGTGAAGGGTTGGACAGAATCTTGCATTGCGACATCAATAAGATTGCTGGTGAAGCGATCAACCTGGGAGCCCAATCGCATCTCTCCGTATTGGAGATTGCTCATGCAGTCTTGGATGCTATGGGCAAACCCAAGAGCTTGATTCAGTGCGTTGGTGATCGCCCTGGTCAGGTTTTCCGCCACACGGCGGATTGCGCAAAAGCGGAACAACTGATCGACTGGGATCCGCCGACATCGTTCGCGGATGCATTGCAAATGACCATCGATTGGTACGTGGCCAACCCTGCTCGCTGGCAGCACCAACTCTGGACGCGAGATACGCCCGCTCCGCAGGAGCGTCCCGCACAGCGGAGGGCGGCTTGACGTCGCTGCACGGCAAATGATGGACCGTTCGAAACGACAGTTGGGGACCATGAATCAGCGATCCATCCCGTTCTATCAACATGATCTTGGGCCGGCCGAAGTGCAGGCGATCACGCAGGCACTGGCTGATCCGATCCTGACGACCGGCGAAACCGTCGCCGCCTTCGAGCGCGAACTGGCGAGCTACCTGGGCCGCAAGCATGTCGTTGCTGTGACCAGTTGCACGGCCGCGTTGCAACTCTCGCTTGAAGCGCTGGGGATCGGCCCAGGCGATGAAGTGATCACCACGCCGTTGACCTTTATCGCCACCGCAACGGCCGTCATCCAAGCAGGGGCCACGCCTGTGTTTGCGGATGTCGAGCCGGAAACGGGTAATTTGGATGTTGAGCAAGTAGCTAAGGCAATCACGCCTCGGACTAAAGCCATCATCCCGGTTCACCTCTACGGGCAGATGTGCGACATGCAAGAATTACGCGCATTGGCCAATCAACATGACGTCAAGCTGATCGAAGATGCGGCGCATTGCGTGGAAGGAAGCCGTGCCGGCGTGCGCCCCGGTGATCTGGCTGAGACGGTTTGCTTCTCTTTCTATGCAACCAAGAACTTGACTTGCGGAGAAGGCGGAGCCATTGCCACGAATGATCAAGAGCTGGCCAATCGCTTGCGTCCCTTGCGACTCCACGGAATGACTAAGAACGCCGCCGACCGCGCTCGCGAAGGCTACACGCATTGGGACATGGTGGACTTCGGCTGGAAGTACAACATGGATAACTTGCAGGCTGCTCTGCTGCGCCCACAGTTAGCGCGCCTGGATGAGAATTGGGAACGCCGTCAAAAATTAGCGGACTATTATCGGGAACACCTCCGCGAGCTTGATGGTATCTCCGGCCCGGCTGATCTGCCGGAAGTAAAACATGCCCACCACTTGCAAACAATTTGGGTTTCGGAGGCGCGCCGGGATGAACTACTGCAAGACCTACAAGCCAATGGTATTGGCGTGACTGTGAACTACCGCGCCATTCACTTGCTGACGTATTTCAAACGGCGATTTGGATTTGTCGGCGGCGAGTTTCCTCACGCCGAGAGGATCGGAGGACAGGCGATTTCGCTGCCGTTCTATCCGCGGATGGAATTCGCAGACGTAGACCAGGTTGTCCAAGCGCTAAAGGATGCGCTCCATCATGGAAGTCGCCAAGCCGCCTAGCCTAGCGCTAGACTGAATCCGGCTCAAATGGGGGACAACGAACATCCACTGCCCCGGAAAGTTCCCATGAAACGCCGTTTTGTCTTCTTCTGCAATGACGGGTTTTCCGGTCCGTGGGAAACGCTGATGCTGCTCCGATTGCAGGAGATGGTGAACACGCTTGAAGCGCTTGACATTGATGTCATGGTCGTGCGCCTTTCAGACGTCACCGCCGAGCCCCGCAGTGTGATGAGCCAGATTCGGGCTGCCAGGCCGGACGCAATGCTCTCCGCTAATTTCAACTACCTGTTGCTGGCGTTGGTTGACCTGCCGGATTTGTTGGAACAAGACATTCCGTTAATTTGTCTATGGGATGATCCGCTCTGGGCAGTGACGACGTTTTTTGAACCCAAGCCGAATGGATGGGGCGGCAACCGGGAACGTGTCTATCCACGGGGGCTTGCCGGAAAGTTCCGCGCGCGCCGTGACTTCAAGCGATACGTGAAGTTGACCGAAGGCGCCGAAAGTCACGCGGCTGGAGCTCCCTCACCGCCGCCGTGGTTCAAAGAGCTGATGAGCCATCGCAACATGCGGCACATCGCCTGGGATAGTGGACAGGTGACCGTTCTGGATGAGTTGGGAATTCTCGATGCCGGCCGGGTGTGTTGGCATCCCGTGGCAACATACAGTGCTTTCCTGGACGTCGGCGCATCTGGCGAGGAAAAACCACTCACCGCTGACGTGAGCTTTGTAGGCAATATCTATCTCAAACTGCTGGAAGCGGACGCTCGATACCAAGCCGAAGAGTCACGCCGGTTGATTGAAGATATCTGCGCCGTCAAGACAAAACAATTGCACCGACCAACCTGGAAACTTTTGGTCAAGGCAATGCGCAACGCCGAGCCAATGAAATTCTCGGAGTTCTTTGATCTCTATCGATTGATGTCCGCATCGGCCATCAATTCACTTGCTCGGCTTGCTGTGTTGGGTGGAATCAATCACGAAGTCAGCCTATACGGCCTGTTCGCGGATCCGGACAGCCGGGAGTTGCTGGCACGGTACCCCAATCTCAAATTCGCCGGGGAAGCACACCATTTTGACGAGTTGCCGAAGGTATACGCGGGTTCTCAGATCAACGTGTGCGTCAGCAACGGGCTGATCCATGAAGGCACGCCCTCCAAGTTCATTGATTGCGTTGCCGCAGGGGGGTTCGCGCTTTGTGATCGCAAAGCTGATCTCGTGCGATTGTTTGGAACCGACATCAATCAAATCCTCTATGACAACGTTGAGGAACTCAACCAGAAGATTGATCACTTCCTGACGCGGCCCGAAGAGCGTCAGGAGATTGCCCGTTGGATGCACGAATGTGTTGCTGATCGTTGTACATTGCGGTCACTGTTCCAAACGGTGATGGCCTGCCTGGACAATGAGCCATCGCTGAACGCCAGTCGGCAAAGCGGGTAAAGAAAAATCGCTCTGGCACACCTGAGAATGCTGTCTCAGGTGCACCAGAGCGTATATGGATGACAAAGCGATTTGTCAGTTCACCGAAGGACGGTTCACTGATTGTCGGTCAACATCGGGTCATCCTCAACGACGAGTTGGCGCGTGAATTGCTGGTCGCCAACAGTTAACGTCACGCGGTACTGCCCCGCGCCCGCCGTACTTCTGCGCTGCCGACCACGCCCTTGCTGGCCACGGCCGGTTCGATTGAGCTGGAAATCCCAGCGGAATCGATGAAGTCCCGCGGTTGCCGGTACTTCCGTACGGAAGCGCCGATCGCCGGTCACATTCGATATCTCTAGGCGAACTTCCCCTGCAACCTCCTCGGCGAGATAGTAGTCGATCACAGCGCCTTGAGACGGATTGTCACCAGAAAAAAATTGCTGGCCTCGCGATCCGCCTCTGCTGATCGAAAGCCATTTAACCGCTGGCCGTGGCTGAAACAAATGCGCCGGCCGTTGGCGCACGGCGGCGGTCAATTGTTGCAGGGGTGTGATGTTATCCATAATCCAAATGCCGCGACCGTGCGTCCCAGCGATCAGATCATTGTCGCGAGGGTGGATCAACAAATCGTGAAACGCCACATTGGGCATGTTGTTCAACAAACTATTCCACGATTGACCTCCATCCAGGGAATAGAACACGCTGAATTCCGTACCCACAAACAAGAGGTCTCGGTTCTTGGCATCTTCCCGAACGACGTACACGCTGTGTCCGGCGGGCAGATCAGTCGATATCAGCTCCCACGTCTGACCGTAGTCGGTCGTTTTGAGGACATACGGCGTAAAATCATCGCTGCGGTGGCCATCAACCGATACGTACGCAGTTGCCGGATCGAAGTGCGAAGCTTCGACGCGACTGACCCACAGCTCGGCAGGCACGGTTTCTAGATTTTTGGTCACGTCGGTCCAAGTCACTCCGTCATCACGCGTCACCTGGACGTTCCCATCGTCTGTGCCCACCCAGACAACACCTTGCGTCAGCGGCGATTCGGAAATCGTGACAACAGTGCCGTGGAACTCGGCAGCCGTATTGTCAGGGTTGATGCCGCCGCTAGGCTTCATCTTTTCGGAGTTGTTCGTCGATAGATCAGGGCTGATGATCTTCCAGGTATCACCGCGATCCACCGACTTGAACAGGTAGTTGCCGCCAAAGTAGACCGTATGGGGGTTGTGAGGCGACAAATGGATGGGGGCATTCCAATTGAAACGGAATGGTCCCCGGCTGTAGTAATCGGGAGCCGGATCGGGCACGACTTCGTCGTAGTTAATGACATTGTTGCGGCGGGGCTTAATTCCTGACGACTGGCGCGTACGCACATTCCGGCGTCCGATGTTGCCGCCTTGGCTTTCTGAGTAGACGGTTGTCCAGTCGGTAGGATCGATCTGAGCATAGAAGCCATCGCCACCGCTGACACTAAACCAGTGGTCGTTCAAAACACCCCGGCTGTCGCGACTGTTGCTGGGTCCGGACCAGGTGCCATTGTCTTGCAGTCCGCCGTAGACCCAGTACGGTTGCCGCATGTCTGCACCAATCGCATAAAATTGACAAATGCAAACATTGTCAAAGAAGTTGTAGGTTCGGCCATGGTCATGGCTCAGCGAAAGGCCACCATCATTGCCGATGTAGAAGCGATCCGGATTGTGAGGATCGATCCACATCGCGTGGTAGTCACCGTGGATTCCGCGGCCGGAACCTCTGAGTGTACGCCCCCCGTCGCTAGACATTTGAAAACGCTGCGTCATTACGTAGACGCGTTGGTCGTCACTGGGGTTGATGCGAATTTTGCTAAAATAAAATGCGCGGTTGTTGTAGGTGTTGAGGTACGACCACGACTCTCCACCGTCTTCGCTGCGATAAATTCCCGACTGCGGTTTTTCCAGCGATCGATTGGCAGCTCCCCGCACAGTTCCCCAGACTCCCGGGTACAACGGATCATCGGGGTCCAATTCGGTTTCCACAATCGCCACGAGAATCTGGGGATTCTTGGCGTAAATGTCTAATCCGATGCGTCCCATGGGACCAGTGGGGAGTCCGCTGGTCAGTTTTTTCCATGAGCGGCCGCCATTGGTTGATTTGAAGATGCCTCCATCTCGGCTGCCGCCGTCGTATCGAAACGAAGTGCGGCGACGTTGGTACATGGTCAGATACAGCGTGTCTGGATCGTTGGGATCCATGACAAGGTCGTTCGCTCCGATTTTGCTGTGGTTGGGCAAGCCGTTGGTCAGCTTGCTCCAAGTTTTCCCTCCATCGGTCGTCTTAAACAAACCGCGCCGACCGCTATAGCCCCAGAGATGTCCCGCCGCCGCCACGTAGACGACGTCTGGGTTGTCCGGATGGATACGAATGCGGGCGATCTGATGGGTATCTTTAAGTCCCATGTTGGTAAAAGTCTCGCCCCCGTCGGTCGATTTATAGACTCCATCTCCCCAGGCGACACTATTTCGATTGTTGGCTTCCCCCGTACCGACCCAAAGGATGTCGGGATCGCTCTGGCAGATTGCGACGTCGCCGATCGACGCAACGCCGTAGTTTTCAAAAATGGGTGTCCAGGTGGTGCCTGCATTCTTGGTCAGCCAGACACCGCCTGAGGCTGACGCCATCAACGCAAAGCGGTAATCGTCGTTCAACGCTTCGACATCAATCACGCGCCCCGCCATGTTCGCGGGACCGATGTTGCGCCATGGCAGGTCCTGCACTTGTGCCAGTGCATGGCTGCTGAGCAACACC
This sequence comes from Pirellulales bacterium, assembly GCA_028066245.1. Classification (GTDB taxonomy): domain Bacteria; phylum Planctomycetota; class Planctomycetia; order Pirellulales; family S012-138; genus CALJLD01. The sequence continues at coordinate 18,142 of JALCBR010000003.1, read as the reverse complement.
ACAAAGAGCCAACTCATTCCAACCCACCGGAATCGTTTCATTCCCATATTGCTTACTCCCGCTCTCTTTTAGATCCAATGAAGCCATCCAAGTTGCACGACTTTCCCCATCTCGCACCTGCCGACAGGTCTAGCCAATTTGCCCATTGTATCACAACTGAGATCACGATGTGGCCAAGCATTTGATGAGATTCGAGAGCAGATTAGCGAGGTTCACCAGCGAAGATCTGGCCTTAGCCCTCATGATCTGATGTTATTTCGCCGCGCTACGCTGGGATTCCGTTTGAAGTGGGACAGGTGAAGAGTTAGCACAGCCAGTCGAGTGGCTGCGCTTGCAGAGCTAACATACGGCCAGGATGACGCGAGAGCGTTTGCGCCTCCACTACACGTCAGATGCGGCGACCATTCAGATCATTCGGCAATCACAGTCGGCCGAATCGCCTTGTCCCGCGCGCCAGATGGCGCCAGCCGGTGGGAACGGTCTCTAAGAACAGACCGCTTCTGTGTTCTGCGCGTAGATTGGGACGCGGACGGTGGAACCGGCTACCAGGCTCTTCACCTTCTCAACCAATTGGTTGTTGTCAAAGGGCTTTTGCAGGACATCATCTGCGCCGGCGAACATCGCCTGCTGCAAGTCCGCCGCTGGCATCGCCGAAACGACAAGAATCTTCGTCTTCGAGGCATCTTGGGTTGCGCGAACGAAAGAGAGGATGTTCACCCCGGTAAGCCCAGGCATTTGCAAATCCAAAGTCATGACCGCAGGCGTGTACTTTCCCAGATACGTTCCGGCGCGAAAGCCATCAGGAGCCACAACGGTCTCAAATCCGACATGCTCAAGTGCATGGCAGATGCTTCCCGCTATGTGAGCATCACCCTCAACAATCAATGCGCGATGTCGCCTGGGGCTCGTGAATAGCTCAGGGATCGGCATCTTGTGTTGCTCGAGGAATTCACGGAAGTCGTCAATCCGTACGCGATTGTCCCCGCGTCCAGGCAACTTATAGGCTCGAAGTTTGCCACGTTCGATCCAGCGTAGGACAGTGCGAAAATTGACGTCGCAGTACTGCGCAATCTCGCCAGTTGTGAGTGCTGATTTTCTTCGCATGCTCAGATCTCTCTTCTCGGTCGCACTATGCCCAGCAAGAAAAACCTAGATCACATGACAAACCTGTCAAATCCGAATTTCATTTGTTTTGTGCCGTTCATGTCTTACCTACGACCTATGTTTGAATAGACGCAGATGCCCGCACGGAAGCTTGGTTGACCTTTGAAAGAACTGTCGTGGCGTTGTCAATCTGAGCCAAGTGTGAACGGAATCTCGCGCAGCTCACAATTGCGGCGCATTCGAGCCACGATTGGGAATCCCATCCAAGGGATTCGCGCAGCTCGCTGATAAGTCAGCAGGCTGTTCGTCCCGTTTTGCAAATCGGGATACGAAAGCTCCTGGTCTCGGGGAGGGTCGAAAGATGCGAGTCCTTATCGCTGATGACAGCAAGCTGACGCGCACAATGCTCCAGCAGACTCTTGGAGACGAGGGTTACGAAGTCTTTGCCTGCTGCGATGGAACGGAAGCTTGGGAAGTGATCTCCAAAGGCGAGTACTACCTCGCTGTACTCGATTGGCTGATGCCCGGCGTGACAGGCTTGGAGATTTGTCGGAGGTTGCGCAGCAAAACGTCTCACTTCGTCTATACGATCATCTTAACGGCAATGAATAAGCCGGAAGATATCGTCGAGGCATTCCAGGCGGGAGCCAGCGACTACGTGACAAAGCCGTTTCGCGATGCGGAACTACTCGCCCGAGTTGCCGTTGGTGCTCGGATTGTCACATTACAGGCTGAATTGGCGCAAGCTCAGAAACTCGAATCGGTTGGCCAACTCGCGGCAGGCATTGCCCATGAGATCAATACTCCCACTCAATATGTGGGGGACAACACGCGGTTCCTCAAGGACGCGTTTTCCGACATCGAACACGTCTTGGCAACGCTAGGGCGTTTGCTCACAGCTGCCCAAGAGGGCACAGTCAATCCCAACCTGATCGCAGAAGCTGAGCGAGCCGTACAATCCTCTGACATGGAATACTTGCTCAGCGAGATCCCTCAAGCGATCAATCAATCGTTAAGCGGGGTCGAACGCGTTGCGAAGATCGTGCGAGCGATGAAGGAGTTCTCTCACCCGGGCGGACAACAAAAGGCCTTGGTGAGACTTTCAGACGCCATCGAAACCACGGTCACCGTCGCTCACAACGAATGGAAGTACGTCGCGGATGTTATCACTGATTTCGATCCGACGTTGCCTGATGTCTCCTGTCTCCCGGGCGAACTAAACCAAGTGCTCCTCAACCTGATCATCAATGCTGCACATGCGATCGGTGACAAGACCAAAGAAAATACAGAAAAAGGGCGTATCACGGTCAAAACCCGCCGGGATGATGACTGGGCTGAAATCAGCGTTAGCGACACCGGTACGGGCATCCCCGACCATATACGGCTACGAATCTTCGACCCATTTTTCACAACAAAGGGGGTGGGCAAGGGAACCGGCCAAGGCCTGGCAATCGCGCGGTCTGTCATTGTGGATAAGCATGGAGGGTCACTCTCTGTTACCTCAAAGCAAGGAGAGGGTTCGACATTCGTTGCACGCATTCCCATTGAGGGGTCGTAGCTAAGGGAAGGGGAAGCAACCATGAACATGCGTGTCCTTTTTGTTGACGACCAACCTAACGTTTTGTCAGGTTTGCGCCGCATGCTTCGGAGTATGCGTGATGAATGGGACTTAGAGTTTGCGGAAAGCGGTGCTCAAGCTTTACAAACGATGGCCAAAAAGCCGTTCGATGTCGTCGTGAGCGACATGCGGATGCCTGGTATGGATGGCGTTCAGTTGCTCAATGAAGTCATGACGCGATTCCCAAATGCGGTTCGCATCATTCTCTCGGGACAAGCTGAACAAGCGAGCATCTTGCGCGCCGTCACTCCGGCGCATCTCTTTCTTACGAAGCCGTGCGATGCGGATACTTTGAAACGTACCGTCTCACGTGCCTGTACACTCCGATCAACGCTGAGCAACGAATCTCTTGTCGAACTTGTTTCGCAAGTGACAGCGTTGCCGAGCATGCCAAGTGTCTTTGGAGAGTTGCTGGAGGAAATCCAATCGCAAGATGCATCCATCATGCGCATCGCTGAGTTGATTTCTCGTGACGTTGGCATGGTGGCCAAGTTGTTGCAGATGGTGAACTCCTCGTTCTTTGGCCTACCGCGACGCGTTGAAAGCGCTGCGCACGCCGCTTCACTCTTGGGGCTGGATGTTTTGAAACCGTTGGTTTTGACCGCGAGCGTCTTTTCGCAGTTTCCACCGGAAGCGATGCGAGACTTCCCTGTAAAAGCCATTGAGCATCATAGCCTTGCAGTAAGTCACCTTGCCGCGGAATGCGCGAGAAGTGTGGCAGATGATGATGCTTTGGCCAGCGATGCATTGCTGGCAGGCGTGGTTCATGATGTAGGCCAACTCCTGCTAGCCTCCAAGATGCCCCAAGAGTACAAGCAGGCCATGGCGCTCGCGCGCGAGCGTTGTGTTCCTCTTTGCGAGGCGGAGCGGGAACTCTTGGGGAATACGCACGCGGATGTTGGCGCGTATCTGCTGGGACTCTGGGGGTTGCCCAACTCGATCGTTGAGGCAGTGGCTTTTCACCATGCACCAGGCGATTGCGAATCTGGTCAGTTCACCCCCCTTACGGCCGTCCACATTGCTAACGTACTGTCGAACGACATGGGCGACGATGCTAGCAGTGTCACCGGAAGCATCGAGTTGGACATCGAATACCTGGATCGAGTCGGCGTCGTCGATCGGTTGCCCGCATGGAGACAACTCTCCTACGATATCAATATCAATGCCCAAAGGAGCAATTAGCGATGAACAGAAAACTCTTGCTCGTCGACGATGACCCCAACATTTTGCAAGGGTACAAAAGGCAACTCAGAAAAATCTTTGAAATTGAGACGGCAATTGGAGCTCACGAAGGACTTGAAGCCATTGCGTCCCAAGGACCATTTGCCGTGGTCGTCTCAGATATGCAAATGCCGGAAATGGACGGCGTCCAATTCCTCAAAGCAGTCAAAAAATCTTCTCCGGACAGCGTGCGAATGATGCTAACCGGAAACGCGGACCAAAGCACAGCAATGGAAGCTGTGAACGATGGTCATGTTTTCCAATTCCTCACCAAACCGTGCTCACCGGAAACATTTACCAAGGCCCTCGAGGCTGGCGTGGAGCAGCATCGCCTCGTCACTTCAGAACGCGAATTGCTGACGAAGACCCTCAGCAGCAGCGTCAGCTTGTTGACGGATGTCATTGCCATGGTAAACCCGGATGCGTTTGGCATGGCAGCGCGCCATCGCGCGCTCGCGGGGCAGATCTGCCAAGAGCTTCAGATTGCAAAAGCATGGGAGATCGAGATTGCCGCGATGCTTGCGCACGTCGGCTGTATTAATCTCCCTGCTTCAGTGCTAACCCGGGTCGCAACGGGTGCTCGACTTACAACGGAAGAGCAGGCGAGTTACTGCGCACATCCACAGGTAGGCAAGAGCTTGATCGCAAAGATCCCACGGTTGGATGGCGTTGCTGAGATTATTGCCTACCAGCAAAAAAACTTTGATGGTTCCGGCATGCCTGAAGACGGTAAACGCGGCGAGGATATTCCAATCGGCTCGCGCATCCTGCGCCTTGTCATGGACGTCGTCCGTCTCACATCGGCCGGAAAAACATGGGATGACATCTATGAGGCAATTCACGCACAAACAGCCGGACACTATGACCCCCAAGTTGTCGATGCACTGACTCGGGTCATGGAGTCCAACTACGTCACTCGCCACGTTGGAGTTCGAGAGCTTGAGGACAACATGGTGCTTGACCAGCACGTACGCTCGCTTTCAGGGAACGTGCTCATCTCCAAAGGGCAGACAATCAATGAGTCAATCCGCGAAAGGCTGCTCGTGTTTGCAGCGACCCGACACGGAGTGCAAGAACCGATATGCGTACGCTGTCGGTCAGAAGTCGAAGATAGAATTCCCGCGGTCAGTAGCGCCAACTAGTGCCGGCGTTCTGCACAGCCTGTATCTACGATTTGACAACATCCGCTTTCGCCGGAGCGGCGGCCAGACATTCTGCCAGCCCTTCGATCTCGGCTTTGGTTCGCCGTTCCGTGACGGCAACCAAAAAGCAATCGGACAGGTCCGGATACCATTGACCGAGTGGCACGCCGGCAAAATAGCCTTTTGACATTGCGTGCTTGACTAGACTGTCCACATCGCCGGCGGCGTCCCGGATGACAAACTCTTTAAATGTTGATGCATCGAACGCCAACGTGAATCGATCATTGGCAGTGATCGCTGCGGCCGCGTGCCGGCTCTTCTGCAGGCACAAGTTGGCAACCTCGCGCAAGCCCTGCGGACCCATCTGAGCTAGGTATACGCTCGCTCGCAGTGCAAATAATCCCTGATTCGTGCAGATATTGCTGGTGGCTCGTTCACGACGGATGTGTTGTTCGCGGGTTTGCAACGTCAGAGCCCAGCAACGCTTTCCGCGACGGTCAACCGTTTGCCCTGCCAGACGCCCTGGCATGCGTCGCACGAATTCATCCTTGCAAGCCATGATTCCCAAGTATGGTCCGCCAAACCCCATCGGCGTTCCCAGCGCTTGTCCTTCCGCGACAACGATGTCGGCATCGTACGAACCCGGAGGCGTCAGCAAGCCCAGGCTGATGGGATCGACCGAAACGACAGCCAACGCGCCAGCTTTGTGAACAACCTCAACCAGCTCTTTCATCTCCTGCACGCTGCCGAAAAAGTTGGGCTGCTGCAACAGCACGCAGGCGGTTGTCTCATCAATCGCGGCCGCCAACTCATCAGGACGAATCAAACCGTCAGGCGTCTCCAGCACCTCTAGCTTGACGTCCAGGTTGGTCAGAAACGTCTCAACAATCTGCCGATATTCCGGATGCACGCAAGCTGGGATCACCACCTTGCCATTACGACGTGTGGCGCCGATGCACATCAGCACCGCTTCCGCTGCAGAGCTTCCGCCGTCGTACAAACTGGCGTTGGAAACATCCATGCCAGTCAACTGGGTGATCAGCGTCTGGTACTCAAAAAACGCTTGCAGATTTCCCTGGCTGGCTTCCGCTTGGTATGGCGTGTAGCTGGTGTAGAACTCACCGCGGCTGGAAACATAGTCGACCACCGCCGGGATGAAGTGATCATAACTCCCTCCCCCCAGGAAGCAGACCGTATCGTCCGCGCTTTGTGTGCGACTGCTGAGACTCTGCATGTGCGACGTCAACTCCATCTCGGACATCGCCGCAGGAATATTCAACGCGCGGTCAAGCCGCAAGTCCGCCGGCACCATATCAAACAACTCATCCAGTGATGAGATGCCAATCGCGGCCAGCATATCGGCCTGATCTTGTGGAGTGTTGAGAACGTAAGGCATGAAGAGAACAAAGGGAAAGAGGAAGGCCAGGCGTGATCTACAAACTCCTGCGAATTGGACATGCATCGAGGTCGTGTTCCTTACCCCGTCGCCTATTGCTCCGCGCACATCTTCTTGTAGGCGTCATAATCCATGAGCTTGCCTAGCGAGGATTCATCCGCAATCTTGACTTTGAGCATCCATCCTTCACCGAAAGGGTCATCGCCAAGGGTTTCCAGTTTGTCCGCCAGTTTGTCATGCACAGCGACCACCTCGCCCGTCACCGGGCTATAAAGGTCGCTCACTGCTTTCACCGACTCCACTTCGCCAAACGCATCGCCCGCGGAAACACTATCGCCGCCGCTCTTGCTGAACTGGATGTAAACGAGGTCCGTTAAGGCTTCAACGGCAAAGTCCGAGATACCCACGGTCGCAACTTTGGCGCCGCCTTCTTCAGCAACGGCCACCCATTCGTGAGTTTCGGCGTAGAGCAGTTCTTGAGGATTCATGGGAAGGAAGAGTGAAAGGCTGGAAACGAGAGGTGAGAGAAAAAGCTAAAGAGTTGGAAAGATGTTACTCAAGTCGGCCCTAGTAATCCGCTGGAGCAAGAAGACAAGCAACATCGCCGCCCTTTGTCCTGTCCTTTACTCCTTCTCTCTTTTGTAGAACGGCAGCTTTTCCACCGTAGCGGGGAGTTCACTACCTCGAACGTCAACGTGGACTTTCGTACCAGGGTCCGTGTGGGCAGGGCTCAAGTAGGCCATTGCCAGGGGGCATTGCATGGTAGGAGAAAACGTCCCGCTGCTAACGGTGCCGATCTGTTCGCCGTTGCTCACCACATTGTATCCTTCCCGCGGCACGCGTTTTCCTTCCAATCGCAGGCCAACCAGTCGCGGTAGCGAGGGATCATCGGCACTGGAAAAAACCTGATCCGCACCAGGGTGGTTGATCTTCCCCTTGGTCACAGCAAAGCTGAGCCCGGCTTGTAGCGGCGTGATCTCTTCATTGAGCTCGTGCCCGTACAAAGGCATCCCAGCTTCCAGTCGGAGCGTATCACGGGCTCCCAACCCGGCAGCCTGGGCGCCTGCATCACAGCCAGACTCCAGCAAAGATTCCCAAATCTGCGCCGCGACGTTTGCTCCCACGATCAGTTCGCAACCGTCTTCACCTGTATAGCCGGTCCGACTGACGATTCCACCATGTCCTGCCACTTTCGTCTCGCAGCCGGTGTAGTATTTCATACTTGCCAAGTCAGCTTCGACAAGCGGCTGTAAGAGCGGCAGCGCCTTGGGCCCTTGTACGGCGATCATTGCCCAATCCATGGTCAAGTCAGACATCGTCACACCCGCAGGCATCGGGTGTTCGTTAATCCAGCCGAGAATCTTCTCGCGATTGCCAGCGTTGACGACCATCAGCCAATAGGAACCACCGGTCGCGTCTTGCAGGTGATAGACCAGCACGTCGTCACGGATGCCGCCATGATTGTTGGTCACCAACGCGTATCGAATACGGCCAGGCTTGGCGTCAACCACGCGGCGAGTGACGAGCGAATCGAGATACTCACCAGCGGCCTCGCCATCAAGCCGCAACCGTCCCATGTGGGAGATGTCAAACATTCCCACGGCGTTGCGAGTGGCGTTGTGCTCTTCCACAATCGACGTGTACTGCACCGGCATGGACCAGCCGGCAAAGTCCACCATTCGGCCGCCATGCCCGGCGTGCCATTGTGTCAGCGGAGTAGTGAGTAAAGTTTGTGTCATGGCGACCCTTGTCCGACTGCCAACTTACTGGCCCCACCGCCTCGCGAGAAGCGCGGCGTTTTTGTGGTTGAATTCACTTGCCAAGGAAGACTCACAAAGTTGACTTCGCGCTCGCGTGAGTCACTTCGCGAACCATTGATTGTACCGGGTCGGTCCCGCAGTTCCAGGGGCGAGAACGGGGGCGGGAGTCATCCAGACAATCGAGATCACCGTGGATTCCTCGTTGGGTCGTCCAATCGCCCAAATGATACAATCACAGTGCTGTCATCGAATCATGGTCAGCCCACTGCGCTGATGTGTGGAAGTGACGCGATTTGTCCTCGATTCCAGGGGCCTCAGAATGTTCATCTCATCAGGCACGCCAGATGGTCGCTCGCGGCATTGCTCTGTCTGCGGCAAAATCCTTGTGATTGAGCCGTCCGAGCCATGGAGTCAGGCGGATCTCGCGGACGCTTCCTGCCCTCAATGCGGCCAATTGCTTATCTGGGCAGTAACAAATCCTAGCGGGATGAGTATCACCGAGGGAAATCTCGACAAGCGACTGAGCGAACTGGATTCTCTTGCAGCCGTCGAATTTGTCATCGAGCTGGAAGACGAGTTTGGTAGGCGCCTCCCTGAGGAGCTTTTTGGTCAAGACTTGACGTTGAGGGAGTTGGTAGGGGCACTTTCCTCATAAGACGATGCATGAACTGGCAGCCCGCGCATAGCCAGCTGTACAAAAAGACTTTCGCACTGTCCTACGTGGTCAGGTCAGCGTCGCGGAAGGGGTTGCGACTGTTCGGCCAGAATCGGCAGAGCAGAATGCCACCGAAGTACAAAACCACTAGCGGCGCCGCCATCAAGACCATGCTCCAAGGATCTGCCGGCGTGAGCAGCATGGCGATCACGCAAATCACGAGCACGGCGACCCGCCACTTCTGCAAGTACGCCTTCACGCTGAAGATGCCAATCCGCTGCAGGAACAACATCACGAGCGGCAACTGAAAAGAGATGCCAAAACCAATCGGCAGAAACAAGGCCATGCCGAACCACTCGCTGATGCGAATGTCAGGATCGATCCCGGAGCCCGCGTTGAAACTCAGCAAGAAGCCAATCACGTAGTGAAACACAAAGAAGAAGCACAGCGCCGCTCCGCCGATAAACAGCAGCACGCTAATCGGCAGAAAAAGATGAATGTAGCGCCGCTCATGCTTGTAGAGGCCGGAGGCCACAAAGCTCCAAATTTGCCAAAAGACCCAAGGGCTGGCGATGACCAGTGAGACCATGATCGCCGCTTTGAGCCAGATCATGAATGCTTCATGAACGCCGAGACTCTTGATGGAAATCCGCGGATCGTCCTCGATCCGATGCCAACGGATCAGCATCATCATTGAATTGCGCCGCGGACCAGCAGCGATCATGTCAGGAAAGGCAGCCGTCAGGAGCAACGCGTTGAATTGAACTGGCGTATAACTGTCTCGGTTGTTTTCGGCTTGTTCCAATCGAGCATGTTGCCGTTTGGCGAGCTTGTCGGCGGCGAGAAAGTCTGTGACCGGTTCAGTCTCTCGGATTTCGCTAAAATCATCTTGCCGATAGAAATCCTCATTCTCCAAGATCAGACCTTTGATACCCGCTGCCAGCGCGCCGTGATCCTCCTGGGTCACTTGGTCCGCTTGCAAGTCTGCGATCTTGGTGACAAGTTGCTGCGCAGGCTGATCCAATAATTCCCACACTCGCTTGCCGGGGTTTTCACCATCAGCGTCACGGCCCGCAAGAACCTGTTGGCAAAGCTCAGTGGGCGAAAGGATGTCGTTTCGGGCGAAGTCTGGGATCACAGATGTCGCCGCATTCACTCCGTAGGTTTGCGCCAGCGAGTCCCAAGTCTGCCGAGCGTCGACGAAGTCAACTTCCGGCAACAGCCGGTCAACGGTGATGGCCTCGCGAATGAGATTGATATCCGGCGCGGCATGGCCGGCTTCTCTCAGCCGGTTCAAGCTTTCCTCGACATGACCTTCAGACTGTGAGAGATAAAACTCTTGCAGCGAGTCGCCCAGCGGCCCTTCGATAAACTTGATGACACGATCCGGAAGGCCCAACAGCAAAACCAGTCCAAAGGCGACAAGAAGCCCCAACAGTGCCCTGAATAGGCAAACGCGGAGTTCATCGAGGTGCTCCCCGAAGGTCATTGTCGAATTCGTGAACAGGTCTTGATCTGTCTTGAGCGGCATGACAAGCTCGCTAGAAGAGACTCACGGAAGGGCCAAGGCGATAATATCAAGCACCGCGCAGAGCGGCAATGATGCGTAAACTTGCCGTAAATTGTGGCCTAGGCTAGAGCTCGTGCCGAGACCATGGCTGCGAGGATCCTCACCTGGTGTGCGAGTAATCCGGGCGAAATCACAATGCCTCCTGCGACGTTCTGATGGCACTTTGCTACCAGACAGAAACGCAAGACTCAGCAGCTCAAGGACGAGCGAAGCACCCGCACCATGGATGCTCCCAGCCAGGCGTGGTTGATCATTCCCCACGAAACAGGAAGATGACGGTCGATCGATTCTGACCAGATTTCCTCAGGCGAGATATGCAATTCACCTGAACCAGGAATTCACGCGCTCCCAGCCCGATGACAAAGTTGCCTTTGCTGCGATTTCGCCCTTTGCTCAAGCGTTACGTATGGGGAGGCCGTCGCCTGGCCGAACTGGGAAAAGATCTCGGCGAAGGAACCGACTATGCCGAGAGCTGGGAAGTGGCCGACCATGGACAGGACCAGAGCGTGGTTGCGGAAGGTCCGTTGGCGGGCATGACGCTCGGTCAACTTGTCGCTGATCATGGCCTGGCCCTGCTGGGCAGGCATCACCCGCAAACAAACTTCCCCCTGCTGTTCAAGTTCCTTGATGCACAACGCGCACTCTCGGTTCAAGTTCATCCCAACGACGAGCAGGCGTCGCATCAAACTCCACCAGACTTGGGAAAAACGGAAGCGTGGGTCATCGTTGATTGTGAGCCTGGCGCGAAGCTGTACGCTGGTCTCAAACGAGGATTTGACAAAGCCGCGCTCGAACGCGAGATCAAGCGGGGAACTTGTGAGCTTTGTCTGCATGAAATCCCTGTTCAGCCTGGTGATTGCGTCTTTTTGCCAGCGGGAACCGTGCACGCCATCGGCGAAGGAATTTTGATTGCCGAAATCCAACAATCAAGCGATACGACATTCCGTCTGTATGACTGGAATCGCGTTGGAACAGATGGCCAGCCACGGCAATTGCACGTCACTGAAGCCTTGGGAGTGATCGATTTTGAGCGTGGCCCCGTCAGCCCGCAGACTCCACGTCCGGTGGCGCGCGAAGGCTGGGAGCAGCTTGTTGCATGCGACAAGTTTGTGCTCGAACGTGGTCAACTACATGGCAAGTCGGTAAGAGGCGGTGACGACCGCATGCATATCCTGGCGGTGCTTTCCGGTCAGGCGACGGTCTCCCCTACGGAAGCGGCAGAATTGCCATCTGCGGAAGCACAAACGCTCACCACCGGCTCGACGTTGCTTGTACCTGCCTGCACTGGCGAGATTGCGATTTTGCCGACGGCGTCGTGCACGATGCTGGACATCTTCCTGCCGTGACGGGCAACGCTGACCCATCAGGTCTTGGCAGCAAGCTGCGATGCAACTGATCCCACACTCTGCCGGCCTATGCGGGATATCACGATTTCCGTTCACCAGCTTCAACCATGCGTTCAACCAGCCAAGGAAAGAAGCGGCTTACCAAACGAATGAGCTTGGGCGTGACGCCGGGAAAGACCTCACGTCTACCCTTGCGAACTCCTGCCAGCGTAGCGGCGGCGACGGCTTCCGCGGAGAGGGGCTTCTTCGCACGCCAGCGCGAGCGGCCTTTGCTCTTCACTTCCGCACCTTCGCTGGCACGATTCCTCGATCGAGCGTCAAAGAACTCTGTGGCGGTGGTGGCTGGACTGACCAACATCACGTGAACGCGGTCGATGAGCTCCGCTCGCAAAGACTCCGTGAACCCGCGGACTGCGCCCTTGCTGGCGCTGTATTCAGACATGGCCGGCAGCCCGTGGTGGCCGATGATGGAGCCGATATTCACAATGGCAGGCTGCTTTGCTTCCTGCAAATGCGGGATCGCCAACCGCGTCAGCTCAGTAAGCGCAAAGAAGTTGACCTCCATCACGCTGCGCAAAGTCGCTTCGTCTGAGTCAGCAAAGTATCCCCAAGCACCGATGCCTGCGTTATTGACGAGGAGGTCAAGTCCGCCGAACGCTTGAACTGCCTGATTGATGCATGCTTGCCGAACTTCGTGTGACGTGATGTCGCCCACAGTGATCTCACACTTGGCTCCGTCTGTCGAGAGTTCACCGGCCAAGGCCTTCAATCGATTTTCTCGCCGCGCAACAAGGACAAGCTGCGCATGTTCTTTCGCCAGCGCGCGTGCCAGCGCGCGGCCGATGCCGGAAGAAGCGCCGGTGATGATCGCGCGGCAGTTTTCGATTTCACGCCTGGGCATGGAGGAATCGGGAGCGAAGAGATTCGCATTCGAGCACGCCGAACTAGCCGTTGAAAGCGCCATCGTGACGTTTCAACTTGGAGACAAGCGCGACAGCAAACCTCGCCTGGATAGCAGATCATGGACCATCTCGACCACGGCCCCTTCGTGGAATTCAGAGATAGCTCAGCGATAACCAAACAGTCAGCTAATCTAGCAGCTTCTGCCCATCGAACCAGGCGCGGATTTCCCCTTCAGAGACTTCCCACACGTCGTCAAAACCTGCCACGAATTTGCGCTTGAACTCGCGTGACGCGACGAGCGCGGATTCTTCACCCAAGCAGTCCGCCAGAATGGCCAACGCCAGGTGTTCTGGACCGCTGCCGTTGTATCCCCACTCAAATGCCAGCTCGACATCGTGCCCCGGCAGGTTGGCCGGCGCCAAGGGCGCCCCGTCCACCTCAACGATGGCGCCTCGGATTGATCGATGTCCGCGATAAATCTTCATCTCATACATCCTCTTTGGTGCCTCCACTCAATGATAGCCTGCCCTCATGCCGCTGGAGCGTAGTGCCCCTCACAATCGCAAAACCTGGTGTTGATAAATCTGCCGGCTGCGCGTTTCTTGGCGGTTGAGCAGGAATTACAATCGATCTCGCACCGCAGTCATTTCATGATTCCAGCACGCCCAAGGCAAATCCTATGTCCGATCTCCACGAAGCGTCTCCAGTTGAAACGGAAATCTCCGGCGAGTCCATCCACAGCCAGCAGCCAGCAGGCAAACTCTCGCGCCGCCGCGCGTTTCAAGTGTTGGCCGGATTGGGAGTCGGCACGGTTGTGTTTCAAAGAGCTCTGGCCAACGTCGTGCAAGGGCAAAGCCGCGTAACCGCGGAAATGGTTCATCAAGCCGAGTGGATCTCTGGGCTGGAATTGAGCGAAAGGAACCGCGAATCAGCCGCCCGAGGGTTGAATCGAGCGATTGGCACCTTTGAACGAATGCGAGCAGTTCCGATCGTCAACGGTGATGCACCGGTGCTTGCGTTCAACCCGGCTCCTTGGCTGCCGCCGGCAAACGCAGGCGATCGCGGCTCGGCTCAGCTCTCGGAACGCTCTGCGCCAGTTCGTCCGGATGACGACGAACGCCTGGCATTCCTGCCGGTGACCGAGTTGGCGGCGCTATTGCGAACGCGCAAGGTGACATCGACGGAACTCACCAAGCTCTACCTGGCACGGCTGCGGAAGTATGATCCGTTGCTGCAATTCGTCATCAACTATACCGATGACCTAGCGCTCAAGCAGGCAAAGCAGGCGGATCAGGAGATTGCCGCCGGACGTTACCGCGGACCTCTGCATGGAATCCCCTGGGGAGCCAAAGATCTCATCGCTGTGCCAGGCTACCCGACGACCTGGGGAGCTCTTCCGTATCGAGATCAGATGCTGGAAGAAACTGCCACAGTTGCCAAGCGTCTGGAAGAGGCAGGCGCCGTGCTGCTCGCCAAGCTTTCTCTGGGAGCACTGGCGCAGGGAGATCGTTGGTATAGAACGATGACCCGCAATCCATGGAACCCCCAGGAAGGCTCCAGCGGGTCGTCCGCTGGTTCCTCGAGCGCAGTCGCCGCAGGCTGCGTGGGTTTCGCGTTGGGAAGTGAAACCCTCGGCAGCATCGTGTCGCCCAGTCGTCGCTGCGGAAACAGTTCCCTGCGGCCAACCTTTGGCCGTGTGAGCCGTTACGGCTGCATGACGCTCAGTTGGACGATGGATAAGATTGGTCCGATTTGCCGCAGCATCGAAGACGCAGCGATTGTCTTCTCGGCAATTCACGGCTTTGACGGTCTGGACTCTACTGCGCAGGATCGTCCCTTCCATTGGCCACCGCAGCGAGACCTGCGTGACATGACAGTTGGCTATTTCCCCAGCCGGCGCCGCGAGGATTCTGATCGGCCGGAATTACAAGTCTTGAAGGAGCTGGGCGTCACTCTCAAGCAGATCACGCTCCCCAATTCCTATCCAGTCAGTTCGCTTACCACCATTCTCAACACGGAAGCCGCCGCCGCACATGATGAGGTGACCCGTCGCAACCTGACAGAAGGACTCAACAGTTGGCCCGGTTCTTTCCGCGTGGCTCAGTTCACGCCGGCTGTCGAATACCTACGAGCCAACCGGATTCGCGCCAAAGTCATTGCAGAGATGCGCGAAACGATGAAGGAAGTCGATCTCTATGTGGGTGGCAATGATCTTACGCTCACAAACTTGACCGGCCATCCAAGCGCCGTGCTGCCGATCGGATTTGCGCAACGTCGCGGAGAGGAAGTTCCGCAGTGCATTACGTTCACCGGTCAGCTTTTTGGTGAGACGGAGTTGTTGGCCGTGGCACATGCCTATCAGCAAGCGACCAGCTTCCATATCCAACGCCCGCCGCTGGAAAAATTCTTGGCCGCCAAAGAGGCTGATAAATCCGGAGGGGATGGCGGTGAGAATGCAGATGATGACGACGGAATGAACTATTAACTGACCGTTGATGATCAACCGGCGACGTGAATCTCGGAATTGGGATTCACGTTCGTTGGTGCGGTCCTGAAGTGATGCCAATTCTAGAGCACTTGCTTGTTGATGCTCTGCCCCAACATTGACGAACTGGACATCACGGCGTCCGTTTGGCTAGCAGAACTTCAATTGGCCTATGCGGTCCGGCCTGTTCGGAAGCGAACATCGATGGTCGCTCCTTTATCCGGAGTCGCCAGCCCGAAGTGGGCGCTGGCAAGCCGTGGCGCCCCCGCGATGGAACAGTCTTGTTCAGGATGTGGATTTTGAATCGAACGCCTTCTTGCAATCACGCAGAAACATCGCGAACGAAGTGACGTTAGAGCCAAATATGTTTGGAACGAGCGAAAAGTGAGGCCTGGCTGTGCGAAAGGGGGCGTCGGGATCAAAGGCCGGAGCATCTTTGCGAACGAGAATGACAGCGCTAAACTTCTCGTAATACTCCTCAATGCTGGCAATGTCTGCCCACGCAATTCGCTTTTCAGATCTCAGCTGTTGCACGGACACAAACGAGTCGTTCACGCACAGGCGCGGAACACGCTTTTGCGCTGCCCGAAACCAGGAGATCGAAAACCCAAGCACAACAACCGAAAGTGCCAGAAAGCCAAGCCTGAAGATTGTTAACCAAAGCCCCAGAGTTGGATCTTGTTCCAGGAAGGCTGTGATTGCCAATACGGTGCTTAAGCACAAGTGAACCGCTGCACCGAGGAACAACCTTGATTGTCGAGGGTAAGCGGTCAGCTGATCTTCTTGGCGAGACGTTTCTGTCCAAGGGAATGGATGCCGAATCTCGGGTCCTCCATTAACTCGCCAGACACCCCGGAAATGCACACAGAGGATGCTCTTAGCAGGCCAGCTTCCATAGACGATGAGGCCGATTGAAAACAGGAAAAAAACGACCACACCGACCACATATAACAACGACTGGTTCCCGTCAGGGAATGAATTGGTAAGTAAGCCGCTTAAGACAAACAGCCCCAAACATGTAAATCCAACGCCGACAAAGATCAGATACCGCCGCCAAACGATCTCGTTGATTCGGTGTTGTCTTGGCATTGTCACGCCCCCAAAAGCATGCGCAGGAAAGAGATGTGCTGCTAAAACCGAGCCATCATCAGCGCAAGAAACGGTCATCGATGTTCGCTCCCCCGAGCAGGGAGCGAACCGGCGCAGTCACGATTTGCCACAGAGCTCTATTCCCCGTCAGCCTTCGCTTCAAAAACAACCTGCCCATTGACGACCGTCAGGAGCACATTGCCATCCAGAATCTTGCCGGGGTCAGTGGCAGCTAGTTCAAACGGATCGAGATCGATCACGGTCACATCTGCCCAACGACCGGGCGCAAGAACGCCGGTTTTATTCTCAAGATGACTGGCGTACGCCGGCCAAGAGGTATAGCCGCGGATGGATTCTTCAATAGTCATACACTGCTCTGGAAACCAGCCACCAACAGGCTGCTGCTGTTTGTTCCGCCGCGTTAATGCCGCGTGCAAGCCGTAGAAGATACTGTGATCTGAACCATGCAAGTCTGACCCAAACGCCAAGGCCGCACCGGTTTCTCTCAATGTTCGCCACGCATAGGCTCCCATCAGTCGATCACGTCCGAGCCGATACCTTGCCCAAGTCATATCTTCCACCGCGTGTGGAGGTTGCATGGACGCCACGAGATCAAGTTCCTTGAGTCTCGGGATGTCATCAACGTGCAAGATCTGGGCATGCTCGATTCGATGTCGAGCTTCCCGACCTTTGGGATATTGCTGAAAGACTGACTCCAGATAGTCAATCGTTTCACGATTGCCGGCATCGCCGATCGCGTGGATACCCACCTGAAATCCACGGCGGATGAGTGTGGTGACCACGCTTTGGTCAAACCCGTAGCCGTCACCACTGACACCACGGTGACCGTGCATGTCAGAGTAGTCTCCAAGCAAACGCGCGCCGCGAGCACCCAGTGATCCATCGTAATAAGCTTTGACTCCACGGAGAAACAGCATGCTATCCTCGGTCTGAAATGGTCCGCGCGCAAGTGCCGTCGCGACCATCTTGGGATCCGTTGCTGCGATCATGCCGTAGAAGCGGATTGAGAGCTGCTTGTTTTCAGCCAAGTGTTCCCACGCTTCACAAGCGCCGGAATAGACGCCAGCTTCATGAACGGCAACATAGCCCGAACGATTCAGTTCGGCGGCGCCAGCAGCGACATCTCGAATCCGCTCCTCTGGCGTGGGAGCAGGCCTTGCCGCGGCGAGCATCTTCGAGGCATTGTTGAGGAGGATGCCGGTCAGCTGGCCGTCTTCGTTCTTAGAGATTTCACCCCCCACGGGACTCCGTGTATCGACGTCAATTCCCGCCTTCTCAAAGGCGAGCTTGTTTCCCCATGTCGCGAATCCATGCAGCCCATCCAAGGCAACTGGATGATTCGGAAGCCTCCGGCTCAACTCACTCCAGTCAGGATAGCCGTCTGTCGCCCAATCGCCTTCGTCCCAACCATGGCCAACGATCCACTTACCGTCAGGAACATCTTTTGACCAGGCAACGGCAAGTTCGATTGCCTCTTCCGGCGTCTCCACACCACGCAAATCAAGCTGCGTCATCACCGCGCCTAAGTTTGCCACGTGGGTGTGTGCATCAACAAAGCCAGGCAAGATGCAAGCGCCGTGAACATCTACTACACGCGTCCGTCCTTCCGTGCGCATCGCCATCACATCTTGATTGGAACCGACACGCACGATCTCCCCTCCGCGGATAGCAACCGCTTCAGCATCATGGCGCCATTGCCCACCGCGGTAGGGAGCATTGTTCGCAGGCGTCCCGTCAAGCGCAGGCTCATCCCAATTCAACGAATAGACTCGCCCATTGGTGAAGATCAGGTCGACACCATCGTCTGTTCGGCCCGATTGCGCGTGTATCTC
>JALCBR010000175.1 GCA_028066245.1 Pirellulales bacterium | reverse complement strand
AAGCGTTTGCGCCACCTCCCTGGAAGATGGAAAAATTTGACCAATGTCAGTTTCGGCCGTACGCGTGAGAGCAGGGCGCGCGGGGAACGCCGCGGCGATTCCATCACCCGCCCACGAAGTGATGGAAACGCCAACGAACAGCACACCGCTCAAGGAGATGCTCTTGAGGGAAGCTCCAGTGCCCTTTGCAGGGTGTACCTGCAAGCAGAACGCTTAAGCAGGTCGCAGCGCAGGAATGGTCTGCCGTCTATTTCCCGCTAGCCTTCTTCTTCAGCTTGTCTGAAAAAGCTTGCTCGAACTTTTCCAGCTTTGGCCGAATGACGAATGAGCAATACGGTTGGCTGCCGTTCAGATTGAAGTAATTCTGATGATAGTCTTCCGCGGGGTAAAAGGTGGAGGACTCCGTGATCTCAGTCACAATCGGCTGCTCAAATGCGCCGGACGAATCCAGCTCTTGCTTGTAACGTTCAGCCAACTTTTTCTGCTCTTCACTGTGAAAGAAAACTGCGGACCGATATTGCGGGCCGACATCCGCGCCTTGCCGATTGAGCGTGGTTGGATCGTGCGTTTTCCAGAAGACCTCCAGTAGGTCTTTGAATGCGATCACACGAGGATCAAATTGAATCTGCACCACCTCCGCATGCCCAGTTGTGCCTGTACAAATCTGTTTGTAGGTGGGATTCTCCACGTGGCCGCCGGTATATCCGGAGACGACGGAATGCACGCCCTTCAATTGCTGAAACACGGCTTCCGTGCACCAAAAGCAGCCGGTTCCAAACGTGGCCGTTTCCAGTTTGGTGTTTGGGGGAATCTGGTCGACGTCTGGCTCTTGATCAGATGAAGACATGCTGAAGCTCTCTGCGTAAATGGCAACGACCACAACACCAATGACGAAGAATGGAACCGTGTAGAGCAGCTTGCGATTCGTCATGCCTGACCTCTTTCGGTAAGAAGAATTGGGCTCAGCTCTCAACTGACGCTAGCTTGGCTCGCATTGAATCTTGCTGACATTAGCTGATTGTTCTACGTGATGGAATTGCTGTTTGATCTACTCCGTGCTGATTCTGTTTGAGATGATTCGCTGAGTCACATGCCAACTGGGGTGAAATGCACCGCTCACGGTATCTCTGTGGTTGTGATTTCTCCCGAGGGAAACGCCCGGTGTCCCTGATTGGTCTCAATCACCAAGCTTCCCGTCGCGTCAATGGCGACACACGGTCCGCTGAAGACTGATTGACCCACCTGGATGTTCGTTTGCCGGCCGATCTGGATGCACAGCTCGTTTGCCCGGCGGACAACTTGCATCCGCCCAGACGCGTTTGTGGCTAACTTCGCCAGGGTGAAGAAGCGCCGCAGCAGATCGACGAGGAGCACTTCCCTTCCCAAATCGTGGCCGATTTCATCCGCCACACTCGTCATCAATGACTTAAGTTCGTCAGGAGCCTGTGCAGCCCGATTGTTGACGTTCAAGCCAATACCGATGGCAAGCACGCCGCCGCTAAGTTGTTCCAGTAAGATCCCGGAAAGTTTTCGACCATGCAGATAGACATCATTGGGCCAGTGCAGCGTGATCTCGCGTCCAGCGGTCAATTCGCCGCCAGTGACAGCTACAACCGAATCAATAACGGCAATCCCCGCAGCAAGTGAAACAATGCCAGTCGGAGTAGTGCCAGCCGAAACCCTGTCAGCTGAAGCGTTGTCTGTAGACGTGCGGGGACGCCAAAGCAGTGTGAACGAGAGAATGCCGGCGCCAGTCCACCAAGCCCGTCCGTGACGTCCGTGCGCTCCAGGAATAGAATCCGCCAGCACTAAGTAGGGCAGTTCGCATGCTTGGGCATGGACTTCTTTAGCCCGCGCCTGCGAGGAGGGAATGACCGCATGGAATTCCGCTCCCCCGAGCGGAGTCGAGGCGATCAAGTGCTCCAGATCGGGTCCGGCTTTCCCCCAGTCGCCTGGCAGCACAAAGGTGTCGTCAGCTTCCATGTTGATACCCTTTCGCGATCAATGGTTGGCGCGAGCCATCTGGCTGGCGAATCCACAGTCCTGGTGGTTCAACGAATTGGCCGATGATCGACAGCGGCGCGGCTACCGGCTCTTGGGTTGCCTGCGATGAAGTCCGCCGGGAGAGCTCCTCCGCATCGTCCGCACCAATCGCCAGAATCAGTTCAAAGTCTTCACCGTCAGTCAGTGCATGCTGCAAGGGAGTTCGTCCCGTCTTCTCGCTAAGCCGTTGAGCATCGGGATGGATGGGAATCTGCTCGGCTTCGATTTCGGCTCCCACTCCACTGGCGAGCGCCAAGCGGTCAAGGTCGAGCGAAAGTCCATCGCTACAGTCGATCGCGGCCAGGACTTCGCACCGAGAGCGTAGTGTATGCATTTCGCGAATGCGGGGACGAACGTCCAAGTGCCTGCCCAAAATGCTCCCGCCGAAAGCGCCCGTCACCGCAATCTTATTTCCCACTCGCGCACCAGTGCGTTGCACCGGTTGTTGCTGTTGACCAACCACAGTCACGGTCAACGCCAGCGGGTGCGTCCAAACATGTACATCACCGCCGGCAATCGGACAGTCAAACTCCTCGGCCAGCGGCAACATTCCCAGAATGACTTCCCGAGCGAGTTCCGCGGCGTTCGGCTCCGGCAACATTAAGGCCACAACGCACGCGACAGGTTCTGCCGCCATGGCGGCCAGGTCGCTTAAGTTGACGCCCAAGGCTTTGTGGCCAATGCGTCGTGGGTCCGTCGCTCGCAGTTCAAAATCGACTTCATCGCTGATCGTATCGACGGCGACCACACAACCGGTGGTGTCAAGTTGCAGCAGCGCGGCATCATCACCAACGGGTACCGGCAAACGTGGATGGCCGGGGAGAGTCTCCTTCAGCCAACGATGAAACTCCGCTTCCATGGCAAGGTGCTTCGCACAAAAATATCGACTGACGCCAAGGTAGTCATCCGGCATTCAACCAGATACCCGGGCAACCATTGCCGTGTGATGCTCTCGCGATGCGCAGAGAGTTAAACACTTATCGTTGTGGCCACGAGCGCCGCAATCAAGACGGCCAGCCAAACAATGACCACAACGCCAATCACATTGGCGAATTGCCGATTTCGGGTAATCGTCGCCACAATTCCACAGCCACTTGTCACGACAACGAACAGAACTGATGGCAAGCTTCGATCACGCCAGGTCAGCGCGGCGGTGGCCAATGCCAAGAACCCGACAATCAGGAACAGCGATCGAAGATCAAAGTTCAGTTTGTGCTCCGGCATTTGAGAACCGCGGTTGCCAGTTTGGAAGGATCCTCTCCTCAGATTTATTGTCTCACTTTGGGATCTAAAAACCCTCGCCTTCAGGCGATCACTTCGAG
>JALCBR010000038.1 GCA_028066245.1 Pirellulales bacterium | reverse complement strand
GACTACGGGGCGTGTCTACGAAGATCGCACGTGGAGCGAAGGGTTACACCAAGCCGTGGAAGCTAAGGAAGGTCTTTCCATTACGGAGGAGAGCCTTACCCTTGCGCAAATCACCCGGCAACGTTTCGCACGGTTCTACCCGCTCCTCGCGGGCATGACGGGAACAGCAACGGGCTGTGAGCGGGAATTCCGGAGTGTCTATGGGCTTAAGATTCAATCCATTCCTTTGCGAGTTGAGAGCAAACGTAGGCTGTTGCCTGCTCGGTTCTTTGCAACGCAGCAAGCCAAACGGGCTGGAATTGCTGAAAGCGTCAAGGGGATACACGCTGAGGCCCGGCCAGTGTTGATTGGCACTCGGAGTATTAGCGAAAGTGAACTCCTGGCATCGGTTATTGAGCAGCACGGCATCCCGGTTCAAATCCTCAACGGCCGGCAAGACGCTCAAGAAGCTGACATTGTCGCAGCCGCTGGACAGCTTGGGGCAGTGACAATCTCTACGAATCTCGCCGGCCGAGGAACCGACATCAAACTAGGAGAGGGTGTGCGACAACTCGGAGGGTTGCATGTCGTCGTGAGCGAGTGCAATGAGTCACATCGGATGGACAGGCAACTGATTGGTCGCTGTGCACGGCAAGGCGATCCTGGTTCAGCTCAGTTTTTTACATCTGCCGAAGACGCCCTCTTGGTCCAATTTGGGCCCTGGTTGGCCAAGACCATTGAGCGGCATGCCAACGCTCAAGGGGAAGCGGATGTTGATGTGATGTCGCATCTCCTTAGATTACAACGAGTTGCGGAAAGACAGGCCTGTTCGGTTCGCAAGGCTCTATTCAGAGACGATTTGATGCGTGATTCCGTTTATGCGGAAAAATGACTTGGCGTGAGCTAGTCTTTCATATTGATCTCACCAAGGGATGCCTTTGACTCGCAAACCCGAGCGAGTGGAGCAAGTAACAGGGGCAGTTGTTCAAGGTCTCGTTGAAGACAGTAGGTGACTGTCACAGGACGAGTTATGTCAAGAAGCCGCGCTCAAATTCGAGCTCTTTCAATGGGAGTTGTGATGTTGCTCGCCACAACCGGGGTGGGTAGTGCGCGCACATCTCAAGACATTGAAATTGAAGGCATCACCGAGCCATATCTTGAGATCGAAATTGCAGCTGCGGAGATGGGGCTTCTGAAAGGGATCCAAGTTGCAGAGGGAGATACCGTCAAAAAGGGACAAGTTGTCGCTCTGCTCGATGACTCTGTTTTGCAGGCAGCGCTGGATATCGCTCGGTCCGCAATGAATTCACGGGCACGGCGTGAATCCGCAGAGGCCGAATGTGAATTGCGATCGCGGACATTAGAGAAACTAAGAGAACTTCGCGCCCGCAACCATGCAACACAACAGGAGCTTGAAAGGGCTGAGTTGCAGTTGCGCGTTGCTGAGGGCAACCTACTGGCCGTCATTGAAGAACAAGAGGTCCGCCAGTTGGAGTATGAGAAGATCCTCGCTCAACTTCGGCAGCGGCAAATCGTGTCCCCTATTGATGGTGTCGTAACGCGAGTCTTTCGCGATCAAGGCGAGTTTGTCCCGTTGAGCGATCCTGAGATTATGACAGTCGTGCAGCTTGACTCTCTGCTCGTCGTGTTTTCGGTTCCGGCTCCGGTCTGTGATCGCCTTGAGCTTCGTCAGTCTGCCACGGTGCAGTTCACGCTATCGCAAACCACCGTTTCAGGCGAGATTGAGTACATCTCACCCATTGTTGATCCACAGAGCGGAACCAAGCGGGTTCGTGTGCGGCTCTCTAATCACGATAAAGACCTTCCCTGCGGCGCAAGCTGTCGCCTGATTCTCGACTGACGTTCACTGTATGGATAATTCAAAGGACCTATCGATCCAAACACCTCGACGCCACAGTGACGCTTGCTACAACAAATCCGCTGACGCCCGAACTTGCAGAGCCTCCGAGCCGATCTCTGCAAGATTCGGCAATGGGAATGAGCAAAGCTGAAAGAGAGAGCGTTGATCGAGCGGAACAACTTACAGAAATGGCGGCAATTGCCGATCTTGTCGCCCGCATCGAATCGGCTTCAAATCATCGGAATGCATGCGAAGTTCTGGCACAACAGCTCCAGCGATACTATTCTGCAGCACAGGCCTTTGTTGCGGTGTGTAGATCCGGATCTGTTGCCTGCCGAGTCATCGCCTCGTCCACAATGAACTCGAGTGGCGCCGGTACGTCCAACTCCCTAGCAGCTCAGGCTGTTATGCAAGAGTCGCTCGCTCGGGGAGCTCTTGCACGTTGGTTGGTGGGCGAGGCTGGGAATGCCGCTGGCTTGGTGGTTCATCAGGACTATTGCCACCAACACAACTTAAAGTTGATTGTGAGCACCCCGCTACGCGACGCTGCGGGACGCCTGCAAGGCGCGCTCATGTTGGGTTTTCGTGAGAATCTTCCTGCCAACACCAACGTATGCCGATTCTTAGAGGCGGCGGAGGAGCCCGTCGCATCAGCGCTTGGACTGATAGAGAGGGCGGAGCAAAGCACGTTACGCCGGTCTGTGGGTAATGCGCTTCGCATCGCCCGTAAACGGAAAAGCGTTGCGGTCTTGCTCGGACTGGTTGTCAGCATTTTCTTGGCGGCCATTCCGTTGACATATCACCCTGATTGCGGATGCACTGTCGAACCTGTCATGCGACGGTATGTAGCGGCGCCATTTGACGGGGCGCTTGAAGTGACTCACGTTGAACCAGGAGTTGAAGTTAAGGCTGGGCAACTTCTCGCGCTCATGGATGGCCGAGAAATTCGTTGGGAACTCGCCGGTATCCGTGCTGATTTGCATCGAGCCACTAAGGAACGCGCCGGATTTCTGGCGACGCACGATTCTGGGCAAGCGGAACTTGCCAGGCTGGAAGTCGAGCGATTGCAATCACGAACCGAACTCTTGGAATATCGCACCGAGGTGTTGGAAGTTCGCAGTCCAATCGACGGAGTCATCGTTAGTGGAGATTGGAAAAACTCCGAGGGTACCACACTGCAAACAGGGCAAACACTCTATGAGGTTGCTCCGCTCGAGTTGATGGTTGTCGAACTCGAGATTGCTGAGGACGACTTTGCCCATGTGCGATCAGGAATGCAGGTGACAATACGGTTTGACGCATACCCTCTCCGGCCGTTTACAAGTGTGGTTTCCTGCGTTCACCCTCGAGCAGAATTGCGTGACGATGAGAATGTTTTCATCGCCGAAGTGCGGCTGGATAACAGCAACAACCTCCTTCGTCCGGGAATGAAAGGCTCCGCGAGCATTGAAGGCGAATCTCATTCCCTCGGCTGGATCTTATTGCGTCGGCCATTCGCCGCGGCAATTCGTTGGTTGGGGTGGTAGCCATGGCCCTTGCCATTGATCCATCCACGCGTGACGCTTCCCAGACAAGACTCGAACTTGTCGACGACTTGGTATTTGTCCCGCAAGTGCATTTGAACGAGGTTTACTATCACCTCGAATCCAAATCGCAGAACACGTTCTACCGGATTGGCTACGCCGAGTATGTCTTTATCTCACTGCTCAACGGAAAGCTCACCATCGCTCAAGCGCTGACCGTGATGGCCCGACAAAGGCGCTCTGATGCGCTGAGCAAGCAAGCGGGCGTGCAACTCTGCCGGTGGCTGTTAGAAAATGGGCTGGCACGGGATTTGGATCAAGACAAGCTGGCGGCTCCGGAGCCCTCGTCAGCGGAAACCAAACACGGTGCCAACAGTAGCGGGAAGCTCAACCCGTTCTGGATCAAAATCCCTTTCGGTAACCCCGATAGGTTGTTCGTCCTCGCGGTTCCCTACCTGTCGTGGCTGTTGCAGTGGTGGGCTACCGTGTTCGGTATCGGTGTCATCTTATTAGGAGCAACCTGTCTTGGTGCCAACTGGGATCGTTTCGTCACAAGCTCCCAGGCAGTTTTCGCGCCTGACAACTGGCTGTGGTTGGGCTTAGCCTGGTTGGGATTGAAAATTGCGCACGAGTTTGCGCACGGCATCGCGTGTCGATCATACGGAGGAGAAGTGCGAGATTCTGGTGCGATTTTTGTTCTTTTCGCGCCGCTCGCCTACGTTGACGTCACTTCAAGTTGGCGATTCACTTCAAAATGGCGTCGAATTCATGTAGCCGTGGCGGGAATGTATGTCGAGCTCATCATTGCTGCTATAGCCGCGATCATCTGGGTAAACGCCGAGACAATGTATGCAAAGCACCTCTTGCATAGCATCATTCTTATGGCAAGCTTGTCGACGTTAGTCTTCAACGCCAATCCGCTGATGAAATTCGACGGGTATTACATCCTCAGCGACCTTGTCGGAATCCCGAATCTCGCCAACCAAGGTAGCCAATTCGTGCGGCAAGTCTCGTCGAAGTTGTTCTTTGGGACAACGACGCAAGCCCCACGCATGACCGGAGTTCGCAATGGGTTTGTCGGCGTGTATGGCATTGCGGCGGCGTTGTGGCGAGTTCTCATTTGTCTTTCGCTCGCCACGGCTGCTTCCGTGCTGCTGAATGGCGCAGGAATTGTTCTCTCCCTGGTTGCCCTCCTGCTCTGGTTTGGCCGCCCGGTCTGGGGTTTGGCGATTGAGATGCTTCGTCGTGCCCAGACGGCGCCAGCTCGGTTCTTTCGAGCTGTCTTCGTAGGGGCACTGCTGTCGTCAGCGAGTGTTTTGACCCTGACTCAATTGTCGTGGCCTGGTGCGATGTCGGCACCAGCGATTGTTGACTATGCGGATCTTTCCACTCTACGTAGTGGAGCTTCTGGTTTTGTGGAGGACATTCTTGTCCACAATGGTCAACAGGTTAAGGCAGGACAGCTCCTCGTTGAACTCAGGAATGACGAGTTGACGACGGAACTTCGCGGCGAAGAACTTCTGCTCGAACAAGAGCACCTCCGGCACCGCCACGCACTTGATCACCAAGATGCGGCAGCGGCGCAGGTTGCGATGCAAAATATTCAGGCGCTAGACGAGCGTATCTTTGAACTGCGGCAGCACGTACAAAGCTTGAAAATTGTTGCCCCCAGAGATGGACGAATTCTCGGACGAAATTTGAGATATGCAATCGGTACTTACCTCAATGAAGGAGACGAAGTTCTCGCCATCGGTGACGATCGAATCAAAGAGTTGACGGTTTCCGTTGGGCAGGAAGAAATCGACGCCATGGTTCCACTCGTCGGAGAATCAATCACCTATCGAATCGATGGCCAAAATCTGAACCAGGGGGTTCTTGAGCAAATTGACCCACGGGCGTCAACGTATTTGCCCCACCCGGCATTGAGCTCCACGGTGGGAGGCCCGCTTATCGTCAGAGAAGACTCCGACTCGCACGACACGACGACTCGAGAATCACAATTACTCCTGACCGAGCCGCGGTTTAGGGCGGTGATTTCCCTCCCCGAGAATGCCGCGCGTCAGCTGGGCGCCGGCGAGCAAGGTTATGCGCTGCTCGGCAGACGCCGTGAGAGCATCGGAGAAGTCGCCTGGATCAAATCTTCTCGATGGATCAAGCGACTCTTCCTGCCGGATTCACGATGACCGGCACGTCTCAATGCGAAAAACCCAACCAAGCGTCAAAGGCAACCGCGTTAGCCGTCAATAAGCCACGCAATAGCGTAGGGTTTCTAAGTGCACCTTCGTTTGGTGCATGCGCACTTGAGTTTTCGCTTGGCAGGCTGTTGAAATGTCATCGTGGCGTTTCGATCTGAGCTAGATGCAAGGGTAGAGAGCTTGCATAGTTCACAAATCACGGCACATCCGTGCCACGATTGGAATCTCATTTCATGGGATTTGCGCAGCCTGCTGATATTCAACATGCTGCTGTTGGGCTTCGACGATGACATTTCGCGCTCTCCTGTTTCGGACCAAATTACTCTTTGACGAGGCTTGCGCTGGAGCCGCGCGTGCTTGGCAACCTGAAGGCCCGACAGCCGCACCTATCGACATTGAGCGCCTAGAGAATCGCATTCTGATGAGTGCGACTCCGCTTGCCGTTGCCGAGGCGGTGGGCGTGGATTCTGCGTCCGATGATATGGCAGCTGATGAGGTTCAATCTGATGTCGTGTTACTTATCGGTGAGGATCAGGCAATCGATGCTGAATTGAATTCTGACGATGTAGGAAACACGCAACAAGAGGGTTCCTCGACGGAGGACTCGGCGGCGCAGCTTGAACTAGTGTTCGTTGACGAATCAGTGGGAGATGTTGACGCGTTTCTCGCCGACCTTGCCTTGCAGCCAGGCACGGAACGGACTTTTGAGGTCATTGTGCTCGATAGTTCGCGAGACGGGCTCGAACAGATCTCACAGACAATTGGTGGACATACCGATGTTTCGGCAGTTCACATTGTGTCGCACGGGACAGACCGAGCGGTCAAGCTTGGCAATCTGTGGCTCACGACAGACAACCTAGACTCCTATCGAGAGTCGATTGCCTCGTGGAACAGCGCTCTTGCTGATGACGCGGACCTTTTGTTCTATGGATGTCAGCTTGCCGCTGGAGAAGACGGCCAGCTCATCTTGTCCACGTTTCAAGATCTGACGGGAGCAGACGTTGCCGCGAGTACAGATGACACGGGAGCTGCCGCGCTTGGCGGCAACTGGGAGTTTGAGTTTGCACTGGGATCCGTGCAGACCGCTTCAGCGTTCAGTGAAGGCTTTGAGTCCGAATGGAATGGCTTGCTGAACACATTCACGGTCACGAACACCAACGATTCCGGCGCAGGTTCGCTTCGACAGGCGATCATTGATGCCAACAACCTGGCCGGCCTGGATACAATCGAATTCAACATTGCTGGGACAGGCCCTCACACAATCAACGTTGCTTCAGCGCTGCCCGCCATCACTGATGCGCTGATTATTGACGGGACGTCACAAGAGCTATTTGGGGGAGATGACAACCCATCCGTTAACGAAGTCACAACCGGCCCTGAAGTCATTATTGATTACCAGGAATTGATTCATGGCCACGGTTTAGACGTGCAGGCGGATGATGTCTCTATCATCGCGATTGGCGTCAATGGCACGGAAACAAACGCCTACCATGGGATCCATGTTTCCGGAAACAACGCCTTCATCGACCAAGTCACGGTGACTCGGTCCGGAGGATCAGGGGTTTGGTTCAATACCTCAACAGGCGGCACGGTCACCAATAGCATCCTTCGCGATAATGGCATCGACTGGACTTCAGGAGATGGGATTTCTCTCGTCGGCACCGTCACCAACCTCACCATTTCCGGCAATGTGATCACCGGAAACGCTGGGTACGGAATCGATTTTGCCTCAGGAGCAATTAGTAACGTCACCATCGACTCAAATATCATCAGAAACAGTGGAGTCGGTGGTGGTACGCAGCTGGCAGGAATCGGAGTTCGGTCGGGAAGCAACTCGGTGATTCAAGACAATGAAATCACCGGTAATGCGGGGGATGGCATTGTGGTCACCAACGCGGCTTCGGGAATTTCGCTCTTACGAAACGTCGTCAGCGGCAATGCCGCGCGCGGAATCGACCTGGGGGCGACTTCCAATGACGGCGGAGACGGCGTAACGAGTAACGATGCCGATGACATTGACACCGGCGGAAACAACCTGCAGAACTTCCCCGTTCTCGGAACGGTAACAACCAACGGCACAAATGTTTGGATTGATGGAACAATCCACTCAGAGGCCAACAGCTACTACCGCATCGAATTTTTTGCCAATGCGACTGGCGACTCAACCGGGCACGGTGAAGCCGAACGCTACCTGGGCTACATCAACGTCGCGACAGACGCTTCTGGTAACGCGTCGTTCTCCACTCAGTTTACAAGTGCCGTGGCGGTTAATGAACTCGTCACAGCGACGGCAACTGCATCGGACGCGACTTACTCGACGTATTCAGACACGTCCGAGTTCGCGATGAATGCAACGGCATTGGACCGCATCGAAGTCACGCAATCCATTCCGCTCAATCAATCAGTGGATGAAGACCAAACGTTGGTCTTCTCAACCGGTAACGGGAACGCAATTGCGGTCGACTTTAGTCCTGTCACCGACGATCGGCTACAGGTGACTTTGAGTGTCAGCAACGGCACATTGACCCTGTCCCAGATAACCGGTTTGTTGTTTGTTGAGGGCGCCAACAATAGCGCGACGATGACAATTCACGGCACCGAGTCGGACATTAACGCCGCTCTTGAGGGCCTGCAATACTCGCCAACTGGCAACTACACCGGCAACGACACGTTGACGGTGACGACTTCCCTTGGAGCCGAGTTGGTAGGGCACTACACGTTTGATGGGGCAGACGCCGCCGATGACAGCGCCGGAACAACACAGGACGGGACATTGCTTGGAGGGGCAGCCACGACGACAGATGCCGACCGAGGGGAAGTGCTGGAATTAAATTCACTCGGGGAGAGTGTGCAGATCACCGGAACCTTCTCAGCACCAGCCAACGTAACGCTGGCGGCTTGGGTGAATGTCACAAATACAGACACGTCCGGCTCGGATGTCATCTCGACGGGAGATAACGTGGCCATTCGTGTTGAACCCGGCGGAACTCTGACGGGGTTCTTTTACAACGGAAGCACATGGATCGAAACGACCTACGCCACGTCACTTATTGGAGCGGGATGGCACCATGTCGCGTACAGCTTTGATGACGTGGGAAACACGGCAACTCTGTATGTTGACGGAGTGGCAGTTAGCGCCACGAATACAACCGACTCGATTTCCTATTCACAGGGCACCGATACGTACATCGGCAGACATGGAACGGGCGCCAACTTCAACTTCTTCGGCAGAATCGACGACGCAAGGATCTACACACGAGCACTTTCGGCCGATGAAATCCTTGCTCTTGCGACGGATCAAACCGAGGTAACAGGGAACGTTTTGCTTACGGTTGACGCCGTTAATGACGCGCCCGTGCTGGACAATTCTGGGACAATGAGCTTCACATCGATCACGGAAGATCAGACTGCTAACGGAGGGCAAACGGTCGCGTCAGTGATTTCCTCAGCAGGCGGTAATCGAATCACGGATATTGATGCTGGAGCAATCGAGGGAATCGCCATCACCGCTGCCAACAACGGCAACGGCACTTGGCAGTATTCGACCAACGGTGGAGGAAGCTGGACCAATGTCGGCGCCGTGTCGGATTCATCGGCTCTCTTGCTACGCGATACGGATATCTTGCGATTTGTGCCTGATGGACAGAACGGCACGACCGCGGACATCACATTCCGCGCATGGGATCAATCGAGCGGCGCTTTTGGAACCAAGGTTGACGCGAGCACAAACGGGGGCACAACAGCATTCAGCTCCGCTACGGAGATCGCCAGCATCAATGTGTCGAGCGTGAATGATGCTCCTACGATCACCAATGGTGCCACGGTTGGTCTGGCCGGAACGGACGAAGATACAACCTCCTCGGGAACTCTCGCCAGCGCAATCCTCACGTCTGTTTCTTGGTCAGATGTTGATGCGGCCGCCCTTAGTGGCTTGGCAATCACCGGGATGACCGGAAATGGCACCTGGCAATATTCGACAGATGGAATCAGTTGGGCGGCCTTCGGCGCTGTTTCGTCATCAAACGCTCTCTTGATTACATCAACATCCCAAGTTCGCTATGTTCCGGATGGCAATGATGGTGAAACGGCGACGTTCTCATTCAAAGCCTGGGATCAAACAACTGGCACAGCATCCACAAATGGATCGCCAAGTTATTCCAACCCCGGATCAGGCGGCGGGACGACGGCTTATTCCGCAGAAAATGCGTCGGCAAACATCACCGTGACGGCCGTTGATGACGACGCGCCGACGCAGGTGGCCAACACCGGTTCGACGGTGGCGGAGGGAGGTACGGATACTCTCAGCCAGGCGGAGTTGGAGTTCACCGACACTGAGCAGCCGGCCACGGCCGTCACCTATACGGTCACCGGCGGTCCGGCCAACGGCCAGCTTGAACTGACCACCAACCCCGGCGTGGCGATCACGTCGTTCACGCAGGATGACCTCAACAACAACCGGGTGGTCTATGTTCACGACGGCTCGAACACGAGCAACGGGAACTTCACCTTTGATGTGGACGATGGTCAAGGGAACGCCGTCAGCGGCCAGACGTTCACCATCACCGTGACGGCCGTTGATGACGACGCGCCGACGCAGGTGGCCAACACCGGTTCGACGGTGGCGGAGGGAGGTACGGATACTCTCAGCCAGGCGGAGTTGGAGTTCACCGACACTGAGCAGCCGGCCACGGCCGTCACCTATACGGTCACCGGCGGTCCGGCCAACGGCCAGCTTGAACTGACCACCAACCCCGGCGTGGCGATCACGTCGTTCACGCAGGATGACCTCAACAACAACCGGGTGGTCTACGTCCACGATGGTTCGAACACGAGCAACGGGAACTTCACCTTCGACGTGGATGACGGCCAAGGGAACGCCGTCAGCGGGCAAACGTTCGCGATCACCGTGACGGCCGTCGATGACGACGCACCGACCCAGGTGGCCAACACCGGTTCGACGGTGGCGGAGGGAGGCACGGATACCCTCAGCCAGGCCGAGTTGGAGTTCACCGACACCGAACAACCAGCCACGGCCGTGACCTATACGGTCACCGGCGGCCCGGCCAATGGCCAGCTTGAACTGACCACCAACCCCGGCGTGGCGATTACGTCCTTCACCCAAGATGACCTCAACAACAATCGGGTCGTCTACGTTCACGATGGCTCAAACACGACCAGCGGGAACTTCACCTTCGACGTGGACGACGGCCAAGGCAACGCCGTCAGCGGCCAGACGTTTACCATCACCGTGACGGCCGTCAATGATGACCCTGTGAATGCCGGGAGTCTCCCGCTAGACATCTCGGTCACGGAAGACATCTTGAGCGACGTCGATCTTTCGGCGATTGATCTGTTCGACTCCGACGCTGGCGCAGGCAACCTCACCCTGACTCTGGCCACCTCGACGGGCGGCAATCTGTACGCGATTTCTGGTGGCGGGGTTAACGTTGTTGGTCTCGGAACAGGAGCGTTGACCTTGACTGGCACACTCGCCAACCTGAATGCTTACCTCGACGTGCCTTCCAATGTTCAGTACCTGCATGGAACTCCGGGGACCAACGGAAACAACGCAGATACGATCCAAGTTTCAGTGACTGACAACGGCAACTTTGGTGCTGGCGGGGGTGGCGATATTGCGCTGGGAACAACCAACGTTGACATTGCTTCGATTAATGATACGCCGACGGCAATCAACCTAGCCGGATCCACTGTCGACGAGAACGTTGCCAACGGCATGCTCGTTGGCACAGCGTCCACCGTCGACCCTGACGTTGGCGATGTCTTTACCTACTCTTTGGTGGATGACGCTGCCGGTCGTTTCGCTATTAACAGCGTCACAGGTGATCTCACGGTCGCGGCGGGCTCAGCGCTCGACCACGAAACGGCCGCCAACCACATTGTCACAATCCGAACAACGGACTCCGGTGGGTTGACATACGATCAATCATTCACGATTTCCGTGAATGACATCAATGAGAGTCCGATCGCGCAGGGAGAGTCGTTTACGTCGTTTGCTGTGGGCGCCATCACCGTTGTTCAACCGGGAGTGTTGGCGAATGACTCCGACATCGATGGCAATCCACTGAGCGCCGTCCTGTTGAGCGATGTTTCGCATGGTGTGCTAACGCTGAACGCGGACGGTTCATTTACTTACACCCCTGACGTGACCTTCACCGGAATTGATAGCTTCACGTACGTCGCGACGGACGGCACTTTAACCTCGCGTTCGGTTACCGTGACGCTCGAAGTCCAAGCCTTGGCGGATCCGGGTGGAGGCGGCACTGACGCAAATGAAGACAATTCCTCAGACGGGCAGACGGTAGAACCGTCAGAGGAAGATGATCAGTTCTTTGAAAACATTGCTACCGAACCGCCTTTGTTTGCTGGCGAGGTCTCCGCTTCAGAAGATCGAAGCCCCATTGAGTCGTCGGATGCCTCTACGGAAGCCGATACGACTCCAAGCGTGCAGGCGATCGATCTTCACACCCAAGGCTTGAGCGAAGACAGTCAGGCGCGGACGAGATTCCTGAGGAGCGAGTCACAGCCAACGGAATTCGCGGACGTTGCCACGGAAGTACCTCGCGTTGATCCCTTCGTTATTGACGCCGTGTCCAACGCGCCCTTGACGTTGTACTCAAACGCTGGGGAGTGGGGCGCTCAGGTTGAAGGCGAGGGGGAGCTGAGCAGCCAGGACATTATTCTTGGCGCAACCACTGTTGCAGCTTCTGCCGTTTCTGTCGGATATGTCATCTGGTTGGTTCGAGGCACCACGCTTGTTGCCAGTTTGGTCGCTTCGCTGCCAGCTTGGACATCATTTGATCCCCTGCCGATCCTGACATCCTTCGATCAGGCTGGCGGAGTGCCAAATCATGACGAAAGCTTGAGCGACCTGGTTCGTTGACGCGAAGCTACGCCATGGCAATCTCACTGAAAAAACTCTTTCGCTGGAATCTCCCCGTCCTGGCCAGGATCACTTTGGGCTTGGTCGGACTGTTGGCAACAATTTTGACGGTCTTGTCACTGACGGGGCTGACTCCTGACACCCGTGCTGAGATTCTGCGGCGGCGAAAACAGTTCTGCGAGAATGCAGCCATCGCGTTTTCGATGATGGCCGAACGCGCCGACATCGAAACCATGCGACAGTACATGGAAACTCTGTCAAGAGACGCCGATGACGTTCACTCACTCGCCGTGCGCAATGATGATGGTGAGCTGATCATCGAGCATGGTGAGCATGCCGCCTATTGGAATCAAAGCGATGCCGCCGCGGCGACTGATTCCAACGTTTGGGTTCAGTTCTATGCGAACGAAAAACCATGGGGACGTTTTGAAGTTGTCTTCAAACCTCTTGCGCCAGGGTGGCTGGGAGCGCTTACAAGCCCCAATGTGGTCTTCGCGTTAATCGTGGTGCTTTCCAGCCTTGGAGTTTTCTATTTCTATCTCCGCATCGTCCTGAAGCATCTTGACCCATCCAGCGCCGTTCCAGCGCGCGTGCGCGAGGCGCTCGATACACTTGCTGAAGGCCTGCTAGTCCTCGACGGCAATTGCCGGGTTGTGCTGGCAAATCGAGCATTTGAGCGCACAACCGGGCGGAGCAAGAACCGGCTGCTGGGCAATTCTGTGACCGAACTTGACTTCATCAATCGCAATGAAACGCATTTCGATCGGTCGCCTTGGGCGGAAGCTCTCGAGGACGGAAGCACGGTCACTGGTCGGTTGCTAGGGCTGACCGCAGGTGATCAATCAGACCGAACATTCTCTGTGAGCGCATCGCCCATCTTTGACGACACGGGACAGGCGCGGGGGATTCTTGCCAGTTTTGAAGACGTCACGCTCTTAGAAGAGAAGAAGAAAGAGCTCGGCGGCATGGTTGAATGCCTGCGCGCCTCAAGCGTGGCAATCAAGCGGCAGAATCGAGAACTTGAACTGCTTGCTTCTCGTGATCCTTTGACCGGATGCCTGAATCGACGATCATTCTTCGAACGGTTCGAAAAAGATTGGAATGAGTCTGCGCGTGATCGTCAGCCCCTTAGCGTGATGATGGTCGACATCGATTTTTTCAAGGCGATCAATGACAACTACGGACACAGTACCGGCGATCAGGTCCTAAAAAGCGTTGGTGCAACATTGTTGAGCGAAGCCGGCGGAGATAACGTCGTGTGCCGATACGGGGGCGAGGAGTTTGCGGTTTTGCTTCCATCGACGTCCATCGCCGAGGCGTCGCTTGTTGCCGAGCGTATGCGAACCGCCATTGAGAGCCTTCAATTTACTGGTTTTCGTGTGACCACCAGTATTGGAGTTTCGGAGCGATCGGGCACGTGCTGCCAACCACAGGATGCTTTGGATCAGGCTGATAAAGGTCTCTACGTGGCAAAACGCGATGGACGAAATCGCGTCGTCCGCTGGGATCAGTTGCCGACTGATCTTGTGGTAGATGAATCATCCATCAGCCGGACAAAAGGGAGCGATGCCGACGAATCACAAACGTTGGTGCCGTATCACGCTGTGGCGGCGTTGGTCTCTGCACTCGCCTATCGCGATCAAATGACGGCTCAACACAGCCGGAGAGTGGCAGACCTCTGCGTGAGTTGCGCGGAAGGACTCTTGTCAATGAAAGAGTGTTACCTCCTGGAGTGTGCCGCAGTCCTCCACGATATCGGCAAGGTGGGCGTCCCTGACCACATCTTGCTCAAGCCAGGCCCGCTCACGGAGGAAGAATGGCTGGTTATGCGTCGGAATGACGTGATTGGGAAGGAGATTGTCCGCGCTTCATTCAATTCGCCACAATTGACGGAGATCCTAGAGCACTACCCCGCGCATTACGGTGATCCAACATTCCGCCCTGCCTCGCCCGTGGGGAACCGGTTGCCGCTGGCAGCGCGAATCCTGGCGATTGCTGATGCGTACGACGCCATGACCCATGACCGCGTTTTCCGCCAAGGCTGCTCACATAGCGAGGCCGTCTCGGAACTCCGACGCTGTGCCGGCGTGCAATTCGATCCTGAACTGGTGGAGAGATTTGTAACCGCGCTCAACAATCGTCTGCGAGCGGAGCCCGAAATTGAGCCGGGCGAGGTTTCCAAGGAAACGGCACTCGCAATTGGCGTGCAAATCGAACGGCTGTGCGTGATGCTTGACGAACAAGATTTCGATTCGTTGGACGCCATGGCACAACGCATCGAAATGACAGCCAAACACTACGGAGAGGCCAACATCGGACAGAAGGCTGGCGAATTACGCAGTGCCTTGAGAGAAGATCAAGATGCTTCTGCAACGCTACGGGTTGCCATGGAACTGCTCGATGTTTGCCGTTCTGTGCAGCGGGCTCTCATCGAATCAGAATTTGACCGAGTCGACATTCCCCAAGCGATCACCCCTGCGGTTTAGCACAGCGGCTGGTGAAGCATCAACAGGCGTTACCACACCAGAGTTGATCGCAAACTGGGTTGCCGATTTCTGTGGGCTGGTCGTGCTGTGCCTTCCCGTGTTTCGTTATTTGGTTCAAAGTTGGCGCCAATCTCAACTGAGGTTTTGCAAGGCGAGAAGAACGGACAATCAGCACAATGGGTGCGAGTATCTCCAACTTGCGTGCGGTGTTTTGCCTGCCGGAGCGCAGAATGTGACCTAGGGTATCTTGGAAGACTAGCAGCCGTTGATGATCGACCGGCGATGGGAGAGTTCCATGGCTAGGATTCTCCTCACTGCACGGATTCCGCTCTCTGGATGAACTTTCGACGGAAGAGCAGTTCTGTGTAGGTGCATATCATCGGTCTGCACTTGACCCACCCTCTTCGTTCGCCGACATCAGTATGCCAACGATGAACACACTTCCAGCTCCCCGGGTAGAGTCTGGCTCTGCGAGCGCAGCCGCCGCAAAAGCGGAAGGGTTCAGCACTGAACATGAAGCGCAACCGCTGACGCGCAAGTTTTATATCGTTTGGTTGACGATCGCCATCTCTGTTCTTTGTTTTGATCTCTCGGTGCCTTTGGGAGTTGCCGCTGGTGTTCCCTACATCATCCTTGTGCTCTACAGCCTGCGCTCAACACGTCAGAAAACGACATATGCGACAGCAATCATCGCAACAGTGTTGACGATAATCGGGTTCGTCGCCTCGCCGACAGGAGGAGAACTTTGGAAGGTGATCACCAACAGGCTTCTGGCGTTCATGGCAATTTGGGTGACGGCCGTTGTGTGTCTCTTGCAAAAACGTCATGCGCAGGCTGAGGTTCAGGCACGTTTGGATCAGCTCGCCGCTAAACGTGAAATGGAAGCGTTGGTGATTGCAAACAGAACGGCTGAACAAGCGGTCCAGGTCTCAGAAGATGCCAATCGAGCAAAGAGCGAATTCTTGGCAAACATGAGTCATGAAATCCGCACGCCGATGACTGCTATCTTGGGCTTCTCAGAGATTGCCTTGAGCAATGCCAAGGAAGAAGAAAGCATTCAAGTGCTGCAAATTGTTCGGCAAAACGGCGAGTACCTGCTCGGCATCATCAACGACATCTTGGACCTTTCCAAAATTGAATCGGGAAAGCTCGATGTGGAGTACATCGCATGTTCCCCGAGTGATGTCGCTCGTGATGTGTGGCAGCTCATGCAAACTCGAGCTACCGCGAAAGGTATCGCGCTTGAGCTGGACTTCAGAGGCCCCATCCCAAAATGCATCTTGTCAGATCCCACGCGGTTGCGTCAGATTCTGATCAACCTCGTCGGCAACGCGGTTAAATTTACCGAAACAGGCCAGGTGCGGTTGGTTGTGCAGCTTCACGAACATGGTGCCGCAGGGAAGTTGCGATTCGATGTCATCGACACCGGCATCGGAATCGGTGAGCAGCATATCCCGAGACTGTTTGCTCCATTTGGACAAGCGGATGCATCGACAACGCGGAGGTTTGGGGGAACGGGTTTAGGCCTAACCATTAGTAATCGATTGGCCGAGATGCTTGGTGGCAACATTCGTGTGACCAGCAAAGTTGGCGAAGGCAGCATGTTCTCCCTTGAAATCGATACGGGGCCTTTGGCCGGTGTGCAATTCGTGGAAGAAACCCCGGACAGTTCAACACCGGCTCCCGCAGCCGAGTCAGCATGTGAAGTACGTGAGGACTTAGCGTGCCGCGTGCTCTTGGCGGAAGACGGTCCCGATAATCAAAGGTTGATCTCGTTTGTTCTTAAGAAAGCCGGCAGCGAAGTTGCGGTTGCAGACAACGGGGAAATAGCCGTTGACCTTGCCATGACTGCCCTCCGTGAAGGGAATCCGTTTGATGTGATCCTCATGGACATGCAGATGCCAGTGCTTGACGGATATTCGGCCACGTCGCAACTCCGTGCGGCTGGATATTCAGGTCCAATTATTGCGCTCACTGCGCACGCAATGAGCGATGACCGCAAGAAATGTGTGGCCGCCGGTTGTGATGATTACGCGACCAAGCCGATCAATCGCAACGGCTTGATCTCGCTTGTTGCTCAATACGCGTTGCAGAAAGAAGTTGCCGAGGTTTGACATGCCGTCAGCGAATTCCCATTTCAGTTTGCGCAAGGCGAAAGACGTAATGACTCGAGAAGTCGTTACGGTGTATGCGAACCAGCAAATGAGCACGGCCGCGCAAGTCTTGCTGGATAACCGCATTACGGGTTTGCCGGTTGTCACGTTTGATGGCACGTGCGTCGGCATTCTCAGTGCCAAAGATTTTTTGATGCTTGATGCTGAAACTTTAGAGAAGCATCAGGTTTTTCAACACATGTCTTCGCCCGTGATTTCCGTCGAGCCAAACGATTCACTCTTGGAGGTAGCCGCAACGTTGCGCGGTAACCGCATACACCGCGTTCCTGTGATTGACGACCGAGGGCATGTGATCGGCATTGTCTCCACAGTTGACATCGTTGACGAAGTCTTTGCGATCATTGACCCTGACGAACGCCCTTCTGATGAAGTCCGTCTGGTGGCCAAGTGATTCATTGACAGCCTCTCCTCACTTGAGCCGATCGTGTTGCACCGCTGCATCAGGGCGAGATTGCTCCTCGTCAATCTGAGAAACGCGACGTTGCAACAAAATGCGATCGCTCGGCCCTAACTTGACTCGATCAGTTGATGCGCTACGGTCCAACGAACGGTTGGCGCCCCTCCTGGAAACACTGTGGAACCCCCTCGTGGCGCGCCTGGTGGAACCCCTGTTGGCGCAGCTGTTAGAACTTCGACCAAATCCCCACATGAGAGGGGTGCTGTTTGGCCCGTCTTTCAGGGGGATAGGCAAGCCAAAATAGTTGAGACAGGAATTTCGCGCGGCGATGATTCGGCTCCATGCAGTCTCATTCTTCGTTCAGGCTCTCTTCATCACCTGGCGCAGCGAAAGTAGATGTGGGACAGGCGACGCGCGACCAGGGAAGGTGGCCTGAGTCCATTGGCCCAAGGCGAGCCTTCAAAGGGGAAGCTGCTAACTCTCACTTGGTGCTTTGGTTGACGCGCGCCTGCTTGGCATTGCCGAAGATGGCGAAGACGACAACCGTGCAGGTCAAAGCGACATAGGTCCAGAA
Source organism: Pirellulales bacterium (assembly GCA_028066245.1). Lineage (GTDB taxonomy): Bacteria > Planctomycetota > Planctomycetia > Pirellulales > S012-138 > CALJLD01. The sequence continues at coordinate 23,115 of JALCBR010000038.1, read as the reverse complement.
CATACTGACTGCCCTGTTTCGAGCGGAGTGGAATGATGACGGCGCTCGCGTGCGGCCGTTTACCAATCGTAGCTTATCAAACGGACCTGCTCCGCCCGCGCAAAGACTCACAGTTGCAATTACCGCATGCGAAAGCCCCACGAGGAAGCCGAACGGAATAACAGGATCATTCGGCACGACGCGCACTGTTCCTGAGCGTTTTTTGACCTCGCGGCAGCGCTGACGTAGATATTTCTCGACAGAGGTTGTTGCCGTTTTGAGCATGCGTTGACATTGGTGCTCGCCGGGGCTGTGCTTCCGCCTTGCTGTCAGATATGTCGCCAAACTTGATGGCGGGGAACGAGGCTTACAACGGGACGGGAAGACGAGATGTCGATAAAGGGCGCCTCTATACTCTTGGTCGATGACGACCTTCGCTTGCTGGAGTCCATGACGCTCTGGCTGCGAGACCAAGGGCTCAAAGTCCATCCGGCGGGAAGCGTCGAAGAAGCGAACGCTGCCATTGACAATCAGGTGTTTGATCTGGCTGTCGCAGACATTCGCTTGGGAGATCACGATGGATTTGAGGTGCTAAAGCACTCTCGCGAGAGTCAGCCAGATTGCCCGGTCATTCTGTTCACTGGCTATGGGACCGTTGACACGGCCATTGACGCCATTCGGGCAGGTGCGTTTGATTTCCTGACCAAGCCGTTGATTGATGAAGAGTTGGAGCTGGCAATCAGTCGGGCTCTCAACCAACGAGAGATGGTTCAGGAAAACAAGAACCTCAAAGCCCAGTTGGACAAGCGGTATGGGCTGGACAGCATCGTTGGACACGACGCACAGATGCTGAAGATCTTTGACCTAATTGAATCCGTTGCCGACACCAGGACGACGGTGCTCATTACCGGCGAAAGCGGCACCGGCAAATCGATGATCGCGCGAGCTGTGCACCGATTGAGTTCACGGCGAGACAAGCCGTTTGTTGAAGTCGCCTGCGGCGCACTTCCGGAAACATTGCTGGAAAGTGAGTTGTTCGGACACGTGGCCGGGGCATTCACCGGGGCGAGCACAGACAAAATTGGAAAGTTCAAACAGGCAGACGGAGGGACGCTTTTTCTGGACGAGATTGGAACCGCTTCTCCGCAAATGCAGGTCAAGCTGCTCCGCGTCTTGCAAGAGTTCTCTTTTGAGCAGGTGGGCGGTAACCAAACCTTTGAAGTTGATACGCGCGTTGTCCTGGCCACCAATGAAGACTTGGCATCGCTGGTTGAAAACGGCACCTTCCGCCAGGATCTGTACTACCGGATCAACGTGATCTCCATTGAAATCCCACCGCTGAGGAAGCGGATCGCCGACATTCCGGAACTGGCCCAACAATTTGTTGACAACGTCAATCAACAATCGGGACGTCAAGTACGCGGCTTCACGGATGACGCCATGACCGCCATGCAGCGTTATCAATGGCCAGGAAACGTCCGTGAACTGCAAAACGTTGTTGAGCGTTCCGTACTGCTGACCAAAAATGAATCCATTCGTCTGCGTGACCTGCCGGCGGAGGTGCTGGAAAACGCAAGCTATGAGGGCACGCTGTCTGAAGCCGATCAACGCAACTTGAAGCAAGCGCTCCGCAACCCGGAACGGCAGATCATTTTGGATGCCTTGGAGGCCCGAAATTGGAATCGCACTCAAACCGCCGAGTTCCTGGGCATTAACCGGACCACGCTCTACAAGAAGATGAAGAAACTGGGGATCGACGATCAGGATGCCGTGAAGTCAAAGTAACCACGGGGAGCGCGAAGACCTGACCGTCCAATGTGGATGTCGCAGGCAGATCACCGCGAATCGTGATCAACGCAGTGAGATTCCGCCAGGTACCTCTTAACGGGCCCCAGGCGACCGGCTATCTTGAGCCCAAACCCACCTGTGCGATCCGACGCCGCAGGATTCTCTGCAGTGATCGACTACAGAAGCTTCATCAACACGGATCCTCCCCGCCTGGCCGAGCTTTGGACCAAGTGCGCTGCTGCTCGCGCGCATTTTCAGCGAGTCACACCCGAACTCTTGGATGACTTGGTCTTTTCCAAGCAGTACTTTGACCGCAAAGGGTTGATCGTAGCCACTGAAGACAGCGTGCCGGTGGGATTCGTACATGCGGCCTTCGGTCCATCAAAGGACTTCTCAACCATCTCGTCCGATGTGGGCGTTATTTGCGCTCTTTTGGTTGATGATTCTCATCGTGGGCAGGGCGTTGGGCGAAGCCTGCTTGCCCTCGCGCAACAATTCCTGCTCGAACGTGGGGCTAAACTCATCTACGGCGGCGGTGCTCGCCCGTTCAATCCGTTCTATTGGGGATTGTACGGCGGAGCGGAGTTTCCCGGTGTCTTGGCGTCAGAACCGGCCGCTCAAGGATTATTTCAGTCAGCAGGGTTTGAGGTCTTCGGCCGCACTGTTTTGTGGCGTTGCGATCTCGATCAATTCAAGCCGCCTATGAATCGGCAGCAACTTCAAGTCAAACGGCAATTCGATGTCCGCGCCATCGCGGACCCACAGCCAGCAACGTGGTGGGAAGCCAATACGGCTGAGGCTCTTGAGCAGGTTCGCTACGAGCTAGTCTGCAAGACGACCCGTGACGTCAAAGCCAGTGTCACGCTTTGGACGATGGAGCGGAAAACCGAGGGTATGCTCATTCGGTCCGCTGGGGTAATGGACCTGCTGGTTGATGAAGACCTCCGCCGACAAGGTGCTGGCACTTTTCTGGTTGGCGATGCTCTCAGGGAACTGAAGCTAAGAAACTTCGCGACGGTGGAAGGGCAAACATTTCGCCAAGACGAAGGTATCGGCAAGCTACTTAGCAACCTTGGATTCCAAGAGGTGGACCAAGGAACGATCTTCCGCAAGGTTGTCAACGACGCCACGACAATGCCGCTGGCAAGCAGTTGAAACACCTTTCCGGTTTTACGAAGCGCGTGCATCTGAGCAGACGCGTGTGTTGGGATCGACCACACCTGGGCTCGTTATCCCTGAGGACATCTGGCACAGACGTCACCGATCGAAAAGCACCGCCGTGATTTGGTGTGCCGCCTGATTCATCGCAGAGCAGCGATCTGCTTGTAGTATTCGATGGAACGGCGCAGTCCATCTTCAAATTCGATATCGGGATCAAAGCCGAGTTGGGTCCGTGCCTGCGTGATATCGGCCAGGCTATCGCGCACGTCCCCGGCGCGGGGCGGCTGAAAATCAACTTCAAATTCGGTTTCTAGGAGATCTCGGAGCGCCGCGAGCAGCCGTAACAGGGTGACGCTTCGGCCTGTCCCGATATTGAACACCTGGCCAGCCACCCTTGGTTTCTCGGCGGCCAGCAGATTGGCTTGAACCACATTTCCCACATACACAAAGTCTCGTGATTGCTGGCCATCGCCGAAAACGATCAGCTTTCGCCCTTCCAAGATGGCCGTGATAAAGAGTGGAATCACAGCCGAGTATGGACTGCCTGGGTCCTGTCGAGGTCCAAACACGTTGAAGTATCGCAAGCCGACGGTCTCAAAGCCGTAAGTGGCTGTGAACGCCTGGCAGTACAACTCACCGGCCAGCTTGGCAGCGCCGTACGGGGAAATTGGAGTTAGTGGGTCGAGTTCCCGTTTGGCGGCCGTCGGTTGATCCCCGTAGGCGCTGCTGCTGGCCGCGTAGACCAATCGCTGAACGCCGGCTTGCCGCGCGCAATCCAGCATCTGCACCGTACCCGTCGCACAAACTGCGTGGGAATCTAGCGGTCGTTCCACACTCGCAGGCACGCTGGCCAGGGCCGCTTCGTGGAAGATCACATCCACGCCGGCAACTGCTTGTTCCACCAGGTCGCGGTCAAGCACGCTCCCTTCAAAGAGTTCAATTTCCGAGGAAACGTCGGCCAGGTTTTCCAACGAGCCTGTGGAGAGATTGTCCAGCACGCGGACCTGATCCCCCCGTTCGACCAGGGCGGTGACGATATTGGAACCGATAAACCCGGCTCCGCCGGTGACAAGTGCGGTAGGCATGATCTCAATCGTGAATTGGTTCGAGTTCTTGGAGACGGGCGTTACTCGGCCAAGGCGGCACGCAGCAACGTCCGCAAGTGCCGCGAAAGCCAGACAATTGTTCCAAGCCGCTCCGCCATGCAGGCGTCAGTGGTTCAACGTCCAGCGGCGTTTTCGGTCGCAGCCGACCGTGATCGGGAGCCGTTTTTTCGCCGTGGCGCGTATTCTCAAGATTTCCTGTCCGTTTTTGCGTTTGGAACCTGATTTGACAGCATCAGCGCGGGTGCGTCCATCGGGGAGGTTTTGCGCAAACTCTGCGCCTGTATGCGTTTAATTGACCGGCTCGATCCAGGTGCTACGATGACGTATCGTGGCCCACAGCAGATCTCGCCGAACGTTGTTTTTTGATTCACGATTGTATCGCCTGAACGGTGCCGAGACACGCTCACACTGCTCCAGGCACATTTGCTCACACGGCGAAGTTGAACCTTGCGGAGTCGTCACATGAAGGTGTATTCCAGGATTGCGGTGATTGCGACCGCTGTTTCGTTGATGCTTGCTATCACGGAAAACCGCGTTGCAGCCCAAGATAGCGAAGAACTGGCCACGGCTGCGTACACAATCCTCAAAGGGAAGTGCAGTCGCTGCCACGGTGTGGAATACGCTGAAGGCTTTCAAGTTCTCAATGAAGAAGCGCTCAAGGCGGAAATTGAAGGCGCTCCTCCCTATGTGAAGCCTGGTTCTCCGGAAAAGTCATACCTGTTTCAGCGAGTCGAAGACAACAGCATGCCTCCGGAAGGTGTGACTGACCGTCCTTCGGCAGAAGAAATCGAAACGTTGCGAAAGTGGATTCTTGCTGGTGCACCGTTTCCCAAGAGCCCGGACGGTCCCCGTGATTTTGTTTCCGAAGAAGAAGTTCTTCGTAAGATCCGTGACCACCTGCAAAACCTGGATTCGTCTGATCGCCCGCATCAGCGATACTTCAGCTTGCACCATCTCCACAACAACCCATCCGTGACCGATGACGACATGCGCGTCTATCGGGCATCGTTCGTCAAGCTGATCAACAGCCTGACGCGTAGAAACGTCATTCTCAGGCCTGAATTTGTTGACCCCGACCCGGACAACGAATTTGCGGGATCAATCTTCGTGCTCGACCTGCGTAAGGTCGGCTGGCAGCTCAACGATTGGCGCAGCGTCTTGGCGGCCTATCCCTATGGTCTGAGTTGGAATGACCAACGTCGGGAGATTTCTGAAGACATTGACCGCCTGATCGGGGAGTTCGTGACTGACGGAATTCCCTACGTTCGCGCCGATTGGTTTGTGGTCAACGCGGCGCGCCCCCCGCATTATCACCGGCTGTTGGAATTGCCGGAGACGATTGATGAGTTGGAGCAAACGCTGGGCGTAGACATGATCGGCGATTTCCGCAATGATCAGATGCGTCGGGCGGGGTTTGCCGGCAGCGGAGTTTCACGCAGCAACCGCTTGGTCGACCGTCACGTTGGTCGCAATACGCGGTACTATTATCGCAGTTATGACTTTGGCAAGTCCTTCGGACGTAGCGTGCTCTTCCGTTTTCCGCTCGGGCCCCGGTTCACCGGCAATGAGTTCGATCGCTTTGCTTTCGAGCACGATGGTGGCGAAGTGATCTGGGCGTTGCCTAACGGTTTCCAAGCCTATTACATCACCGATGGCCAGGGGAACCGTTTGGATGAAGCCCCGGTCAGCGTTGTCCGCGACCTGACGGAGATCTCTGGCGGCCCGGTCGTCGTCAACGGGGTTTCCTGCCTCGGTTGTCACCGAGTGGGCGTCAATCCGTACAGCGATGCTGTTCGTGAAACACTGGCCGTGACAGCCGACGCTCGGCAGAAGGTCTTGAATTTGTACGCTGAGGAAGACGAAACTTCCGCGTTCATCGAACGTGACCGCCGCGAATTCGCCCAAGCCATGGCTGATGCCGTTGTCCCCTATCTCTTTAAGGATGGAAAGATCGAAGGAAACTTGGTCGAGGCGATCGCCAAAGTCCCTGAGCCGATCAACGAGATCGTCCGCAAGTATCAGCGAGAAATGACACTGGAAGAGGCCGCCCGGGAGCTTGGGTATGAAGACATCGAAGAGTTCAAGGGACAGCTCGGGATTCAAGCGCTGCAAAACTTGGGGCTGGCCCCCTTGGCACTCGATGAAAGCCGTACGATCCCAAGGGCAATGTGGGACACGCTGGAGGAATCTTCGGCTTCTGTGTTCCAGCGAGCGGCGCAAATTCTGGGGATTGGCAGCGCCAAGCAGCCAGTCCAGTCGTCAAACTAGTAGGCAGTCTTGCTTCGGCCAATACGGCCGAGCCGGCGATCGAGAGAATTTGTCGAATTGTCTGTCCGGTCGCCAGAAGAATATCGGATGTCTTCCTAACGGGGTTAATCCAGCCAACAAAACAACCGTAAGTCAAGCGACACAGGGGATTTAGGAATGTTCACAAAAACAACCCAACGTCCTGCAAGGCGCATTGTCGCATGCATCGCCACAGTGGCGATCGCTTGCGGGCTGGCGATTCCCGGAATAGCCCAAGACGGCGTTCAGGACGCGGTGCAACAGAACGCAGGCGGTCAAGCCGCCGGCAAGTTGGACACAGCGATCGGTTCGCTCGCACAAGACATCATGAAATACATGGCGGCTGATGAAGCTGCTGGCAAGAGCATCGTTCTGGAGACGCTCAGAGGTCCCAACCGCACCGTTAGTGGCCGCGTCGCCCAACTCTTGCGAACTGAGTTTGAAAAGGCGGAATACAAGATTGTTGGCGGTGGCGCGTATACCGTGACCGGCCGATTCCAAACTGGCGAGCGTGACGGCCAATCGGTTGCCCGCTTCAATGTGCAATTGCTCGACCGCAGCGGAGCGCAAGTCAATGAATATCAACAAGAGATCACGGACTTGCGTGATGGAGTGAATTTGCTGGCACCCACGTTTGACGCTTCTCAGGGCCCCGCTCAGCAGCCGCAGCAGCTTAAGGAAACAATTACGGAAGCCGTCGAGAAGCCCAACGTGTTCACGGCCAACTCCGTCATCAAAGCTACACCGGACAGCCCTTACGGTATTGAGATCCTGGTGTGGGACGGTACGAAGTATTCGCCCACCCCGGTGGATAAGTCTGCCGGCGTCGCACAGTGCGATGTCAAACCGACTCAGGAATTTGCGATCCGCGTCCATAACGAGACCAACGAATTCGTGGGAGCCCAGATCACGCTCGATGGCATCAACATGTATGCCTTTAGCAAGAACTCCTTCTTCCGCGACTTCGGTCGCATGGCGATCTTTCCCAAGCAAGCTCCCCTCATCAAGGGTTGGCATGACCAAGCAGATCAAAGCTTCTCCTTCAAAGTCACCAACTACGGTGAAAGTGCGGCGGCGAAGCTGGGAGTTGTCGAAGGTGTCGGCACAATCACAGTCACCTTCTTCAAAGCCTACGAAGACAAAAGCGGCAACACTGCGAATATCGGCAGCGATCAGGCTGGCGTTGGGTTCGGCACGCCACGCAAAATGGTCTACACTCGCGTTCCGGTGAAAATCCCAGCGAACGAGATCATCGGGGCAATCAGCGTGCAATACGCTCGGCCAGTCCAGCCGCTTGACCTGCCTGATGGCGGGTAAGACGCAACCAACTCAGCCCGGCTGCGATCTTTTCATGAAGTTCAATGCAGCGAGAATCAACGCCGGGCTTGTCAGGAGGGATTCAAAGTTTGGAAAGGAGAGGCGGGCGACGGAGCTGTCCCACCAATCGCCCGAAAGCAACCAAGGGATTTGTTACGAGAAGATGACTCTGGGCATGACCCACAGCCAAGTTCTGTTTCACAAGGAGAAGTCATGAAGTCTTGGAAATTGTTTGCATTGGCGCCTCTCGCGGCCGCCGCCATGTTCGTCAGCGGCCCGTCGTCCGCCACGCAAGAAGCCCAGGCTGGTAACCTGCAATACGGTCGACAGTACTACGCCGGCTGGTCCAACACCTACTACCAGACACGCGGATACTACTACCGCAACTACTACTACAAGCCGTACGCAAGCTACCCAACGTACAAGTACCACTACTGCATCTACTACCCCAGCCGACCACGATACGTCTACTACTACAATCCCGTCCGCAGGCGTTACTGGGGTCGTTATGACATCGAAGCCAAGGGTTACTCGTTGTTAGCGGAGAAGGATCAGGCTGAAAAGTTGAGCGATATCTCTGAAGACGCTTTCCCCACGCCGGGCGACATGCCGGCTATTCCGGAATCGACGGATGAAGGTGCCCAGATCGACGTTCCGCCGCTGAACGATCTCCCCAAGGACGATGGTGAATAATCGCAAATCATTGCAAGAGCAGCAGTGATTGCGAAAGTCAGGACGCAACGCACGCGGTATGCCTCGGCATACCGCGTTTTTTGTTGGCGCCAGGGCGGCTGTCCGCCCGCATCCGATGTGGGTGTCAGCGAGATTTCGTTCAGCGCCAGCTACGCTGCCGACTTGCCAATCGGTGGCAAAATGCGGATGATTCCAGGATCGGCAGGCTGCGACCGGACCGCGGCCATCTCACACAGATACCGTGAAGCCATTCCCAAGAAGACTCAGGAGCAACTATGCTTTCGAAATTGATCCACGCAAAGTTTGTTTCTCTGTTGTGCCTCGTCGCGTTGACCGCATTCAGTGGAGCGTGCGAGTCCAGCGATGATCTCCAAGCCGCCGCTCAAGACACAGGGCAGGATGTCAAAGCCGAGATCGACGAAAAAGCCCTGCCGCTCATCAAGATGAAGACGTCCAAGGGCGATGTCGTCATTGAACTTTACGAAGACGAAGCTCCCAACACCGTCGCCAACTTTATCACCTTGGCAGAGAGTGGCTTCTACAATGGCCTGACTTTCCACCGCGTAATAGATGGTTTCATGGCTCAAGGCGGCTGCCCGATTGGCACCGGGACAGGCGGCCCCGGCCATGCCGTCAAGTGCGAGTGCTATACCGACAAAGCTCGCAAGCACGAGCGAGGCTCGTTGAGTATGGCTCACGCCGGCAAGGATACCGGGGGATCGCAGTTCTTTATTTGCTTTGTGAATACCCCACACCTGGACGGCAAGCACACGGTCTTTGGCAAAGTGACCGAGGGGATGGATGTTGTCGACAAGCTCAACAGGACGGGTCCCGGCGCTCAAGCGGACAAGATGCTCAAAGTGACAGTCACGCGAAAGCGCCGCAAGGAGTATAAAGTGGAAAAGCTCCCCAGTCGGCAATAGCTGATTTCACTTCAACGTCCCGCCGTCGAGGCGACCGACGGTGGGACGTTGCCAGTTTGATCAGCTCAGTGGGAACTATTTCTGCATTGATCGAGCCTTGCTTGTCGCTCGCTCCCACTTCTCGTTGATCTCCGGGATCAGCCGGCAGGCGTTCTGGTGATAGACCTTCCGCAGGACATCGTCGCTCAGGCCGATTCCGTAGATTCGCCAAAAGCCTTTGGGTGGAACAGGCAAATCGGCATAGGGAAAATACTCGTCATACGTTTCTAGGAATCGCCAATAGTACATCAGCCGCGCCGGGCGAGGGCCATCAGTCCCAAACAGGATGCGGTCCTGATACTTCTCAAAGAACGCCCGAGCCGTGTATGGCTGCCGGCCAAGTTCTGAAATCCGGGCGGCGATATCCACATACAGGTTGGGAAACTCCTCCAGCCAGCCGCCGAGCACGCTCAGATCTTCTGAACTGTTGGCCACGTGGGCGCCAATAAACTTTGTGTTAGGGTGCCGCTTGATGACACGGTTCCGCGCGGCCAGCAGTTCATCCCGGCGGGGAAACTCAGAACCGGCAAAGCTCCACTCTGGGTAGTTCTGCAGTTCGGCCCAGCGTTCGTTGAATTGATCGATCGGCTCAAAGAAGGAGGCCGGATCAGCCGTGTGAATCAGGATCGGTAATTTGAGTTCACCACAGGTTTGCCAGATGGGGTCCAGCCGGCGGTCGTCGATCTGAAGCAGCGAGCCATCGACATTCTTGACCGTTAGGCCAAAACCTTTGAAAATCTTGAGCCCCACGGCGCCTTGGCGACGGGCTTCTCGAAGTGCCTCGACGGTCTGTCGAACGAACCCAGATTGATTGACGGACCAGGTCTCCGGCCTGTCATCTTCGCCGGTTCCCTGCCAATCAATGTTGGCAAAGACAACAAAGCGATTTTCGTAGGGCTTCAAATACGCCAAGTGCTCGGCCAACTCCGCCCCCAGGCGTCCGTCTAGGCTGACGCACACGGCAATGTTGTTGCCGTCCATGGCTGACACGAAATCCGTCAGAGCTTCTGCGGAACCTCGCAGCCGCGCGGAGGGGTGCGTGTGAATATCGACCGATGGAAACCGGGAGCGGTGCAGTTGATGTTCGGCAACGCGGAGCATCGGACGGGGGCGAAACTCGCGCAGCAGCAAATCGCGTCCTTCCCGGCCATCGAGCTTCTGCGGCTGCCTCTCTTGCTCGTCCGCGCCACGGCTTGATTCGGTGAGGGCAACCACAGCCAGAGAAATTAGGACAAACAGCAGAAAGACATATCGAGCGAGTGAAGTCATGGCAAAAGAAAAGACGGACCTCGGGTTGTTGGCCCTCATTATACACGGAACATCACTTGACGCGGAAAACGTGCTGCCAACGCCTGGTGATGCTACCAGCGAAGAAGTTGTTCATTGCGGTTCTTCAACGCCTTGGCACGCTGTGGATCATGCGCAAGTGCACTTGAGAGCCGTGTCCACGCGCTCGCGAAACCCGGAGTCCCCTGCATGTCCGTAACTTCTTGACGGGACGCGGCACGGTAGCTGCGTCGGAATCTCAAATGGAATGACACAGCCCTCACGTGGCACATCTCCAGGTGAAATCCCCAGCCCCAAGCTCGTTCCGCGGCGCGGTCGGGATCATGTTCAACGGCAAAGATCTCAGCATGTGACTGCCACCATGACTCCGCAGTCTCACCAGCAGGATAACCCAAAGCTTGAATCGCATACATGACCATATTTTGGTGGAACCTCAAGTGATTTTTGTCATCGACAAGTGCTGCCAGCACAGCGGTGCGCGCTTGATCATGCGGCAAGAGAGCCAAGATGTCTTTCAACTCGGGGTCATACAGCAGCAGTTCACCTTCGATTGAGCTGAAAGGGTTTAGCGGTTTCTGTTCGATGCTGGGAACGTATTTCTCGATAAGTGGTGTGTTCAACGTCTTGGTCATCAGGAAGATTGGCCCGATCAATTGCCCCTGCCGGGTTCCGCGAAACTCCGGGAAGGCAATCTGCCTGCGTATCCCAAACAAGTTGCTGACAAGAACCGGATCAGCACAGCTGGCCGTTACAAAAGCTTGCATGCCTACAACCGCAGCGAACAAGTGAAGTCCGGGCTGTGGAGCAAAGCTGTAGATTGCCAGCGTCCAGATGATCATCCAAGAGATGAAATCACCGGGCGTGCCGACGCGAAAGATCGGCGGCAACAACAGCGCGCAGAGTATGAAGCACGTAGCGGTGCGCCATGCACGTTGCCTGTTCCGCCATGGGACCCGTCTGGCCAAGACTCCATAACCAATCAACCCCAAAGGGAGAGCAGCCGCAGAGAAGAAGACCATGCCATTGAGGAATCCACCCAGCCAGCACCCAATCAGCCAGATGACACCCATCAAGTGTCCAATCCCAAATTGAGTTGGGTTCGTTTTGTGCGCATCGCTGATTGCCTGGCGTGAATCATCCATCAATTCTCATTATCTCGCATCCGAGATGACCTACAAGGAATTCATCGTTTTGCCACATGTTGCAGTTGCGCGCAATCCGGTCAGTGCCAACAACAACGCCGCAGACCATTTGATCCGCGGCGTTGTTGTTGGCAAGTCTCAATTAGTTCGCACACAGTAACATGGGAGATGCGCGACTAGCGCTCGCCCCCTTCGATCTCCGCAAGCAATTGGTCAACAGCCTTATCCATGGCTTCACCGCGAACACCCTTGAAGCGAATCACGCCTTTGTGATCCAGGACATAGATGGTTGGCCAACCGGAAACATTCCAAGCCGCGGCGATTGGTCCATTGGTAGAACCGCCATCCCAGAAAGAACGCCACGTGATGTTCTCACGGTCCATGGCTGACTTGACTCTATCTTTGGGGTCACTGTTTACGCCGATCAAGGCGAAAGGTTTATCCGCAAGCCGTGCTACAAGCGACCGCTCGTGTGGGTACATTGCCCGGCAAGGGCCTCACCAGTCCCCCCAGAAGTCAAGCACAACAACTTTGCCGCGATAATCGAAGAGCTTGAAAGCAATGTCATCGACATCTGTGCCTTCGATATCGGGAGCCTCCATGCCGATTTGCAGCCTGGTCGCTTCAAAGACATCAGCTTCCGCAACTTCTTTCAGCGTACGATTGCGGAAACTGACATCGCCGTATTTCAAAGCGATCTCTTCAAATTGTGCGACAGCTTCCGCCTGGGCATCTTTGTCAGAGTCGGCAATCCGCATTGCGGACTTTGCCAACGTGTAAGTTGCTATGCCTTTGACGCTATGGTAAGGGGTGACCTCAATGATTTTGTGGAGCAAGTCAGCCTTGGATGGGTCATACGTCCAGGCTGGCACGATTTCGCCCAACGCTTCTGATTTTAAGTAGTCTCTGACGATGATCTTGATGATCTCATCTTGGGATTCCTCGTCGAGAGCGCTCTGCATTGCACGATGCAATGCGGTGAGCGCCTCAGCAGTCCGTGGATGCTTTTTTGCGAACTCCAAGAAGCGCGCACCAAACTTAGGTACAGGATAGCTCTCTTGAAGCAAAGTGCTTCGTTGTTCATCGTTTTCCGCAGCTTGATACTGATTCATGAATTCCCGCATCGCCTCGTTGCATTCGTCCCGCAGGCGTTGGAGGTCCTTGGCAGCGTCAGAACGTTGGACATCCTGCGCAACCGCGGCGCCGGGCAGCCCAATCACCACCAGCGCCATCGTCGATAAGACGGCTCGAATCATTCACAATCTCCTTTCCGCCTTACGGCATGTTCTTCGTCAGGCACCAAGTGACGTCACGATCGATCGAGACGTTCATGCTTTCGCCAGGTCCGGTCATCATGCGCATTGTCCGGAAGGTAAGCATATCGAACAATCCAGGATCGCCTGAGGAAATCAGACAAAATGCGTGTCGTTTGCCCGAGGCCGATTCAAAACCCTGCCAGGAACAGTGCTGGTCGCGTTTGCCTAGATTACGATGGCGTTGACCGATGTGAGGTTTCGCAACAGCTTCTCGTCAAACCAGGAATTAAGGAAAGCCCAGGCATGACATTGGCGAGGTGACGTTTGCGTGCGTCTTTCGACGGGGGATCTGTGAGGTTACGCTGACTGAACTCTTGCCAACGGGCACCTTCCCCCAGTTGCATTGCTTGCCAAATAAAATCAACGCCGCAGATCTGGTGATCTGCGGCGTTGTGTTTGATGAGCCTGGCGAAGGCGCGCCTTCAAGGGGAAGGCATCATGGCTGACAAGTCTCAATCAGTTCGTACACAGTGACATAGGACAGATGCGCGACTAGCGCTCGTCCCCTTCGATTTCCGCAAGCAGTTGGTCAACAGCCTTATCCATCGCTTCACCGCGAACGCCTTTGAAGCGAATCACGCCCTTGTGGTCCAGGACGTAGATGGTTGGCCAACCTGTCACGTTCCAGGAATTGGCGATCGGTCCACCGGTATCGCCACCGTCCCAGAAAGAGCGCCACGTGATATTCTCACGTTCCATGGCTGACTTGACTCTTTCCTTGGGGTCACTGTTTACGCCGATCAAGGCGAAAGGTTTATCCGCAAGCCGTGCTACGAGCGACCGCTCGTGTGGGTACATTGCCCGGCAAGGGGGTCACCAGTCTCCCCAGAAGTCAAGCACAACAACTTTGCCGCGGTAATCGGAGAGCTTAAACGCGACGTCATCGACGTCTGTGCCTTCGATATCCGGAGCCTCCATGCCGATCTGCAACTTGGTGATTTCCGTCAATTGACCACCGGCGACTTGCTTAATCGTCCGGTTGCGAATCTCAACATCACCGTAGACTTCCACTGCTTGTTGCAGAAGCTTGATGGCGGCTTCTCGCTTGGCTTCGTCATTGCGGGCTGACCGCAAGCTGAGGGTGGCCAGAGAATACGTCGCCAGGCCTTTCACTTCACGATGCGGGCTCGCATCGATGATCTGACGCAGTGCATCTGCCTTGGAAGCATCGCGCGCCCAACCGGAAACCATTGTTCCCAATGCTTTCGACTCTTTGTGGTCACGAAGAATGATGGCCAAGGCCTTGTTTTGGACCTCGCTGTCGCGAGCTCGCATGGCAACCTGCAGCGCCGTTAATGATTCCTCCGTGCCGGGATACTTCTCGGCCAATTCAAGGAATCGCGGCGCGAATTTTTCCGCAGGATTCTCTGCGGTAAGCTTAGCCCGCTCTTCACGTGTTTCCGCTGCGCGAACCTTCGCTCGGTGCTCTTGCACCGCCTGGCTTTGCTCAGCCTGAAGGCTTTGCAGTTCTTTGGCAGCGTCCGACCCTTGCGCATCCTGTGCCAGTGCGGCACTGGGGAGCGCAATCAGGCACACCGCCATCGTCATTAGGACGGCTCGAATCATACACAATCTCCTTTCCGCCTTGAGGCGCGTTCGTTCTTGCCAGACACGGTTGAACATCGCGATTGAGGCGACGCTCTGCCTTCGCCAAAGCCCGTATCAAATTGCACAACATGCAATCAAGTGCATCACTCGCAAATAATAGCATCGTGCAGACCATAACATAGTAGAGATGTCGGCAGAACGCATCTCGATTCCAGACAAAATGCCTGCTTGGCCATGTTGACAGCCGGTGGGAAAACGCCATCGGGCGATTCCAGTCGAGACCAGTGTGGGGGGTGCGTTTCCTGATGGCACGCAAATCGCCGCACAAAAGTGCAATGATTTTCTTGAAATCCTTTAGGGCAAGCTGCATTCAGGGAGGCTGGCGATATTTTTGTATTTTTCGCTATGCGCTAATGGGTTACGCTTCTTGAGTACCGTTTGACGGAATTTTGGAGGCCTCCGCGGGAGTCCGCTTCCAACGGCCTTGAATTAGCAATCCCATCATTGTCAAGCTAACTCCAATGATCAGCGCGGCGGAAATTGGCTCGCTGAAGATCACGATCCCAGCGACAGCGTTAAGTGCCACTTGGGATGCAGTGATGATGTTTACCTGAACCAGCGGGAGGAGTTGAATGGTCCGCCCGAGCGCAAAGTAGGCCACCGCGTTGACGACACCCGCAGCCCACAGTCGCCACCACTGATTGGCTGTTGTATTGACGATCCCGTCCCAACCTATCCGCCAACCGCTGATTGCTCCTAAGGCAACAATGCCTGCGATACTGAAAACGGCCAGCGGGACGGAGAGCGGTATCTCAGGCGAGGTGATTTGTCGGATCGCGGCATGACTAATTGCATAGGCGATGCCGGAAAGACAAGCCACCAAAACGCCCATCGCTGTGAGTTTCAGAACGGCCGGAACGGTGGTCGCCGACGTTGATGCCTCCCTTGCACCCTGGGCGTTTGCAGCAACATTTTCAGATGAAGTCGCTTCGCCCCCGGCAGCCAAGCTCAATATGCTAACGGCGGCAATCAGCATCACAACGGCCACAAGCCGCCTTGTCGTCAGCCGTTCCTGAAACATTAATACGCCAATCACGGCGCTCCCGACAATCAACGTGCCGAACATCATGGGGATGGTGATCGCCAGCCCGATGATTTCAAACGCCCATTGGCTCCCCGCGTTTCCACCAATCTGCACAATCACGCCAATGGCCAATAGTGCCGGAATCAGCCGAAGGGGCACCTTGATCGCCTGTCCTCGCTTCTTCCGCTGGTGGATCAACCACATGGCAACCACCAGTGTAGGGACGGCTTTGATGCACGAGACCCAATACGGGTCCGTATCGTCGGCTAAGTCACGCAAGATGATGCCGGCGAGCGTGTAACCAGCGGTCGCAATGATCCCAAACAATAAGCCAGCGCTCGCAGTATCGAGATGACGGACCTTCGGCGGGACAATGGCGGCATGTTTCAACAAGGATTGCTTCACGTGGCCAGTCTAATTCAAGGATGGGCTGGCCTCATAGGGGGCCCCGCTTCGTCCCAGCCATTTAGCAACAGATTGGGCGACAGCTGGAGAAAGAGCGCGCCCGCGCTCAGCATTGCGGCCGCGCTCTCTGATTGCGACAAGGTCATTTTGTTCGTGAAGGGCCCGATCTACCACGACGTGGCATAGTCGGAGCCAATCGAACGTCGCGGAACGTGGACAATCGTCGGCGTGACGTCAAAGGGAATTCCGATCAACGTCTGCGGCTGTCCATTCGCCTGCGGGGCGAACATATCGACGGTTCGCTGAATCTCATGTGAGAGTTGGATTCGGCCGTCCGGTAATTGCGTGCCCAAATTGCTAAACCCGCCAACACATACAATGCTCGCCTTGCGGTCATGAAATTCGTAGGCCTCTACGCCCTTGGCTCGCAGCGCCACCGTCAATTCATGGGCTTTGATGGCCGCTTTCTCCAGCCGTGTGGTAACTGCTTGATCGACGCCGCGGAGGTAGTCGTCAATCTTCCGCTGATCGACAATTGTGCCGCCGACAAACGTGGCAACTTTGACTGTGTACTTGCCTGAATTTTTCAGCAAGCTGAGGTCCACGCCTTTGTTCATCTCGTAGACGAACTTGTCAACCGTGCTCGATTTTTCCTCATCATCCCGGCGGAGAGGGTTGCGAGTGAGGAACGCGCTACCCATTGGGCCCCACTTTTGGGTTTCGCTACGAATCTTGATTCGCGGATTTCTGGAGAGCTCTGCGATTTTCTGCTGCATGTCGTTCATTTTTTTTTGTGCGTTGTATTTGGACATCAATCGGAATCCGGCCAAGACTTGATAAGTTCGTTGCTTACCGGCTTCACGGATCTTGGTGATGTTCAACGCATCGGGCTCCGCGTCTTTGATCGTATATAAAGCTCGCTGCGCGTCGGCTTCGTCAACTTTTTGATAGTTGCCCACCATCACGGCCCATTCTTCCATTTCATCCCGCAGCGTCTGCATCTTCAGCGGGTTGCCAAATCGGTCGACCCGTTGTGCTTTGCGGAGGGGAATGCCGTTGCGGTCAACTTCCAGCCCCAACGCGCCATCCTTGTCGTAGTCAAATCGCATGCGGTACTGGAACGCCTCGAGCTTATACTTGGACCGCAGTTCCAGAACGAGTTCCCGCGCTTGGTCATAGGCTCCTTGCCCGGCGAATGTAGCTGCCATGATCATCCAGGGACCATGATCGGGCTGCAGAGCGTACTCCTTGCTGGGGTCCGCATCGATACGACGGAATAGGTTTCGCAATGGTCCGGACAAAGCGGAGTCCGTGAGTCCAACGAGAACCGCAAGTGTCACTACCGACGTGCTCAGCACATGAAACCGGCGCATGGATCTCCCCTAGCGTTGGGCGAAGGAGTACGGAATTCTTGGGAAAAGCGGGCGGGACTCTAGCAAACGCGGTCAGTGGGGGCTAGGCGGATCTGTGGCCAGCCGCTCAGCTTGAAATTAACGTGGGCCACGTTGCTAGCTGCCGTGAGAGACAGTGAGTTCATCGGGTAAGTACACCTAGAAGGCGACGCATATCGCCCAACAGCTCCGCTCCGCAGTGGCGGTTGATTCTCAAGGTCGGTTTCGGCAGAATAATTTGGCCGCGTTCCAATCCTTGCGGTCAGCGGCCGCCAAACCCACGAAACTCTTTGGACGAAACGAGTTCCGCCCATGATGGTCTCGGATCAAATCGAGAAACTCAAGCGTGAGTACACGGACAAATGGGTTTCTGTCCTGGATGGGCAGGCCCCGGAACTCTCACGCTATCGTGAGCGTTTCGGTCAGGTGAAGACGGTCAACATGAACGGCCGCGCATTGGTAGAGTTTCATGGGGGACTCGATATAGGTTGGATTGATATCGACCTGAACTACCTCAAAGTCATTGAGAAGCCCGACTTTGAAGCGATTGAAGCCAAGAAGAAAGCAGCAGCGAAAGCAGCGCCGAAAAAGAAAGCTCCAGCGAAATCTGCCACGAAGTCGGCCGATAGCGAAAAGCTTTCGCCCCTGGAGATGGCTCGGCAAATGGACGCAGCCAAGAAAAAGGACAGCGGCGGAAAGCCCTCCACGGCCGATATTTTAGCTGCCGCTCGTGGAAAGGGTGGCAGCGACAAAGCGAGCGCAAAGCCCCCTGCCGAGAAGTCTGCCAAGCCAGCTTCCGGTGGTAAGATGAGCACATCTGACATCCTCGCGGCGGCTCGGGGGGGGACAGCGGCCGCTTCCCCGGCCAAGTTAGAACCAAAAGCTGACAAGCCAACCAAAAAGGAATCGCCCAAGGCGACTGAGAAGTCAGCTTCCGGCGGCAAGATGAGTACTGCGGACATCCTCGCCGCAGCCCGAGGGAATGCAGGAGCGGCCACACCGGCCCAAGCTCCAGAGGAGCCTGCGGAGGAAACATCGGCTCCGGAGCCCGTCTCTGAGGAGCCACAAGCGGAATCCCAGCCTGCTACTGACAAGCCCGCATCCGGCGAGTTGCCCAAAGACATTCCTGGCATCCTGGCGTATTGTCGCCAGGCAGACACCAAGTGATCAGGCAGCGATAATTCGCAAGCGGCTCTGTATATTCCTCATCACGTTCCGGCATCTGCCATGCTCGCCAAAGAGATCAAAAACGGCATGATTGTTGTGCACAACGACGTCCCGTGCTTGATCGAGTCGATCAATGTGCAAAGCCCTTCAGCGCGGGGAGCCGCAACGTTCTACAAGTTCAAAGCCCGCAATGTGATGACCAAGCAGAAGGTCGATATCACACTTCGCAGCGGCGAATCCCTGGACGCTGCCGATTTTCATCGCCGTCCCGTCAAGCTGATGTACACGGATACCACGCATGCCCATTTCCTTGATCAGGAAGACTACAATCAGTACTCGCTGACGCTGGAAGAAGTGGAAGGCGAGATGCCTTGGGTGACGGAAGAACTGGATGGCATGCTGGCGCTGATTTACAACGACCAGTGCGTTGGCATTCAGATTCCCCTGACCGTGGAACTACAGATCACCCAGTGTGACCCTGGAGTCAAAGGCAACTCCGCCACCAGTCGAACCAAGCCGGCAACACTACAAACCGGTGCAGTGATCCAGGTGCCAGAGTACATTGCCGAAGGAACCGTCATTAAAGTCGATACACGGACGGCGCAGTTTGTCTCGCGGGCGTAGACAAGCCATACGTGGTTCGCCCGCGGTGTTTTCAGCGGATGAGTAGGTCAAACACGGCTGAGCGCCGGCTAACTCATTCTTCTTGGTAACCTATTTGTGGCATTGTTGTGGATAGCGGACAATTCGGTCTGCGAACCCCTGTGGTTTTTTGAAAGGTTCTAAACCATGAAAACGCTCCGCTTGCTTGCTGCGATTGTCCCCCTCTTTACATTGACGGCGACCGCTTCTGGACAAGACATTGACCGCCAGGCTCCGCCGGAACCTGAGAGCATGCAGAGCATCTTCAACGGCAGAGATCTCAGTGGCTGGGACGGTGATCCACGGCTGTGGTCGGTCAAAGATGGTGCCATTCGCGGTGAAACAACCCAAGAAAACAAGGCCAACGGCAACACATTTCTCATTTGGCAAGAAGGCCAAACCAAGGACTTTCAACTGCGGCTTTCTTTCCGCTGCAACGCCACCAACAATTCCGGCATTCAATACCGTTCCAAGCACGCCACTGGAGGCAATCGCCTCAGCAACAAGTGGATTGTCCGCGGCTATCAACATGAAATTCGCAACCAGAACAAGCTGCCTGACGTGGCCGGATTCATTTATGAAGAGGGCGGACCACGAGGGCGGATGTGCCTGATTGGTCAAAGAGTGGAGTGGGCCGTCGAGGGTGAGAAGAAAGTTCTGGAGACATTTCTCACCGCCGAGGACTATGAACGGCTCTTCAAGTTGGACGATTGGAACGAAGTGATCATCATCGCTCAGGGTCCACACATTCGGCACTATCTCAACGGCCAGCTCATCCTTGATTGCACAGACAATCATCCGCAGCACGCCAAGACGACAGGCATCCTGGCGTTGCAACTGCATGCCGGCGCGCCGATGTGGGTAGAATTTAAAGATATACGCATCAAGGTGTACGAGTAGAAGCCCGCCGGTTGTAGCGTGTTCGCCGATGGTCGCTCAGGCGACCGCTCCCGATATCTACGCGATGCGTTGAAGCCGGTCATGGCGCAGCGGATCGTGCATGCCGCACCGGAAACGGCTCATTGAGGTTTTACATTTCCCAGTTCAATTCGGCGGTGGAGGATGACCGCGCCTGTGACAGCCGTTGCTAGAAAGATCGAACCCAGTACTGGGACCAGGCTCATCAACAGCGCGGAACTTCCCAGCCCCAGAGTGTGAGCTCGATTGCGCCGGCAGAAGGCAAGTTTCTCGGCGCGGCGCATCGCCCTCAGAGAGAGGGGGTAGTCGAGGAAATCTCGTCCAAAGACAAAGCCATCGAAGTACCACACGGCCACGAGCGCCACCACGGTGCCAATCACCGGCACGCAATTCAGCACCAAGCAGACAAACATCACGGCAAGCAGCGAGAACACATCTCGCGTGGCGTCAACCGTCTGTTGCCACAGCGAAACCTCGCGAAGTTCTTCCCGTGGCATTCCCAGCGCTACTTCCGATTCCACAGCCAGGCGCCCAAAAAAGAATGCACATAAGACCTGAAGTGAGATCAAGTACAGGAGAAAGACGCCGGCGACGACGGCAAAGATTAGCCCCAGCCAAGACGCAAGAAGCATCAGCCAGCCCATCCATGTGTCGTCAAACGCTTCATTGACCTGCGGAGCAGCCCACCACAGTAACCAAACGGCACCTGCGATGATCAGCGCCGTCAGCAATAGGTTGATCAACATCGGCAGCATGGCATACCGCCAAAGGCCCGCATTCCGGTTGAGAAATGCAAATCCGGCAAAGGGCGCAAAGAACCCTTCAGAGAGCTGACCCAGGAATGTGCCGGCCGGAGAGCGGATGGCCGGGTCCGTTGCGTTTGTGGTCATAGCAACGATAAACGGTTGTGTCGTGTAGAAGAAATCACAGGCTGCGCTGGAAACAGTTCAAAATCCATTTCGCGTCTTCCGGCGATCGTTTTGTGGCGAAATCGCTGCTTACAATGCTGCACCAGAGGTTTTGAAACTGTCTCTAAAAATGCGGCTAGGAAACTAGCAAAAACCTTCGCGTGAAGCGATGGCGTGAGCTAGATGCGCCTCGAAGGCTCGTACGGGGCAAAGAACAGGACCGCATGGAGCTGGGGCTGCTGTCAGCAGCCAGTTCAAATTGGCTGTTCGCACATTTTGGCCTGATTAGACTGAAATCATGGCTGAAGACCGGAATATCTTTGATGCTACGTATGCAGCACGTTATCCGCGACGTAATGCAAAGAAGGTCCAACAGATTCTGGAAAACCTCTCGCCACCGAAAACGCTCCTCGACTTAGGCTGTAATGCCGGCTACGTGGACGCCGCAGTCTTGGAGAGATTCCCGAGCACCCAGTGCCACGGCGTTGATCTTGACCAGTCCGTCGTTGCGCCGTCGTTGCTGAAGGATTCCCGTTTTCGTTTCACTGCATCTGATGTCGTTAATTTCGATTCGACCAAACCTACGATGCTGTGATCTTCAATGCCGTGTTCCATCATGTGCTGGGAAAATACGGCAAGGAAACTGCTTTCAAGCTATGGAATGACATTATTGATCATACAAACTCGCAGATATTCTTTGAGACAGGCATTTTGGCCGAAGAAGGCAAGTACTACTGGAAGGATGCCATCTTGCGTGAGATTGGCAGTGACGAACTCTATTATTCAGAGTTGATTCGCCGAATGGGGCCGCGGCTGAAGAGAATGGACGTTGTTGCCGAACTCCCGATCCACAATGCAGTGCGTTTGTTGCATCGTTTCGAGCTGCATCCCCTTAGAAGTGAGCACGATCTGAAAGCATCGCCCGAGCAAATCTACAATCAAGGTTATATAGATGATGAACAGCTTGAGGCTATCTCCGAGTTCCGACGTACCGAAGGTGCCATGAATCAGCGACTCGTGGAAGCAGCTGAAACCGAGCGGGTGAAGTTTCGGATCTTTTCCGGCACACAGTTTTTTCACTTGCTCGATAACTCCTCCGGACGAACTCGGTTTGGCAAGCGGATTCTAGATGATCCGCTCAAGCAGATTCGCGAGTATCAGATCCATGCCCAGGTCAGGCATCCCCGCATTATTCCTTGCCTTGGTGTTTCTAAGCGCTTCGGCCTGTTGTTTGAGCGCTATCCGGGGGTGCGTTCACCGGAAGTTGTCTGGCAGCAGATGGAGAACCGAGCCGATGTTGTTACGCAGATTGTTTCCTTCTTCAAAGAAGCAGAAGAATTACGATTTCAGCCTGGCCGATTGGATATTGACCCGCTGAGCAGCGCTAAGTCACGCGCCTTGATCGATACGGTCGATCTCCATGCGAACAACTTTCTCATCACGACGTCAGGGAACGTCGTGACGGATTGGAAGTTGGTCGACCTAGAGTATTACAGCAATACCAACCGCGAGCGTAACCAGCGGCATCGTCAAGCGATCATGAAAATGCTTCATCCGCAGCGAAAGAGTTGGTTGGACCGCTTGATGTCTAGACTTTCGTAGCCGGTCGCGGTTTGCCCGTTTGGTTGGGTGGAAGTGCTGTCCGCATTATGGGTTGAAGTGTGTGATTGACAGCAAGCAAGCCAAGCTACTTGTCTTTCTTTTTCCTCTTGAGCCGTCGAAGCTCTTTCTCTTTCTGTTTCTTCAGCTTGGCTTTTTCCTTCGGGCTCAGACGCTTCCCGGTGCCGATTTTCTCCTTGCGGAGTTGACCGTTGGGGTTGGCCATCGCTTCTCGCTGCATTTGCCGCATGTATTTCATCCTGGCGATGGGACCCATGCTGTTCATCTTCTTCATCATGTCGGCCATCGGCTCGAACATTTTGATCAAGTCGGTGACCTCATTGGGCTGTACACCACTACCGGCAGCAATGCGACGGCGGCGATTCGCATCGATGTACTTCTTGGGATTGCGACGT
>JALCBR010000037.1 GCA_028066245.1 Pirellulales bacterium | reverse complement strand
GTTAATTTCGCCTGTACGCAATAAAGCAGGCGCGCGGGAACGCCGCGGCAATTCAATCGCGCGTCCGCGAAGCGATGGGAACTATCGACGAACAGATGACCGATCAATTTCGTTAATCGGACAACGGAACATCAACATGAAGAGAGCGCTCTAGGATGTGATTCCAAGCGGTGATTTTTGAACGTCGGCAAAGACTATTCCCCGCCACGCGGTACGCGCAGCAGTTGCAACGTTACCTCATGGATTACACCGGCCCGCTCCATTTCGATCACGACACCATCACCGGCGTCATCAAGCTGACTACGGAATTCCTCTCCGCTGGCAAACCGCTGCCCGGCTACGGACATCACACGGTCGCCAAGTCTCAACCCGGCAACATCCGCAGGTGAACCAACGATAACGCGGCTTAGCTTCACGCAACCTGGCTCCGCGTCATCTTCTTTCCATGAAATCCCCAATCGAACGGGATAGCCGGTGAGTTGAATCATGGCTGCGTGTTGGGTGTTGCCTCGCGCGTACGAAAGCTCAATGTCCGGTTGGGTGGCCATGATCCAGCCACGGAATGTATTGCCATCGGGAATCCTCTCGCTATTGAACGCCAGTAATCGATCGCCGATTCGCAGCCCCGCTGTCTGCGCGGCGGACCCGTTGACCACTTCCGTCAGGATCAACCCGTTGGATTCGTCTTCGGGACTCCAGCGAATGCCCAAACGACTGGGTGGCGGTTGGGTTGGTACCTGCTCGTTATGATGCAACGACTCGCTTTCGTTGCGCGATGCCTGGCGGAAGTGGAAACCCTGCTTGCGGTCCGCAGCTTTGGCCATCAGCCGCAAGGCCAGCCGTGTCGTCTCGCGCATCCCCTCAATATTCAACAACTCAGCGTCATCGCTGGGCCGATGGTAGTTTTCGTGCAGTCCTGTGTGCAGCATTAAGAACGGTACGCCGGCGTTGAAGAACGGCCAGTGGTCGCTGTCTTCGCGAATGTCCCAATCGTAGGCCACTTGCGCGTCGATCCCGTCCATGCTACGGGCAACAAACTCGCGCAATCCCGGCGCTGTGCGCACGCCGTAGATCTCCAGTCGCTTGTCCTTCATCCGCCCAACCATATCCATGTTGATCGTGAAGACAACGTGATAGTTGCGCAATGTCCGATTGGCGAACCAATGCTTGGAGCCCAACAATCCCTTCTCTTCGGCATCCCACCAGACGAACAGGATGGAACGCTTCGGGCGGTTTTCCAGTCCGCTGCACGCTTCGGCCAACTCCAGCAGTGCAGACGTTCCGCTGGCGTTGTCGTCTGCGCCGTTGTGGATGTAACCCAAGGGACCAAAACTGTTGGAAGACGTACCGTAACCGACGTGATCGTAATGCGCACCGATGACAACCAACTCGTGTTTCAATTGCGGATCGCTCCCTTCCCATAGCGCCAAGATGTTTCGGTATTGGTTACCCCAGCTTTGATAAAATCCGTTCTCGCCCGCAGGCTTGAGATCGAGTGCTGACAATTCCTTGACGATATATCCACCGGCTGCGTGGCCCCCGCGTGTTCCTGCCTCACGGCCTTCAAACGTATCATTGGACAGAAACGCAGTGTGCTGTTTGAGTTCCTCGTCTGTGATGGATTGCTCCGCTGACTTGACAGCGGAATCCGAAAGATCTGCCCTGACTGATGACAAGCTGAGCGATTGCAGGATGAGCAAGCCGCCGATTGCGCAGGCGCGGGTGAGGTGCGAATTCAAGGTGAATCTTTGACGATGCATGAACGCCCCCTTGGCGGCGAGTATGATTGACATTGTCGCGGCGAGCTTTGTTGATATTGTCGAGAGATTCCTGGCGCAAATGGCATTCACCATGCGGGGGGATTCTAACCTCCTGGCCGAGAAGCCGTCTGCGCGAGATTTCTCCTGCCACAATAATGGGATTGACCACAGCTCTTCTTGCTGGAGGGCTAACGATTGTCCACCACATGCCAACCCTCCGTCTCAACACGCCAGTGCAATACGTGCCAGGCGTCGGTCCCCAGCGGGCGGAGCTTTTCACGCGGCTGGGCTTGAGGACCGCGGCGGACCTGCTGTTCAATTTCCCGCGAGACTACCAGGACTTCACCGAAGTCCGCGGCATCGGTCAACTGGAGGATGACCTGTCGCTCAGTGTTCGCGGCAAGGTTGAAGAGTTGGACCAGCGCGTCTCCACTGCGGGTCGGACTATCACAGGACTGCTGATTCGCGATGCCGCCGGCGATCACCTCCGTGCCGTGTGGTTCAACATGGCCTTCATGCGGGACAAGTTCCATATTGGCCAAGAAGTGCTGCTTTCAGGCAAAGTCAAACAAAAAGGTCTCGTGTGGGAGATGTCACATCCGCGCGTGCAATATGTTGACGAGGCTGCGGATGCAGATGCGCCGCTGTTGCCTGTTTATCGGCTGACTGAAGGTCTCAAGCAGCTGGATATTCGCGCGGCCGCCCGAGCGGCATTAGAGGGATGCACAGGTCAGATAGAAGAAGCCTTGCCGGAGGAGTTTTTGGCCGAACATGATCTTTGGCCCATCGAGAAGGCGTTGCCGCAAATTCACTTTCCTGCTGATGGGGACAACCTCAAGCGGGCCCAGCGACGTTTCATTTTTCAAGAGTTGTTGATCCTGCAGCTGGCATTGGGCATCCGCCGCGTCCAAATTCGAGCGGACGTGGCTCCAAAAATTGACGTGAGCGCGCTTGTCGATGCCAGGATTCGCCGCTTGATTCCCTTCAAGCTGACGTGGGGACAAGAGCAGGCCATCGCGGAGATTTCGCGAGACTTGCAAGGCGAACAGCCGATGAATCGGTTGCTCCAGGGCGATGTCGGAAGCGGCAAAACGATTGTTGCCGTGTATGCGTTGTTGGCCGCCGTTGCTGCTGGATATCAAGGCACACTGATGGCCCCCACGGAGATACTCGCCCGACAGCATGCGCAAACGCTGTCCGGCATGTTGGCGCAAGCGAAAGCCAAAGTGATCGAACTGCACGGAGGGATTTCCGCGTCGGCACGAACAGAGGCGCTACGACAAATTGCTGCTGGCGAAGTTGACTTGGTCATTGGAACCCAAGCGCTGCTGCAAGCCGACGTGAAATTCGCACGACTGGGACTTGTGGTAATTGACGAGCAGCACAAGTTTGGAGTTCGGCAACGTGCCGGCTTGCAAGCGGCCGGGTTTCAGCCGCATACGCTGGTCATGTCCGCCACACCGATTCCCCGCACAGTCACGATGACACTGTATGGCGACTTGGACATTTCTTCGCTGCGTGATCCAGTTCCAGGCAGACAGCCCGTGCATACCTACATTGTGGAAGAGGCCAAGCGTCAAGGTTGGTGGGACTTTGTGCGAG
The DNA here is from genome assembly GCA_028066245.1 of Pirellulales bacterium. GTDB lineage: Bacteria > Planctomycetota > Planctomycetia > Pirellulales > S012-138 > CALJLD01. Next base: position 37,966 of record JALCBR010000037.1, on the reverse strand, counting down.
AGAAACTCCGCCAAGGTCGGCAGGCGTACGTCGTTTCTCCGCGCGTTGACGCGGGCGAAGCCACAAGCGCGGAAGAGCGATACGAGGCTCTCGCCAATGGTGAACTTGAGGAATTTCGGCTGAACGTCGTGCATGGGCGGTTGTCCAGTGAAGACAAGGAACTGCGGATTAACGCGTTTCGCGATGGGGAAACCCAGGTGCTAATTTGCACCACCGCCGTCGAGGTGGGGTTGGATGTTCCCAACGCGACGCTGATGACGATTGAAGACGGCGAACGGTTTGGCCTGGCCCAGCTGCACCAGTTACGTGGCCGCATTAGCCGGGGAACACACCTCGGTTTCTGCTCAGTGTTCGCGGAACCCAAGACCAAGGAAGCCCAAGAACGGCTGGTGGCCTTCGCGTCAACGACCGACGGATTTGCGCTGGCTGAGAAGGACTTCCAGCTTCGTGGGCCGGGCGAAATCTTTGGTGATCGCCAACACGGGCTACCTCCGCTGAGAATTGCCGACTTAATGCGCGACGAGGCAATCTTAGAAGAATCACGCGGTGCCGCGGAAGGGATTCTCAAGGACGACCCGCAACTGGCGCGGACGGAATTGGCCCGACTGCGCGCGCTGGTGGCGCAGCACTACGGTCAAGCGTTGCAGTTGGGCAGCGTGGGGTGAGGATAGCTTGGCCGCTCGCCCCTAGTGATTGTCCGTCCCCATCAGCTTTTCTTCCACCTTGTCGGCTTGCCAAGCGATGGAGGCAATCATGCGTCCGGCAGACATCGCGTCAACGGCAGTCGCCAGGATGTTCGCCTGAATGGCAACCATATCTCCGCCGCTGTGCGGAACGACGGCGAACGCGCCGTAAACCAGGCGGCTGTTGTACTTGAGCAACTTCATCGCGTTACCATCCGTCGCCGGCCCACAAATGGAGCGAATGGCGACCAAAGCATCACCTTCCTCGTCCTGCCGGTCAAAATCAATCTCAACGACTTGCTTCCGTAATGTTCCGATGGGGACCGTGATATTGAGCCGGTTTCCGGAGCTCTGGACCTGGTAACCGGCCGTTTCCGCCACAGAGGCGATCACAGATTTGACGTCAATTTCGGCGGCGGGCGAACCGCCCTCCAGGTCATCAAACGCCGCTGCCGCGGCAGCGCCTGCTGCGGCCAACCCTCCGGCCGCCGCACCACCAGCGGGCGGAGTGACAGGAGGAGGCGCTGCCGGTCCGCCACCACCTCCCGGAGCGCCGCCGCCGGGCATTCCACCAGGAGCACCGCCGGCTGGCGGAGGCCCGCCGGTAGGATTGAATTGCTGGCCATGCATGGCCTGATTGATCATGCCGGGCATCATCATGCCAAACCCAGCTCCCATACCCATTCCCATCGCGCCACCAGCGCCGCCGCCGGGCTGCTCGGCCATTTTGGTCATGCTTTGCGCTGCCTGATACTGCAAGAAGGCATTGAGATTACCAATCGCGCCCATGGATGCCCGCTGGTCGATGGCTTTCTGGACTTCCTCAGGTGGCGTGATCGCGTTGATGAAGAAGTCGACGAGTTCCAGGCCGTATTTGCCAAACTCTTCAGCCACTTTGGCCCGCGTGCCGGAAGCGATCTCATCATACTTGGCAGCCAGGTCCAGAATGCTGATCCCCAGCGTGCCCATCAAGTCGGTCATCCGCGCGACGACGAGATCCCGCATGAACGAGGTGATCTCTTCTGTCGAGTACTTTCCTTGTGTGCCGACAAGTTCATTCAACAGCAGCTTGCCGTCGACGCAACGAAATGAGAACTTGCCAAAGCTCCGCAGGCGGACCATGCCGAACTCAGAATCGCGGAAGACGATCGGCTGGCGTGTCCCCCACTTTTGGTCCAAAAACGTCTGCTTCCCGATGAAGTAAACCTGCGACTGGAACGGAGATTTCTCCCAAGGAATGGTGAGAATCCGCGTCAAGATCGGAATGTTCTGCGTGGTGAGCGTATACCGGCCGGGACCGAAGCCGTCCATCGCCTTGCCATCGCGAAAGAAGATGGCTTCCTGCTGTTCATGGACGATAAGCTGCGCGCCATACTTGATGTCAGCCGAACCTTCGGGCGGAATACGATGCACCAGTGAGTTATTGGCTTCATCAAAGAACTGTAGAACTTCTAAGCGAATGCCCATGATGAGTGATCTCGGATTTGAAGGGGCGCGTGACTTGTTGATAACGTATGGTCAATGAAGTTTGATCAGCGGGCCGAAGATTCGCTCAATCTTGCCGCAATGGCTATGCCAAGCCTGCCAGGATCTCGGCGCGATCGTCAAAGCGAACTTCGACCTGGTCAACTTGAGCCATGAGTTGAGCCAATTCATTGACGATGGCTGCTTCATCAGTTTGCTGAGGAAGATTCTCAACGGCTTCACTAAAGGCTTCCACATCTTGCATGATCGCCATGTCATGCTCATACACGCGATCGAGCGTTTCTTCTGTAACTTGGACCAGATCAAAAAAACCGCTATAGCCGTTCATGGCGCCGGAGATCTTGCCGATCAGCTTATCAATCCGACCCCGTAGCCGATCACATTGTGGCAACGCATCGAGTTGAGCCTTGTCCACTAATTGCCGAGAAACGCTATCAATGCCGGCCTTGGAACGCTGCAAACGATCGGCTAACCACTGCCGTTGCAAGGCGTCGCTCTCGCGCCGGTACTCCTTCTCCAGATATCCGCGAAAGCCGGGAATGTACCGTAGGATTGTCTCGATCCAACCGCGATCTTTGAAATGTTCTTTGGGTTCAGGCATGGCGGATTTCCTGGAAGGGATGACGATCGCTTTCCACGGGAGAGCGACCATCAGCGCAAGTTCTTGCAGTGACCGTTCAGCAAGTTGATCCGTGATTCGTCACGTGGATATCGAAACGTCGCCGTTGCGCACAGGACCCAGCATTCGACTGCGAGCCGAACGGCGTCCCATCAAGCGATTTCCAACAATCCTATTCGCGACGACTCCGGTGATCTTTCAAGAAATCTGTTGTACCGGATCGAGCTTTCGCTTGCACGCTGGTTTTCGCAGGCTCATTCACTGTTTCCGCGCAGCGAGTGGATTGCACGCGCTTGCCGCCGGAATATGATGGACAGACGGATTCACCCTGTGACAACAAGCAAGTCTCGTTCTTATCGCTGATGGATCATCGCTCCTGGGCCAATCGAACTTGGTACCGTTTCTGCCGATGGATCTGCCGCGTGGTCTCGGTGCTTTTTTTTCGTTTTCGCTTTCATGGCGCGGAACACTTTCCCGCAGAAGGCGGCGCGTTGGTCCTTTCGAACCATCAGAGCTTCCTTGATCCAGCGTTCGTCGGCCAATGCCATTCTCGGCGGATGAACTTTGTCGCGCGGACCACTCTTAGCAGTTCGCTCATCTTTCGGCTCGTCGCTGGCCCACTCGACCCGATCCCTCTCGATCGTGAAGGGATAGGACTCGCCGGAATTAAGGAAATGCTCAAACGGGCTAGGCGTGGTGAGATTATCGCCCTCTTTCCAGAAGGCACGCGGACCTCTGACGGTGAATTGAGTGAACTCAAGCCGGGCTTTGCCACCATCTGCAAACGCGCTAAGCTGCCGATCATTCCCGCGGCGCTCGATGGAGCATTTCAAGTCTGGCCACGCGGAAAAAAGTTCCCCAGGCGTGGCATTGTTCAGATGGAATATGGTAGGCCGATCTTGCCGGATGAATATGCCGACTGGAACGATGACCGGCTTGTTTTTGAGGTCACGAAGCGGATGGGAGAATGCCTTGCCAGGGCCCAGCGTCTCCGAGCAATGCGAGAGCGGCGCCGGCTGTTAAGTCGACACGATTGCGTGCAACGGACCTCGTGACGTACTCGCTTCCATGGGGGAAGGCCAATTGCACACGAACAAGACGAGCCCCCCACCACGTGCATGAAGACTCGCCACACCCAACAAAAAGCCTCGTCGCACGAGCGTGCGACGAGGCTTTTTTGTTTTCGGTTGGCATCTATCGATCAATACCGCTGGGCGGACGCCGCGTGCGGAAACGATTGTTGTCTACCGGCAGGTCATCAAAGTCCGAAATCTTGGCACTGGCGCCAAAATTCTTGGTGTCACGTGACTTACGATAGCCGGAGCGTTCCAGGAAGTCCGCCAAGGAAATCCGCTGAATTCCCATACGGTCTGCCTCGCGGAGCATGCTCGAGACCGCTTCCTCCTGGCCTGGCTCAGATGGTCCAACAATGATGTACCGGGTGTTAACGGTCATCTCACCTTCAATGCCCTCGGCCGTTTGTTCGGCATGCAACGTGCCACCGTTGCTGGTGATCAACTGAACGATCCGCTCACGATCGCTGATCGAGTCATCATCGATATCGAGAGAACCGACCAACGCAAAACCTAATCGCTCACCCGGTCGCCATAGCGGCGTAGAAATCAAATCACCAGGCACGATGGGGTTGAGCGAATCTTGTTGGGTAATGCGGGCTTCAGCCGAGTGAGGACCGTCCACACGCATGACTTCCAAGGCCCCTTTACGAGACATCCCGTCGCGAGCCAGGCCGGTCGTATCTTTATCCCAAATCGAGAACGTGATCTGCGGGCGAAGGTTGTCCGCGCTTCCCAAGTTGATCCAGACAGTTTCTGATCGCTGATCCACCAAACGAATAATCCCATCAGGTTCGGTAAAGCTCTCATTCCTTAGGATGGCAAGCTGGTAGGTGGCGCGTTCCAGCTTTTCTTCCAAGTCAGTGATATCAGTCTGATACTTTTGCTGAGCCTGTACGAGTTGCGTTTCGAGTTCTGTCTTTTCGCCATCGCGAACTCGTAGGTCGGTCGTAAGCTGTTCAATTGTGTTTCGTAGCTGCGTTTCAATTTCCCCGAAGTTATCCACAGCATCCTGGTGAGCTTTGGTGGCTTTTGCAAATTCCTTCTCGATGTTGGCGATCTTCGTGGCGTCTGCATCGCGGAGCTCTTCCAATTGGACTTTGAGATCCGCCAACTCGTTCTTGTTTTCCTGGACCTCACGGGCTTTCTTCTTGAGAGCCTCATCCAACTTTTGAATGACCTGGAACGCATCCAAGCCAGAAGAGGCTTCATCATTCTCGTTTCCGCTAGATCGACTGTTGGCCATCTGTTTGGCGATGGCCTCCGCGTTGCTATTCCATTCGGTTTCAACGTCTTGAAGCGTCGCAGTGGGCTCGATGCCCAGTTTCTCACATGCGGCAGCCCATTTGGCGCTGGCGTCCCTCGCTTTGGATTCCGCAGCCGTGGCGTTATTCTTAGCCGTTTCGGCAGCAGCCACGTTCTTGCTATTTTCGCTGATGTAGTAGATGAAACCAACGGTCGCCAATATGAACATAAAGGCAAAAACAATCAGCGCGATTTGAATCCCTTGATTCTCACTTCTGGCCATGGCCAAAGTTCTCCGCTAAAGCGAAAGTACGGACGGCCGCGCATGCGCGGTGAATGAGCATATGCAAAGACGTGACTCTACCGGACAAAGCGAACGCTTCTCCGCGAGGGCACCCACGATGCCGCACTGAAACATCAAAAATGGCGGAATCGCAAGGACTTCCGTCGATTCTAGGCAGGGTGAAACGGGCTGTCAAACAAATAACACTGCCTGAAATGAGCAACCCGTTGCCACAGGAAATACGATCGAAATAGCATGCTGGGCATGAATTTTGGCTTGGTTGGGTTTCTTGTCCGGCCGCAGTCAATCTGCGACAACGAGAGCCCTCTTTGACGTCTCGCGGAGCCGATACATGCCGTTGTTTGCGATTGTCATTTTCTTGAGCGCCTTTTTGCTTTTTCAGGTGCAGCCGATGATCGCCAAGGTGATTCTGCCTTGGTTTGGTTCATCCGCAGGCGTTTGGACTGCGTGCCTGATGTTCTTCCAGACAGCCCTCCTACTGGGCTATTTCTACGCTCATGGCATCGTGAGGAAGCTTTCCTGGCGCGGGCAGACTGCACTTCACATTGTCTTGCTTGGGGTGAGTCTGTTGGCTTTGCCGATTATGCCCAGCGAGTTCTGGAAGCCGACAACTGCTGGCGACCCAACGTGGAGTATCGTGCTGATGTTGTTGGCCTGCGTCGGCGGGCCCTATCTCATGCTTGCTTCCACCGGCCCGCTGCTGCAGCGCTGGTTTGGTCGGCTCCATCCCGGGCGGTCGCCGTATCGCTTGTTTGCACTTTCCAATGCCGGCAGCCTGGCGGGCCTGCTGACGTATCCGTTTATGTTTGAACCTCGCATGACCTTACACGCACAAACGACGTTCTGGTCGGTTGCCTATGGGGGATTCGTGCTGGCTTGTGGCAGCGTGGCATTCTTGCTTTGGCGACGTTCGCGATTGCCAGAGGAAGCTTTCAAGACGACAGTTGCCGTCGCTGAACAACCGGCTTTGCAGGAGCAAAGCGCTCCCATTAATGCCCGGCAGATTATGACATGGTTGGGATTGTCCGCTTGCGGCTCAATCATGCTGCTTTCGACGACCAACCTTATGTGCCAAGATATCGCCGCCGTGCCATTTCTCTGGGTTGTGCCGTTGGCGATTTACCTGCTGACTTTTATTGTCGCCTTCGACAGTCCCCGCTGGTATCTGCGGTCTGTCTTTCTTCCGGCGGCGATATGCGGAGCTGCGGTTCTGTTGTGGGTTTCCATCGATCCAGACGGAGTCGCTGAGCTGTTGGAAGGATTGGTCGGACGGCCGGTCCTTGCGCTTGTGCTCGTGTTTAGTGCTGGGCTGTTCGCGATTTGTATGGGTTGCCATGGAGAACTTGCCCGATCTAAGCCCCATCCTTCCCGATTGACGCTGTTCTATCTGTGCATTTCCGCGGGTGGGGCGCTGGGCGGACTGGTTGTTGGCATCTTCGCGCCGCTGTTCTTCCTAGGTTATTGGGAATTCCCTATTGCCATCGTTCTAAGCCTGACCTTAATTGGCATCGCCGCAGCATCCCAACCGGGTGAAACGAACGGACTCCTGCAGTTTCTCCGCACGTTCTCCCAGCGCGAAAAATTCAAGGCGTTTTTCTCACCGTCCCTCCGGTGGGAGCCGTTTTGGTTGGCAGGCGTGGTCGCTGTCGCGGGTGGGGCGCCGTTTTCAGATGCTGTCGTGCGTAGCTATCTGCTGTCTAGCGACCGTAGCAACACTTTGGTGGAAGTGCGACGGAACTTCTTTGGCGTATGGCGAACGACGGAAACGTACCGGCACCTCCCCGGCCTCGTTCAGCCTGTACGAAAGCGCAGCCTGGTGCACGGTCGCATCGTCCACGGGTATCAGTTCACCGGCAGCCTACGGAGAGCGACGACCAGCTACTACAGCAAAAGCTCCGGCTTTGGCCTGGCAATAACCCTCCATCCCAAACGAAACTCCGCCGCAGTCGAAAACCCCAGTGAGACCCAAGGCAATCCAATACGGTTTGGCATGATTGGGTTGGGGACCGGAACCGCCGCCGCTTATGCAGGAGAGGGCGACTATCTCCGGTTTTATGAGATCAACCCGATGATGGCCGAAACGGCCGAAACCGTGTTCTATTATCTTTCCGACGCGCGAAACGATGGCGCGGACGTCGAGGTCATCTTGGGCGATGCTCGACTGAAGTTGGAACAGCAAGCCGCCGCTGGAGATCTCCAACGTTTTGACGTGCTGGCCGTGGACGCCTTCAGCGGTGATGCCATCCCTGTTCATCTGTTGACGAAGGAGTGTTACGACATCTATTGGAAGCATTTGGAGTCGGACGGAATCCTGGCGATCCACATCTCCAACAGATATCTCGAGCTGGAACACGTGATCCGTGGTCTTGCAGAGACAGACAACCGCCGCGCGTTTCGGATCAGCGATGCGCCCCAGAAAGGTGATGGAATTCGTTTCACCTCAAACGAGTGGATGCTTGTCACGCGGAACCAAGAGTTCATCGATCGCTTGGATTTGCCGGATGATCCGCCGCCAGACCAACGTTTACCCACGGTATTGTGGACAGATGACTTTAGCAGTCTCCTCTCGGTCTTACAGGATCGCACAGCCGGGCAGAGTTCATCATCGGGTTCCGAGCAGGATCAACCTGCGCCTGAAGAACCGTCTCAAGAGGACTAAAACGGATGCTCAGACTTACTGTCAACGGAGCTGCTGGACGAATGGGCCGCCGTGTCACTGCGGTTGCAGCTGCCGCCAACGATGTGCATGTCATCGCCGCGTTGGAGAATCAGGATCATCCTCAGATCGGCCGTGACGCTGGAGAGTTAGCCGGAATTGAAACGCTGAACGTTCCGGTTTTGTCACAACTTGATGATGATGCCGAGATCGACGTGATCATCGATTTCTCCAAGCCGGAAGGCGCCGAGCATGCAACAGCATTGGCACGGTCTCGGGGGATCCCGTTGGTCATTGCAACGACCGGCTTGAGCGATACACAGCAGGCGGCCATTCGCGCGGCGGCCGAGATTATTCCGATCGTTTGGGCGCCCAGCATGAGCCTGACCGTCAACTTGGCGATGAAGCTCTGTGCGCTTGCCAGCAGCACCTTGGCCGCCCAAACCGGTCAGGTGGACGTGGAAATTATTGAGCGGCATCATCGGTTCAAAGAGGACGCTCCTAGCGGCACTGCGTTCCGCTTCGGTGAGATTGTCGCCAAAGAAATGGGCCAAACCCTGCATCGTCACGGTCGTGAAGGAATGACCGGCCAGCGATCAAGCGACGAGATCGGCTATCACGCACTGCGGACGGGCGACAACCCGGGCGAGCATACTATTATCTTTGCCCCGTTGGGCGAAACGCTAGAAATCACCGTTCGTGCCAGCAATCGTGACTGTTATGCCATCGGTGCCCTTGCTGCGGCACGGTTTGTAGTCAAACAGTCACCAGGACTCTACGGAATGGATGACGTCTTAGGCTTGAAACACATTTGAGGGAATGGAATTGACCGGATCGAGCTGGAGAATGTCCACAGCACGCAGCTGGATGCTCTTGCCGATTCTCCCCCCATGCGGCTAAGTTCGCGGTCAACTCCCCCCGAAGAGCAAGACACTGGGGAAGAACTCTGGCAGGGGTTCCATGGCTGATTTAAGAGTTCACAACGCGTCCAAGCTCAGTGCGCCTGTGAAAACATCAGGATAGGGTCCCAATCATCGCATGACAGAACCAATTTGCCATCCGTGTGAGATTCACTCTCGCGTTGGTTCGTGGTGAAGAGCACTCCGGTTACAATTTTCGACCACTACTGCTATTCGTTTTCTTTCAGACCGTTCTTTGTTGGTCGTTCTTTTTATGAGCAATCCAGAATCAACATCCGTGACTTCATCCCCAGGGCGCGGATCTTTGGCCGTCTTGTTCTTGGCAGTCTTTATCGACCTGCTGGGCTTCGGAATCGTGATCCCGCTGTTGCCCATCTACGCGGATCAGTTTCTGAACGAGTACAAGGCGCTCCTAGTCGGCTTGCTGTTTGCCAGTTTTTCAGCGATGCAGTTCTTGTTTGCTCCGGTTTGGGGACGTATTTCCGACACCATTGGTCGCCGGCCAGTGCTGATGATTGGCCTGGGAGGCTCAGTTGTCTTCTATGCCCTCTTTGGATGGGCAACTATGCAAAGAAGTGTGATCCTGTTGTTTGTCTCCCGTATCGGAGCTGGAATCGCTGGAGCGACTATCGGGACGGCACAGGCTTACATCGCGGACACAACGCCGCATCAGGAACGGTCACGAGGCATGGCGCTAATCGGTGCTGCCTTCGGGCTCGGATTCACTCTTGGGCCTCTGTTCGCCATCCTGGCGCTAGTCGGAGAGAGTGCAACGACCAACGTGGACGGAACAGTCTCTATCACGCCCAGCGGCATGCCTGGCTTTGCCGCGGCCGGGCTTTCGCTCGCCGCGTTGCTGCTGGCGTACTTCAAGTTACCGGAAAGCTACCAACCCGGAGTTCGCCCGGCGCGCAGATCATGGATTGACAGGGAAGCCATGCGGACGGCGGTTTCCGTACCGTCAGTCGGGTTGTTGATTCTGGCTTCGTTTGTGACCGTTTTCGCTTTCGCGAACTTTGAAAGCACGTTAGCGCTTTTGCTTCGGCGAGATGATGGTGGGCGGGAATTAGCGGTCAAGCCATTTGACTACGATCTGGCCGAGATCTGCTTGACGTTTGCCTACATCGGTTTTGTTCTCTTAGTTGTGCAAGGAGGGTTTGTGCGCCGCTTCGCCAAAAAGTATGCGGAGCGTTCATTAGCATCTTTTGGCGTACTTGTTTCCGTGATTGGCAATGCCGTGCTGATCTACGCGGCATACCGCCATCTCCAGTCGGTGCTTTTTGTCGGACTTGGGTTGGTCGTTTCAGGGTTTGCGTTCATTACGCCCTCTATCAACTCACTGATTTCGCGCCGCACTCCCCCAGAGAAGCAAGGGTTGATGTTGGGGTTGCTCCAGAGCGCGAACTCGATGGCCCGCATCTTTGGGCCATTGGCGGGCGTTCCGTTGATCTATCGCAGCGGCTACGGACCGTTTGCATTGGCAATTCTTACCATGCTGTTGGGCGGCGGAATGATTGTGATTGCGGCAAAACGCGGCGGAGACTACAGGCAAGAAGACCCTTCACCACTCCAGGAGAAGACACCGCAAGGCGAATAACGCCAGCGACTTGTTCTCAGCAAAAACCCAGCCTTGGATGGGACTTGTGGCGAAAGCCGCAGAAGGGTGCTAGCTCGATATCTTGTAGTGCAAGACCAACTGGTCCGCAAAATCGGCCAATTTCTTGCGTTTTGCTAACCGCTCGCTATGGTTTGGGCCACTTGCAGGGCGCGTTGCCCTGACATCACATGGAAGTGCAAGGCCAGTTAAGGAAGACAAAGACGCACACCAGCATTTTGCCACCTCCTTGGAATAGGAGTTTGCTGGTGCTCGATGGATTCGAAGCGTCGCAGGCCGTCAGGATTCTCAAATGCCTTGGTTCGGATTCGATCCGACTGACGACGTCGCAACCACTTGCTTGGTTGCGAGCTTCCCGCGCTATTCTTGCTGGGCCTCATCATCCCTTCAATTTGCGAGGAACGCGTACGCGTTTCGGGAGGATCGCTATGTCGTCAAAATCTGCATCAACGAAGCCCGTCATTGGCATCAATCTTGACTACCGTGCCGCAGCCAAGTCATCTCCAGCATTCAGTTACGTTGCCGCTGGTTACTACGACTCAATCAGCGAAGTTGGTGGCGTACCTCTTTTGATTCCACCCATTGCCGAAGACGGCGATCTAAGCCAGTTGCTGGACCTACTGGACGCAATCGTGCTCATCGGCGGATCTGATCTTGATCCGCGAAGAGACGGATTCATGCTGCATCCATCGATTCGGCTGCAAGAGGCGCGGCGCGAAACGTTTGATCGTCGCTTGATGGAACAGATCGCGAGACGCCGGATGCCCGTGTTTGGGATTGGGTCAGGCATGCAGTTGCTCAATGTGTCGCAAGGTGGAAACCTGTTCCTACACATCCCGGAAGACATGCCCAAGGCGCTTCCGCATGCGGACAGCATTGACAAAGGGCACCGGCATGCCCTTGATATCGTGCCGGATTCTCTGATGTGGCGCGTTTTCGGCGATGGTGAGATCCGCGTCAACAGCATGCATCACATGGCCATTGATGAAGTTGCACGAGGTTTTCGAGTAACGGGGCGATGCCCTGATGGCGTCGTCGAATGCATCGAGAGCGAAATGCCAGACTGGTTTGCGCTGGGAACACAATTTCATCCGGAGTCTGACTCAGCTTCAGCTTTGGACATGCGCATCTTTGAGGAGTTCATTGATGGCGTGAAAACCACCAGTGAACCAATGGTGGCTGAGCCTGTGGCAACGGAAACAGAATTCCGGCTCGTCGCCGCATGATGCGGGAATGCAAGTAGGCTCATTGCCCGATTGCTCAGGAAAACTCAAGGCCGTGGCCTTTGCCACGGTCTTTTTTCACGCCTGGGCAAGCTCTGAAAACCATAGCCTGCTCAGCCTCAAGTCTTCACTGTAAAACAGTTTATGGCAATGCTGTCTCTGGGATTGTTTAGAGCAAGTTCAATGAGCAAGAAGAATCACCAAATTAGTCGGGCTGGGCAAACAAAACAGTTGACAGCGACTTGGGCTCCGATCAAAATCCAACCAATGCACTAGCGAGAGCTTTCGGCCCGCGCCGGACGGCTTACTTGCATAGCAATTTTGCAGTTTCTTTTTTCTTGGTTCTGGAGCTTGTATTATGAAGAAAGTTCTTTTTGTCGCAGCGGCTTTGGTCGCTTTCGTTGCCACACCGGCCATGGCCAATGACGGTCAAGTTTCCTCCAGCACGCTGAAGGCCTTGGGCCTGAGCAACATGCAAGTTGCCAGCGACGCTGAAGGTATGGAAGTCCGTGGCATGGCTTCGATCGCTGTCACGTTTGGTACCAGCAGTGCCGCCGGTAACGCCAACGTCTTCTTGGCTGCCACTAACAGCTCGGCCAACAACGCTGGCTTCGCCGCCGCGTTGCACCTCCTGCCGCTGCAAAGCGTTGCCGCTCAAGGTAATGGCTCGTTCGCCAATGGTGCCGTTACGGCGACCATCCCGACATTCGGTACGCTCTCCGCTGGTTACGTTGCCAACTCTGGTGGTTTCTCGACCGCTTCGGCTCAGTAAGCACCCTTCAACGGGTAGCTAGCATTAAGCAAAAACGCGAACGCTCCTCCTGAAACCAGGAGGGGCGTTTTTGTTGCGCGCAGAGAAAAAAAGCCGCGTTAATGTGACTGCTGGCAACATACGGAAAGAAGGATAACTTTGCTGTTCGCTAGCTCATGCATTTCATGAATCCTGCCTATTCCAGTTACATTCTTTGGAATCCCCCTGACGATACTCCCAGCATGGAACGGAACCGCTCCCGCGATGGATCGCATGGACATTGCGCCACGTGGAGCACATCGCGGGACCGTTGAAACCAGGAATGTCCCAGACAATCCATATCCCGTAGCGCAAGCAAGAGGCTTGCGCCTTGGCGCATTTTCCCGGGGGGGAATTGATCGATGAGATGCGTAAAACTCTTCGCAATTGCGAATGGAATCTTGTTGGCGGGCCTGCTGTCAGCCAATGCTGTGGCGGAAGAGCCGTTTCGAGCTCCGGCCACGCCTTCATCTTACTTTCAGGATCCACCCGCTCCAGCCCCCGTGGTTGATGGCGGAAACACTGGTCCTCAAACGGCTGGGCAGCAAGTCTACGGCGACTTTATCAGCGCCTGTAACACCTGTGTAGGATGTGGATTCTATGGTGGCGTCGAATCCACCAACTTGGTTGCCTTTAGCGAACCCGATCAGCAGGTCGTTCTTACGGATTTGCTTACCGGTCAGCAGTTCACTGGCACATCCAGCCCTGGCTTGGGAACCGGTGTTCGTACTTGGGTCGGCATCCAACGCTGCGGTTGGGGAACCCGTGCCACGTACTGGCACTTTGAAGAAGACACCGTCAATGTCGATCCGATCGCGGCAAACTTCGCCGCGCCGGCATTCACCCAGTTCAATGAGATCTATCACTTGAACATGGATGTTGTCGACTTGGAATTTACTCAAGAGATCGCCTGCAACTGCTGGACGTTCAACAGTTCAATTGGTGGTCGCTACGCTGACATTGAACGTGAAGCCAAAGTTGTCGGCATTGGCCGGCTCGGTGGCGGCACGGACTTGCTTGGCCTGGCCGTTGGCAGTAACGAGATCGAAGGTGCTGGCATCACGTTCTCAATCGGCGCTTCGCGTCCGCTATACCACCGCTGCGGCTGGAACTTCTTCTGGAACTACCGCGGTTCTTACCTGTACACGGATTACAGCGCTTCGTCCTTGACGCAAGCGGATGCCTTCCGCACGGCTCCCATGGTGAACGCCACCGCGATCGCTCGCAACGCCGCATTTGCCGCAGCGAACAATGACGAAGGCGTCTACGTCTCCGAAGCACAAATCGGCCTGCAGTATGAACGTCAGCTTTGCTGCGTTCCGGCGTTGTTCTTCTGCAAGATTGCCGTGGAATACCAGCACTGGGATACGGGCGATGCTTTTGCTCAATCCACCTCCTTCGCCCAAGTCCAGGGAGTTCCCGGACCGTATGGCGCACGAGTGGACTCCACGTCAGTCGCTCATGATGGCGATCTGGACCTGATCGGTTTCACGATCGGAAGCGGTTTTACCTACTAAGCCGTTGTAGTACGTCATTCGCACTCGCCCCCCCTAGGGGTGGTGCCAGACGCACAAGTGCGAACGACGACCGTGCAGCCAGAGCAGTTTCAGAAGAGTTTGTCCCGCGATCCATGGGCGGCCGAATTGATGAGATTCGACGCCCTGCGCGGCCCTCTCGACGGATCAGGGAGGGAGTCATGACCCAATCAAGAACGCCAATGACCGCCAAGGATGGAGAGTGGTCAGGAGCCATTCGATGAGTGCCACAGGTGGAAAACAACGCCGGTTGATCGCGACAGCATTTGTCGCGGGATTTGGCGCGCTCCTCGTCGGGGCGGTCACATCGCGCGATGCCATGACTGTCGCAGCTGGCGATGCGCACAAAGAGGCCAAAGCTGTCTCCGCGCATGAACTCGCCGCTGATGCGTTGAGGGAACTGTCGCAGCCGGTATCAAAGCCGAGCTCGCGCATGAACACCGGCAATTTGGCAAGCAACGCACTGCGCCAGTCGAGCTTGCCAGCTTCGCGTCGGGCAGATGTATCACAAACGCAGCAGAGGGTTGTTGAAACCAACACACCTCAGGTGGAGACCGCTGTTCAACAAATGCGGCTTCCCCCGCCACCAAGGATCTCGGATTCTCGTCCGATCATTCCTGTCGCTGCTCATGAGCTGGTGAGCAAGGCGCTGCAGCAATCGACGACGCCGTCGTCTCGTCGAAGGCAAAGCCTGCCTTCGCCTTCGTCGGCACATCACATCGCTAAGTCAAGCGTGCAGCGGTTGCACGGACCGAGCATCCCTGTTTCAACAAGCTCGGAGAAAGACTTGCCGAGGATGTCAGCTTCAACTGTTTCGGACAGTCGAGGTCAACGCAACGCGACATTGAGCGCCCTCCGGGCCAATGGCCTGCTGCAAGGCAGCAATCAAGGTTCGGTTGACACTCAGCAAGGTGGTAACCAGGTTCTTCCTCCGAATCAGCCAGGCGGCGCCGAGGATGTTCAGCCGCCAGCTGTCGGCGATGAAGACAGAACCTTTGGTGAAGAACCCGAAGACGATTCCGTGAACACGCTGTTCTTTCTCCGCAGTGATACGATTCTGTTGCAGCCAGGTGAATGGCAATTTGACCTGACGCTGCAATACTCGCAAGACACGATTGACACAGCCGGGTTGACGATTCTGAACAACAACCTGTTTGTTGGCGAAGTGGTGCGACGTCAGCGAATTCTCCAGGCGCCGCTTGAGATTCGCTTGGGTGTTGGTCCCTCAAGCCAGATGTTTGTCAATGTGCCCTTTGGTTGGTCCAACAGTGAACTTGCATTCGCCGGTTCTGAGGAATTTCAGAACACGGGTGGCATTGGCGATGTCAGTTGGGGTTTGACTCGACGGCTTGTCCAAGGCAACGAAATCTGCCCGGAGATCTTGGGGACGGTTGCCTGGTCCGCTCCCACCGGAGAGGCAAGCCTGTTGAATACTCGCACCGTGCCTGGCACAAACTTGGGCGAGGGATTCTGGACGATGCGGGGCGACCTGCTCTTCATCCAGAACTATGATCCGGTTGTCATCTTCTACGGACTTGGTTACCGGCATCGATTCAACAATTCGATTGACGGTTTCGCGATCGACCCAGGCCAACATGCGTTCTACCGTCTCGGCGTCGGATTCGCCGTGAACCCCCAGGTGACGTTCAGCACGGCATTCTTTGGCAACTACATCGGTTCTGATGTGATCGATGGTGTCCGCGTCGCCGGCGGCATTCGTGAGCCAATGTCGTTGCGGTTTGCCGCTACGGTGACACCCAAGGATTGCGCTCACGGGTTCCGCACGATCGAACCGTTTGTCAACGTCGGGCTGACAGAAACTGCCCTGGATACTGTGATCGGAATCACCTGGACACGTTAAGTCAGCAAAATTCGCCGGAGGCCGCGACCCACGACCAGCGGACACTTCACTCATCAAACTCAGGCGAAATAACCGTGAAAATAAAGCAGAAGTCCCTGTCGAAGCCTGGTGCAGTCTTCGCTGGAATGTTTACAGCCGCCGTGTTCGTGATCGGCGGAAGCACAGAGAGTCAGGCTCAGCAACAACAAAAAGAGGGGAGGGCGCCGGTTCGTGACCCTGCACGTGTGTTCCGGCGTTACCCAAGGTCCTGGACGGAGATCAAGCAGCAGAATGTGGTGATGCAACAGCGCGACTTCTCCTGCGGAGCCGCTGCGCTGGCGACAATGCTGACCTACCACATCGGAGACAAAACTTCTGAATACCAGTTGTTGGTCGGACTCGATGAACTGCTCACCCAAGAAGAACTCCTCGATCGCATTAAAAAAGGTCTCACACTCACCGACTTGCGAAGGCTGGCTGTCAAATTTGATTACCCGGCCACGATAGGCAAGCTGACACTGAAGGATTTGGCTGAATCCAAGACACCTATCATTGTCGGTATTATTGTCAACGAGTACGACCACTTCGTCGTATTCAGAGGACTTGACGGCAAATACGTCTACCTTGCTGACCCGGCTCGCGGCAACCTGCGCGTGCCGGTCCGTGAATTCCTTGGACAATGGCAACAGAACTTAGGCTTGGTGGTTGTGCCGAAAGATGAGTCGACTATCAACTGGTCACCGTTGATGGTTCAGCCCGAGGAGGTTTGGCTGGGAGAAACCAATCGTTGGTATCTCCGCGACCGATTGACTACTGGGCCTGGCTCCACCGGAAACTGACACTCTCACCATTCAGGACATTTCATAAATCCCGTTGAGTGTTGGCTCGCCGGCCATCGCTTTTGACTGCGGAAGTAAATCTCTTCAACTTGCAAACGGTTCGTCCGTCCAGACCCAGGCACCAACCGTGATGATTCAGACCAATCGACGACGCATCAGCGTTGCGGCGCTCGCAAGCGCCCTGACGTTGTTAATGAACCTAACGCTTGGCAGCGCGGAATTGCGCGCCCAGCAGCCGCCGACAGCAAGGTCTCCCGTACGAGACTCCACGCGGACGTTCCGCCGATTTCCCAAATCATGGATGGAGATCAAGCGGCAAAACATCGTGATGCAGCAGCGCGACTTCTCTTGCGGCGCCGCGGCGTTAGCCACGATGCTGACGTACCACATAGGAGACAAAACTTCTGAATACCAGTTGCTGGTCGGACTCGATGAACTGCTCACGCAAGAAGAGCTACTGGAGCGCATCCAGAAAGGGCTCACGCTGACCGACTTGCGAAGATTATCCAACAAATTTGACTACAACGCATCAATCCTCAAGATGACACTCCAAGGGCTGGCGAAGTCCAAGACCCCGATCATCGTCGGGATTGTGGTCAACGAGTATGACCACTTTGTCGTCTTCCGCGGATTAGACGGAAAATACGTCTACCTTGCCGATCCAGCACGAGGAAACCTGCGAGTTCCCATCCGTGAATTCCTCGGACAATGGCAACAAAACCTGGGACTGGTGGTTGTGCCTAAAGATGACAAACCTGTCGAATGGTCTCCGCTGATGTTGCAGCCGGGAGAAACATACCTTGGCAGAACCAACCGCTTGTACTTGCGGGACCGGCTGACGACTGGGCCCGGCTCATCAGGGAACTGACCGGACGCCCAATTCAGGTATGCGTGTTCTTCACCGAAACAATCCGGCGCATCTCAATCGCTTTCGCGAATGTTGCCAGACCCGGTGATGCGGCGTTCAATGTGTGCTGGATTGCCCGAATAAACCACATCGCCGGTGCCAGTGATCCGAACGTCCAGTTCTTCTTCAGCATACACGTGTGCATCACCGCGGCCGGTGATGCTCAATTCCACGTCTTGGGCGATCAGCTTTACCAGATCCAGACTGCCAGACCCGCTAATCTTTGCTTCCACCTGGTGAGCGATACCTTCGATCGCCACATGACCAGAGCCTCTAATTTCGAGATCGAATTCAGGCTCGAAAAGTTCCGTGACGGTCACCTCGGCAGAGCCGCGAATGGTCAAGTCCTTGAGCCGAGCGACGGTGATGGTCACAGTAACATCATTGACCGGCGCAAGATTCTCATCGCAGTCAATTCGCAACGTGTCTCGCGATACTCGCGTTTCAACAAGATCGATCAGGTTGTCGTCCGTCTGCACAAGGACAGATTGAAGTTCCCCGATCTTCACAACGACAGTCGCCGAACAACGGATTTCGATCTCGTCAAACTCTTTCAACTCCCGCTCTTGTAGTGCCAAGACTCCAGATCCTGGAATCGGTGAACTGGTGCTGACAGTGCAGCCAGCGGCGGCAACCAGGGCAAGAATCAGGGTGGCGATCAACTTGGCAGGGTTAGCCATGAGTTTGGAAGTCCTTGCTGGAGCGCTGTTTGCGATGTTTTGCAGCCAGAGTTCCGGCGGTAAAAATCGCATGCCCCCATACCGGAATGTTCGTTCTTCGCCGAAGCACCTGATTTCTTGGCAAATTCCCTTGGCTATCAGGTGGCCAATTTTTCCCAAACAATACCCGGCCAGGGCCACTACAAGGCCTACCGCCAGACACCGGGAGGCGTTTCAAGAGATTGGTGATTGCTGTTCAGTCGAAATGCCCAAACACGATGTCGCCGCCAATCATGGTTCCGCGGACGGCGATTTCCTCGACTGAGTCATCTGACCAGTCTAGCAGGGTAAAATCAGCACTTGCCCCATGTTGAAGGAATGCGGACTGGCTGCCTAAGCATTGCGCAGCGTGTGTGCTCGCCATCTCAATGGCAATCGCCCGAGGAACATCTCCGAATTTGGCAACGTTGGCGATTCCAGCAGTCAATGGCATGGAAGCAGCAGCCAGCAATGTTTCCTGGTCGGCAGTTATAATCTTACCGCACTCCAACACTTCAATTTCACCCAACCCCGTTATATAGCGTCCGGGCGGCTTACCTGCGTAGCCAGACATGTCACTGACAAGCAGGCATCTTGCGGGCGTCTTGGCGCGAATGATGGTTTTCAACACACCAGCAGGCAAGTGGAAATCATCGGCGATCAGGCTAGCAGACAGGCGATCGTCCGCCAGTTGACTCCAAATATAGTTGGGATGACGTGGAAGAACGGCATGGGCACCGTTTCCCAGGTGCGTCGAAAGTTTCGCTCCGGCTGCCACGGCTGCTTGAATCTGCGCGTCTGTCGCAGCGGTGTGCCCAATGGCCACGGTCACGCCGGTTGCAGTCACCTGTCGAATGAATTCCGCGGCATTGGGAAACTCAACTGCCATGGTCAACAAGCGGATTTGCCCCGCTGCTGCACGTTGCAGCCGCTGAAACAAGCTCAGCGATGGCTCAAGGCAATGTTCTTTCAGGTGCGCGCCACGCGGACCGTCCTCTGAACAAAGGAATGGCCCTTCCAGATGGATTCCGGCAATCTGCGCGCCATTCGATTTGCGAGAAGGTTCAGGAGATTTGGCTGAGTCCGGCGATGCCGCAACGGCGACCATGGTCAGTGCATGCTCCATCACATCGATGGGCGCCGTTGTGATGGTCGGCAAGAACTTCACGACTCCTTGAGTTGCCATGACGGCCGCGATCTCGCGGACATCCGGTATCGTTAACTGGGGGGAGGAAAATTCACATCCGCCGTAGCCGTTGACTTGCAGATCAAACAGTCCAGGCGCCAGCAAGGGGAGCGATGAGTCTCCGTCGACTAGCTCAATGGAATCGTGTAACGCTTCAACAGAATCAACCCGACCGAGTTTCCCAACATGAACGCGAACAGGCTGCAGCGTATCGTAACGGCGAGCAGAAAAGGACTTCATCACCAGCGGAACGTTTGGCGGCTCGCAGGTTGTTGAAAACGCTATCGTGGTCTTTCAACCCGAACCAAGTGCGAGCGGGTCTCGTATGGCTCGCAATCTCGTCACATTCAACCACGATTTGGAATCCTACTCCTTTGGGATTCATGCATGCTGCAGGCAAATCAACAGCATATTAATCGTCCATCACATCATGCTCCTTGGCCTTGGCAAGCTCGTCCGTGCGAGATTCAAACTTCTTAGTCAAGTCCTGAATTTCGTCCTTGACCGTATCACGTTCATCCTCGCTCATGGCTTTGTCTTTCTCCGCCTGATCCGCAGCACGATTGCCATCGCGCCGGACATTGCGGATCGAAACTTTGGCCTCTTCTGTCAGCTCCTTAATGCGCGAAACCATCTTCTTCCGCACTTCCGTGGAGAGCGCGGGGATATTGATGCGAATCACGCGACCATCATTGTTGGGCGTCAGCCCAAGATCTCCGGCAATGATGGCCTTCTCGATGTCCTTGAGTGTGCCCGGGTCATAAGGGCGGATCAAGATTTGCGTTGGCTCTGGCACGCTCACCGCCGCGACTTGCTTGATGGGCGTGGGTGAGCCATAAGCTTCCACACG
The DNA here is from genome assembly GCA_028066245.1 of Pirellulales bacterium. GTDB lineage: Bacteria > Planctomycetota > Planctomycetia > Pirellulales > S012-138 > CALJLD01. Next base: position 17,498 of record JALCBR010000037.1, on the reverse strand, counting down.
CAGCGTATCAACAAGACCTGGGTTTGCGCGACCCGTGCGAATTCCCAGCAAGTTCTTCTTGAGAGTGGAGACACTCTTCTCCATGCGCTCTTCTACGTCCATCAAAATCTCATCGGCAGTCATCGCGTTTCCCCCACTCGTCTCAATGTGTTGGATTCTGATCGTCTATCCTGCAGCTTGGGATGAAGCAGGGCTCGTATTTTCCACTAGAATCTCGTCATCGCCCGGCCGGACAAGCGTACCGATCTTCTTACCCAGGACTGCCTTCACGATGTTGCCTTCAGTCAGGTAGTTAAAGACCACGATCGGCATGCCGTGCTCCATGCATTGTGCAATGGCAGTGTGATCCATCACGCGAAGTTTCTGAGCCAACACGGCCTGGTAGGTCAATTCGCTATACAAAACCGCGTGGGGATTCTTTTCGGGATCGTCGCTATAAACGCCGTTAACTCTGGTCGCTTTAAGGACGACATCCGCTTCCAGTTCAAGGCTTCGTAAGGCGGCGGCCGTGTCCGTCGTCACAAACGGACTGCCGGTTCCAGCGGCGAGGATGACAATGCGGCCCTTCTCCAAATGCCTTCGAGCACGACGCCGAATATAGGCCTCCGCCACACCATCCATACGGATTGCAGACATCAACCGTGTACTGGCCCCTAGCGATTCCAGGGCGTCTTGCAATGCCAGGCCGTTCATGACGGTTGCCAACATACCCATGTAGTGGGCTGTCGCCTCCTGGATGCTGGAGCTTCCCGCCGTGAATTGAGCTCCCCGAAGCAGATTTCCGCCACCGATCACCACCGCAACCTGAACGCCTTGCTCCGCGGCCGCCACAGTCTGTTTGGCAAGATGGACCACTTCCGGCATGCTAACGCCACGTTCCGAGGGTGGAGCAAATCCTTCGCCGGAGATTTTCAGGACGACGCGGCGATACTTGGGCTGCGTTTGTTCTTCAGACATTGTTCTTTGCATGAATCATCCGTGGAGAAAGCGCCAATCGCCGACAGCATACCCTAGGAGGTTCCGCGTTGACAAATGGCCATCTGACAAGGACTTGGGAAGCCGGCAAGCCAGCGGAGGCAATTGCCAATTCCATGCGATCTCGCTAACATTGCCAGTTCGATCCGTTGCGTCTCCCTGCGCTCACAGGGGAGCTTCCCGCGCGGAACTTTTTGCCACACGAGGGTTTGTCGCCGATGGATTCAATGGTTCAGACGGATATTTCCGGCCTGGTGCTTTCTCAATCCACATTTGGTCCGCAAGAGATTCATCAAATCACAACAGCCATCGCGGCGGATCGCTCAAGCTATTCCCAGCTTCGCGAAGCCGTGGGCCAGCTCAGCCAGCAGACAGACCTGTCCCCGGCCATGAAAGTCCGTTTTGGCGTGGGCAACTATTTGTTGGGTCGATACCAAGCAGCCATCGATTTGCTGTCCTCGTCCGATGGCGGTGCCCTCGCCAAGTTTTACACGGCCAAATGTTACTTCGCGCTTGAGAAATACGAAGAAGCCGTTGCTGCTTATCAGGACGCCGCCAAAGCCGGCTATCCGGGGGATGAATGCCGGCTGGGAGAGGCCGAATCCACGCGATACCTCAATCGACCGGAAGATGCACTACGGCTGCTGGACGATCTTTCAGGAGCCGTGGAACAGACAGCGGAGTATCTCTATCAACGCGGTGCAACCGTGGCGGCGCTGGGTGGGAATCCCAGTGAAGTTGTCGCGCTGTATGAACGGGCCGTGGAAGCTGATGGAAACCATCCGGGCGCTTTGTTCGGCCTGGCGATGGAAAATGATCGTCGCGGGAACGATGACGACGCCCTGGCATTGTATGAACGCTGTGCGCGACGGGCACCATCCAATGTCGGCTCGCTGCTCAACCTCGGCGTCATCTATGAAGATCTCAACCGCTTCGAAGAGGCGGAAGCCTGCTATCGACGGATCCTGGAGTCTTTTCCGGAGCATCCCCAAGCCAGGCTCTACGTCCGTGACGCGTCCGCTTCACGTGATCAAGAATACGATGAAGACGCGCAACGCCGTCAGGACCGCCTGAGCCAGGTCTTGGCCATTCCAGTCTCTGACTTTGAGCTTTCGGTTCGCAGCCGGAATTGTTTGCAGCGGATGGGAATTGGCTCTCTGGGGGATTTGACGCGCATTTCCGAAGCTCAGTTGTTGGCCAGCAAGAACTTTGGTGAAACGTCGCTTGTGGAAATCCGCGAGATGATGAACTCCAAAGGTCTTGAGATCGGACAATTCGCCTCAGATCGCCGGGTTCCAGATTTTGGCATGGAGACCGCGTCTCTCAGTCCAGACGAGCAAGCTTTGCTCAACAAGCCTGTCGCGGAACTCAACCTTTCCGTGCGAGCTCGTAAGTGCATGATCCGTTTGGGTATTGGAACAATTGGCGAGCTGATTCGCCGGACGGGAGACGAGTTGCTGGAGAGCAAGAACTTCGGTGTGACCAGCTTGAACGAAGTACGTGAGAAACTGACCGCTCAAGGGCTTCGGTTGCGGGGCGATTGAGCGAAGCCGCGATGCACCCCTCTCAAACTCATAGACCTTGGACTTGCAGAGGGCGAATCGCCCATGAATTCACCTGCGGTCTTGTTTTTGTGTACTGGTAACTCTTGCCGGAGCCAGATGGCGGAGGGATGGGCAAGGCATTTCCACGAGGACGCGTTTCAGGCTTACTCAGCCGGAATCGTCGCTCATGGCATCAATCCTCATGCCGTCAAGGTGATGCAGGAAGCTGGCGTGGATATCAGCACTCAGCCTTCCAAAACCACGGAAGACTTGCCACGAACGGACTTTGATCTTGTGGTCACGGTCTGCGCTCATGCAGATGAGCATTGTCCGGTGTTTGCCGGAGCCAGGCGCGTGTTTCATCGCGGATTTGACGATCCACCCAAGCTCGCCAAGCAGGCGCAGACGGATGAGGAGCAGCTCGCTCCTTACCGCCGAGTGCGGGATGAGATCCGAGACTTCGTGCGTGATGAGCTTTGCCTGCTGATCTCACCGTAGTCGTGAACGTTGTGCCGTTCGACTTAGCCGTCGCACAATCACTACGCCCTCTGGCTTACTTGAGCGTTAGGCGGGCCCACTCGTATTTTCTCGACGTCGCGACCATCGCTGCGTAAGCTTGTTTTGTCCGGCTGCCTGCGCTCTCTCGCGGAGGCGAACCTGTCAATCAACGCCCCAAAATTGTTGGACAATTGAGCATGCCGACATTGCCCAATCTGAAGTCCGTCTCACTGCACGCCTTGTTATTGATTGTTTTCGGCTGCGCTTTCTCTGCAACTGCGTACGCGGAATCAGAATGGCGTTCCGCGATCCTGGCTGGAGGAACCCCGTTCGAGACGCCCGTGATCTATCAGGAGAGTGGGCTGCCAGGGCCAACCGTGATGATTGTAGGTGGAGTGCACGGCAATGAGCCAGCAGGAGCTGCTGCGGCACAACAGATTGCGGATTGGCCAATCACTCGCGGCACGTTGATTGTGGTGCCTCGGGCGAACGTGCCGGCGTTGGAGATCAACAAGCGTCTGTCGCCAGATGTTCCCAAAGAAGAACGCGATCTCAATCGAAACTTCAAATTGACCAGGCAAAGAATCCGTACGCTGGGACCCATCGCGGCTGATCTGTGGAAAGTTGTAGAAACCCATAAGCCCGACTGGGTTATCGATCTGCACGAAGGTTTTGATGTTAACGCCAGAAACAAGAAGAGCGTTGGCAGTTCCATCATTCACGACCGTTCACCAGAGGCAGACACGCTGACGGAACTCATGCTGGCGGCCGTCAATGAGGAGATTGCTGACGCTGCCGATCAATTTGTGTCTCTGGGCCCGCCGGTCGCAGGCAGTCTCGCCCGGGCCGTCGCTGATCGCACTCCAGCCCACGGGATGATCCTGGAGACAACAACCAAGGACCGCCGACTCTCATTACGCACACGGCAACATCGGTTGATGGTTGCCACGCTCCTTGATCGACTGGAGATGCTGGATTCTACCGTTGATGGGAACACGTTGGCATTTGGTCCGCGAATGAACGGTAAGACGCGCGTGGCCGTCTATGATGACGATGGAGCTTCCGCCAATGGTGTGGTATCGTTGCTGCGAGTTTGCAAGGACAGCGAAGAGATCGTTGTTCGTCGTATCTGTGCCCAGGATGTTCAAGCAGGCGTCTTAGATCAATTTGATGTTGTCTGCTTTGGTGGTGGCAGTGGAAGTGGGCTTTCCGAGTCACTCAGCACTCAGGGGCGTTCGGCGGTGCGGAAATTCATTGACTCCGGAGGGGACTATCTTGGCGTTAGTGCAGGAGCGTACTTGGCCTGCAGTGGCTTCTCTTGGGGGTTGGAAGTGCTGGACGCTCGCACAAAATCCAATAAGTGGCGACGAGGGCAGGCAACGCTCGAAGTCGAATTCGAAAAAGCCGGGCAGACTTTTTTCGGCGTTGATCGCCGTCAGCTTGATTTGAACTATGCGAACGGGCCAATTCTCACTCCTGACAACAAGGCAAGCATCCCGGATTATCAAGTACTCGCCTGGTTCCGAGAGGAAGTCAGCGAGAACGAAGCGCCGGAAGGGGTGATGATCAATTCACCAGCCATTGTCCACGGCAGATTCGGACACGGTGATGTCTATTGTTTCTCCCCACGTCCGGAATCAACCGTCGGCGCAGAGCACTTGCTGCAGCGCGTGATCGACGCGCAAACTGTACAGCGAACGGTGAAGCAGAACTAGCAGTCCGTTGAAAAACGCCATCGTGGCGTTTTCAACCCGAGCCAAGTGCGAGAGTGAATCTCACACGGCTCGCAAATCGCGGCACATTCGTACCACGATTTGGAATCCCCTCCTTGGGATTCACGCAGCCGGTTGACAAAGCAACAGGCTGCTAAGACAAGCGTATCTAATACGCGTTCCGGTGCCGCAAGCCGCACCAGATGGTCATCACGAGGATCTTGAGATCCAACAGCAGCGACCAATTGCAGATGTAGTACAAATCGCACTCAATGCGGCGGCGGAGTGATGTGTTGCCACGCCACCCGTTGACCTGTGCCCAACCGGTTATGCCGGCTTTCACTTGGTGGCGTTGAGTGTAATTCGGAATCTGCCGTCGGAATTTCTCAATGAAGACATGCCGTTCCGGCCGTGGTCCCACCAGGCTCATTTGGCCAGCAAGTACATTCAGCAGTTGTGGCAGTTCATCCAGGCTCCAGCGCCGCATGAAGCGTCCCACGGCCGTGCAGCGTTCATCGCCAGCTTTCGCCCACACAGGCCCTGTTTGGGATTCTGCATCTATCCGCATGCTGCGAAATTTGAGCATACCGAATTCCTTTCCCGCCAGGCCAGCCCGCATTTGCCGATAGAGCACCGGGCCCCGGCTTGTGAGCTTGACCATCGCGGCCAGCAATAACATCAATGGGGCGAGCAACAGCAAGGCCGCACTTCCCAGCACGATATCGGTCGCGCGTTTGGCCATCTCCCGCCAGCCAGCGTGAGGGTTTTCTCGCAATCCGATGAATGAAAGCCGATCCACCTCGCAGGGGCGGACAGTCATTCCAGACAAGTCGGGAATCTCGGGCGCGAGCTGAACCTCAACCAAAACATCCGACAACGCGTGATACACACCAGGCAACTCACCATAGCGCGAAAGCGGCAGCGCGATCAGCACCTGGTCGATCTGGTGCTGGTCGATCAGTTCTTTGAGTTGGTGGATCTCGCCGAGTCGTGGCAAAACGGTCGAATGCTTGATATCCGTGCGTTCCACAAACCCGACGGGACGTAGTCCTGCCCAAGAATTTGCCAAGAGCGTTTCGGCCACACGACGCCCATTGCGACCGTCTCCAACCACCGCCACCCGTTGTGTCTGTCCGCGATGGTGCGCAAACAGTCGCCAGCCAAAACGACGGACGCCGATCAGCATTGTAGCGTTGAGCACAAAGAACATCGCTAATCCCAGGCGAGATTCGTAGAGATCGCGACGATAAAATGTGACGGCAATCACTAACAGGAACAATAACCCGCTCGCCAGGCTCACTGCATTGGCTTCGCGCGCGAGCCGCCGCAAAGGGCCAACGCGGTACATCCCACAGACATGGTAGGCCACGGCGGCCAGAACAAGGATCGTGGGAAGACCTGCCAAGACAGTCGTCATCTCGGGGACGCCCCCGGGCGCCGGCAGCAATGTAAACCGCACGGCATATGCCGTGACCCAAGCCGTGGCCGTCACGACGATATCTCCGACGAAGAACGCCAAAGCCAAGAATTGAGCGTGTCGTCTGTTCATTGCCAGGCACAGGTGCGATCGCGGTCCGCGAACTGCGGAGATCGGATTCCAGATTCGGGTCGCGACTTGTAGCAAGTGCCGGGATTGCGGTCAATGTGAGGGGTGGGCTGGTGCTAGCTGCAAGCAGGGCGATTATGCGCAGCGGAGCAGGATGCCCACCGCGATTTCAACCCACATAGTCGTCAGATTTCCAGGCGTTAATCACGCCTTGCCTCCAGTAATTGCGGTGTATAATCTAATAGCATCCCAGGCAAATCTCTTAGGTACCCTCGACAGGAGCGATCCAGGCCATGTCCGTCACCTTGACAGAACGCGCTGCCCAAGAAGTCAAACGAATTATGGGCGAGCAGAAGCTTGAAGAGGGCACCGTCCTCCGTGTCGGCGTCACCGGCGGAGGCTGCAGTGGGTTCTCGTATTCTCTGGGCTTTGACAAGGCCTTCGATGCTCAAGCAGACTCGCGTCTGCAACAGCACGGAGTGGAAGTCGTGGTCGATAAGAAGAGCGCGCTGTACCTTGACGGCACCACGCTCGATTTCTTTGATGGACTCGAAAAGCGAGGATTTACTTTTGAGAACCCCAACGCCGTCAAGAGCTGCGGTTGCGGCAGTTCTTTTCAGGCATAATCACAAGGGCAGTTGTTAGCGAAATCTAGACGACTCCTGTCCTAGTTCTGGCACATTTGCAGATATTCACGGTGTCGGCGATCCAATCGCCGGCACCGTTTTTTGTTATCACGTTCGGCCTGGCGCGCAAGTCAGCAGGGAAAAATTCCCGCTCTTTGCGCAACCACACTCGTTCTACCAACAGTTAAGGCTCTGTTCACAGAACTTTCATTTAGGACTTGGTGAAGTCCATCTTGAAAACGAACACAGCGGTCGTCGATGAGTGTCGAATCCGGTCGAGTCCAGTATTGGTTGAACTACATTCGGCACTGATCCACTCCAGCGGAGCTTGCCCGCATATCGAGCTTCTTTGGTCGGCGTCTGAGCTAACTTGCAATTCGATACGGATCCATCGGCCACTGTGCTCGGAGGCAGATTAGGGGCAAATATTGCCAACACTGGGGGCAACGCACCTACAATGCAATCTCGCAAATTCGGAGGTCGCACCGTCTCGATAGGCCGCAATTTGCGACGCAACACCAACATTTCCACTACAGTGAAATCGAAAAAGTGCGAGAGGGGGGACTCGAACCCCCACGAGTTGCCTCACTGGATCCTAAATCCAGCGCGTCTGCCAATTCCGCCACTCTCGCTCACTGTTTTCGATGATTCCTACCAAGCTGTAATTCGATTTTCGCGCTGTTCCAACCTGTCAGAGCAAAGGCACTCAGTCATGGTCCCCGCCTGCGTTGGTGATGAACTATCGCCAGCGCGACAGGATGAAACTCTCCAAGGACGACACGCGATTTCAGTACTTGTTCGCTTGTACTTTCCAAACTGTGCCGATGGCTAACTCCAATCCAGGATGACTTTGCCCGCGTGGCCGTTTTGCATGATGTCAAACGCTTGCTGGAAATCGTCGGCCAGCATCCGATGTGTAATTGCGGGAGTGACATCCAAGCCGCTTTGAATCATGGCGGTCATCTTGTACCAGGTTTCAAACATCTCTCGACCGTAGATGCCTTTGATCTGCAAACCTTTGAAGATCACGTCGCTCCAGTCGATTGTTTCTGGTCCAGGAAAGATTCCCAGCATAGCGATGGAACCTCCGTGGATCATGGTCGAAATCATGGACCGGAAGGCTGATCCGTTGCCGGACATTTCTAATCCAACATCGAAGCCTTCGGTCATGCCCAATTCCGGAATGACGTCCTTCAAATCCTCTCGTTGGGGATTGACCGTGCGTGTGGCGCCGCACGCGCTTGCCAGTTGCAAACGATAATCGTTGACATCCGTGACGACTACGTACCGTGCTCCTGCATGAATCGCAATGGCCGTTGCCATGACGCCAATCGGGCCGGCGCCGGTAATCAGGACATCTTCCCCCACCAGATCAAAAGAAAGCGTGGTGTGGACAGCGTTTCCCAACGGGTCAAAGATGGCGGCCAGCTCATCGCCAACGTCACCAGGGAGCTTGAAGATGTTGGATTCCGGTAAGGAAAGATATTCGGCGAAACCGCCGGGGCGATCAATGCCGACACCGATTGCTTGCCGACAGAGGTGCCGTCGCCCAGCTTGGCAATTGCGACAAATTCCACATGTCAGATGCCCTTCGCCAGTGACTCGGTCGCCCGGCTGGACAACCGTCACCTCAGCGCCAATTTCCTCGACCACGCCCATGTACTCATGGCCGACGGTCATGGGGACGGGAATTGTCCTTTGAGCCCAGTCATCCCACTTGAAGATGTGGAGATCGGTGCCGCAAATTGCGGTCTTGCGGATCCGAACCAGAACATCGTGCGGGCCGACAGCCGGCTTGGGAACATCGTCCAGCCACAAACCTCGTTCGCGATGCTTCTTAACCAGGGCTTTCAAAGGCGTTTCACCAACGGGGAACCGGGTGCGAGCCGGCCGCACGCGGCCGTTTCGCAAAGCAAACTCGACGCAGTCAATATACGGTCCGCGCCGTTGGTTGCCAGCGGGGCAAGACGGAAATGGTGCTGTGCGGCCGGCAGTCAAAGGTTTCTATTCCGCAGTGTTTTGTTGTTGAGCGAAATCCCGCTGTCGTCGCGCCTCGTAGAACAGCACGGCAGCGGCCGCGGATACGTTCAAACTGTCGGCAACGCCGAGCATCGGAATTCGTACTGGCCACACTTGTCCGGATTTTCCCTTGGCATCGCTGGGATCCCGCCATGCATCACTCAGTCCAGCATGCTCACTTCCCAACACAACCGCCGTTGACTGTCGATAATCCACTTCCGTGTACGCCTGGCGCGTTTCCACGATTGTCGTGACAATTTGAAACTGTCGTTCACTCAACCAGGAATGTAGTTCCTCTCTATCCGCCTTGCAGACCTGCAAGCTGAATACCGTGCCTAAGCTTGCACGAATGAGATTGGGGTTGTAGAGATCTGTTCCACCGTCAATGACAATCACGCCGTGGAATCCGGCGCCGTCAGCGGTGCGCAAGATCGCGCCAAGATTTCCTGGCTTCTCAATGCCTTCAATGATGCTGAGCAGCGGGTTGTCGGGAAGTTGCAGTTCGGAGAGACGCCGTTGTGGCATGCGTGCGACGGCGACGAACCCTTCATCACGATCACCGAAGCAAAGTTTCCTCATGATTGCCGGTGTAACTTCTACGACTTCAGCCGCAACACTCGCGGCCGACAGCACCTCTTGCTCCACGTCAGTGGCGTTTGTTTTGGCCGCAGTATGGAATAGTTCAGTGATTTCCACACCGGCAGAGACAGCACGCGATAGCTCTCTGGCGCCATCAATGACGAAGAGCCCTGACTTGCGGCGATAGCGCCCTTTGCGTAGGCGGCTGACGCGTTTTACGCGTTCGTTTTGAAAGCTTGTAATCAACGTGTTGTCAACGAACGCTTGATTTGATTACGAGTTCCTGCCTGCGGTAGGGCTCGCTACGCCAAAATTCCTTTGATCGCCGTGCCTTCGGCAATTCGGATCGGGCGTCCGAGGTCAGAAATATTCTGAGTCTCCGGGTCAACCCCAAGCGCCTTGCACAGCGTGGCCAAGACATCGGGAATATCAATCTTTCCGTCAACAACTTCCATTCCGTCCGGACTGGTTTCGCCAAAGGCTTGTCCGCCGTTGATGCCACCCCCTGCCAAAACGCATGACCAGGCGTTGGGGAAATGATCTCGCCCGGCTTGCGGATTGATGCGAGGAGTCCGTCCAAATTCGCCCATCCACAAGATTGTTGTTGATTCCAGTAGTCCTCGTTCGGACAGGTCGGTCATGAGTGCAGACCAACCGGAATCCAGTTGTGCTGAAAGCTCAGCCACCGCGTCAAAATTGTCTTGGTGAGTGTCCCAATTGGAAAGTCCCACTTCGATAAACGGCACTCCACGCTCGATCAGCCGACGTGCCATCAGGCAACCTTGGCCAAACTGCCCGCGGCCGTACCGTTCACGCACGGCGTCTGTCTCTTGCGAAAGGTCAAATGCTTTGACGGCTTCTGATTGCATCATGCGCACAGCGCTGTCATAGACCGTCTGATGAGCGTTGGGCGCGGAAGATCCGTGCCCCGCCAAAAATCCTTCCTGCAACGTCCTCCACAGATCGAGTCTGGCAGCCTGCTGTTTGTGGCTGCCCCCCTGGCTTATCAAGTCATCAACGCCAAGCTCTGCGAACCCTTCATCTGGGACGTTGCCGCCGGGGGTGACATCTGCTTGGCCCACTTTGAGCGACGCGTATCTCGGTCCGAGGAAGCCAGGCGAAAAAGCCGCGCGGTTCAGGAAATCAGGCTGTGCAATGCTGACGAAGTTGGGCAAGTCCGTGTCTGAACGGCCTAACTCTTTGGAAAGCGCTGCCCCGATTGTTGGATATGCAATGGGGCCACCAGGCGGAAAGCCGGTGTGCATCAGAAAAGTTCCCCGCGAATGGTCACCCTCACTGGTGCTCAGCCCACGACAAACCGCCAGCTTGTCACCATGCCGTGCAAGCTTGGGCAGGTGTTCCGAGATTCGCAGGCCGGGGACGGACGTTTCGATCTCGGCAAAGGGACCGCCGTTGGCGTGGCCCGGCTTGAGGTCAAACGTATCCAACTGTGATGCCCCACCGGACATCCATAGCAAAACACAGTGACGTCGCCGTGAAGGGGCATTTGCCAGACCTTCCGCTAACGCAGGCAGCCACCCGCTTGCGCTGCGGCCCAAACACCCCCAGCCCAACAAGCCTGCTCCGGCGGATGCCAGCATCTGGCGTCGATTCAGACGTGACATGTTTCTCCCCTCGCCATCTGGCGTCAGAGCCACCTGCAAGTGTGGATATTGCTGGACTGGAGTCCCGAGCAGCGCACGTTTGGTCTCGTTACCAGTTTGCCATGATCGGATCGGATTTGCCAATACTTCAGGATTTATCGCCCGTCCGCGACGCTCTTTGCGGACAACGTCAGATTTTGAATGGCGCGGCAGGATAACCCGACTGACTGGTCCATCTTGAGCTAGGTTTAAGACGGGTTCATGCCCAACCAACATCCACCTTCCCAAGAGGAGCACGATGTCTGAAAAACAGCGCTTCCGCCGACAAAACTTATGGGGAGATGTGGGCATTCAAAGAACCATCATCCTTCGTTTGCTGACCTACTACTTAGCTTGTGGAATCACGGCGACCTGCCTGCTAGTTGCCTGGCGCGTGGCCGTCCATGGGTCACAAATGGGATTACAGGGCCACTTGGCGGTGTTGTGGTCACAGCTTGGACCAGGGGCTCTTTCACTGGTTCTCCTCTCACCGATTGTGGTTTTCGATGCCATCCGGCTGAGTCATCGATTCACGGGACAGATCACGCGTATTCGCAAGACGATGCAGGCTGCGGTCGAAGGAAAGCGAGTCGACCCTGTCAAACTGCGTGAAACGGACCACTGGCAAGATCTCGCCGATGACTTGAACCGGCTCTTGGCACGATTCGACGCACTACGATCCGGAGCCGAGGGAGACACGAACGACGCAGACGATGCAGAAGCGGATTTGACGTTGAAGTCCGCAAGAGACGTCCGTGATGCCGTGCAAAAGGCGGCTCGACAAGGGAAATCTCCCGGAGCTCAGTCACACGGTGCACAGTCCTCTGTCGTCAAACAAGCGGAGTGAACACACTTCACAATCGCTCAATCAAAACGCGGGAAGCACGCACGGTCCCACTAGTTCTGTTGATCATTCTTAAGGGCGACTCATGATTAAGAATTTTGGCAAAGCGGCGCAAGTTACCGTGGCCATCGTTTGTTACGCGGCAGTGCTGCTCTTGGCCGCGTTGGAAACCCACAGCGTTGCCGGGTGGATCGTCCTTGGGTGGGCTCCGGTCATGCTCGTCGATCGATTCTCATTCCAGGTCTTTCCCTGGCCAGATCGCGATAAGTGGACCCATCAGTTGGCGGTTCGCCTGGGCTACGTGATCTTTGGCGCATTCTGGTTTGTGTTTATTACCGACACGCACATCGCTGTTCGCGAAGCTCTTCTTGCTGGCACGGCCCTCTCATTGACGGCATTCCTGTTTGAGACGTTGCTTCAGTGGATCAACTTGCTGTTCGGCGGGACGGAAAATTCAAGCGTTGGCCGCGCGGGGGCACTTCGGATGGTCATGCTCACCGCCTGCGTGACGCTGCCGTTGGCCATTCTCTATCCGCTCTCAACCGTACATCTCGTGCACAAGGTGCCTTCCATATTTCCTAACGCATTGGGGATTGCGCATCAGGATGTTGCCGTGCGAACTAAGGACGGCCTCAACCTGGCGGGATGGTCGATCCCGGCACCCGAAGCTCGCGGCACGGTTGTCTATCTGCATGGCTATGGGGAGAACCGTTCCCAGGTGATTTCCATCCTTCAGCCACTCCATGACGCCAGGTTCAACGTGGTCGCCTTTGATTTTCGCGGCCACGGTCAAAGCCAGGGACACACTGTGACCTTTGGACATCGTGAAACAAACGACGTCAAAGCTGCATGTGACTTCGCCCGGGCGGCATTCCCTGATCAACCGCTGTTCATGGTGGGCGTTTCCTATGGAGCCGCGGTGGGGCTGCAAACGCTACCCGAGTTGTCGGACGTTCGGGCGGCATGGGTCGACTCAACATTCGCCAGCATGGACAACGTGCTCTGGCAGCAGTTCTCATTCTTGAAGCCAACACAGTTGCAAGGAGCCGCCGTCTCGATCGCTCGGATCATCTTGTGGCTGGATTGCGGGTTCAATCCCGACGACATCCAACTTGAGCAAGTGCTCAATGGTGTTAATACGCCGTTGTTCTTTGTGCACGGCCAGACGGATGACAAGACATCACTCAAGCAAGGGCAGGAACTCTCCGCCAGCTATGATGGCCCCAAGGGCTACTTATGGCTTGATGACTCCTCTCCCAGGAGCGTCAGCCCTCAGGCGCGCCAGCAGTATTACAATCGCTTGATTGCCTTCCTGGAAGCCAACTTGCCAGGCGTGGAACTCCCGACGAGCGACGAGGAGCCGCATGACGTATCGACCGCAGCAGGAGATGAAGAAACAGTCGCCACCAATCGACCATAGCCTAGCTGTGCTCCGATGACATCAGGGCGTGCCAAAGCGGTCGCCAGGCTGTAGAGAATAACCGTTGAGAAACTCCGCCACAGTGAGCATTCGTTTGCCCGCGGGTTGCAGCGCGTGGGCGAGAACGGCTTCTGCTCCCGTCGCGATGACGATCTCATCGTCTCTCACGGAGGTGACTTCTCCCGGCTGGCCGGGCGGCAAACCTTCCGTTTTGACTGTCTTCAGTGGGCCGAAGATCAACCGCAGGGGCTGCCCCTCTGCTCGCAGCCAATGAGAATAGCACTTAGGCCACGGCTGCATTGCACGCCATTGGTTGCTGACTTGCTGCGCTGTGCGACTCCAGTCAATTTCGCCGTCGGTTTTCTTGAGTCGTGGCGCCCGAGTCACGTCTGCTGGCGATTGAGACAACGGACGAACGCTTTGCGGATCTTCGGCGAGTTTGTCCACGGACTCACGAATTAGTCCTGCGCCCAAAATCGCCAATCGCGGTTCGAGATCCTCGGCCGTTTCCTCGGCTCCAATCGCCAGCACTGCCTGGGCGATGGTTGGCCCCGCATCAATTCGCGGCGTCATCTGAATCACAGTCACCCCGGTTTCTGTCTCGCCGTTGTAGATGGCCCAATTGATCGGAGCCGCGCCGCGATACTTGGGCAAGAGCGAACCATGCAGGTTGACTCCGCCCAACCGAGCGACTGCCAATGTCTCCGGCTTAAGGATTTGACCGTAGTCAGCAACGACAAATAGGTCCGGAGAAAACCTCTCCAATTCCTTACGAGATTCACCCGTATTAACGCTCTGTGGCGTCAAAACTTGGATGTCAAATCGCTCCGCGACCTGGCGCATCGGATTCACCGGCGGCGGCTTATTACCCACCACGGGACGAGTCGGCTGAGTGATCAGGGCACATAAGAGATGACGAGACGCCGCAAGCGCCTCAAACAGAGGCACCGCAAACGGGCCTGTCCCCATGATGATGATGTTGAGTGCTTCCGGCATGAAGACCACCCGAGCTTGGTGCTAAGCGCTTTCTGGTTGACCTTCGTCGCCAACATTGACGACCTTGAGTATTGCTAAGACGCTGGGTGGAACCCGACTGCGGTCAGAACTGAAACCAGCAACACGCTCAAGAGCATCTTCTTGACGGGTGTTGTGTTGATCGCAGGTCCCATCGATTCTGGGATGCGCGATGAAATTGCCGCGGCGTTCCGCGCACACCAGGCTCTCAGGCGTACGGGCGAAATTGTCATTGGTCAAACTTTTCCCGCCTCCAAGGCGTGGCGCAAACGCTTCACGCCTATGCAATGGACCAGCAACGGGACCGCAAACATCACCGACAACCTTGACGTTACGTTCAGTAGCCTGTTAACCGTCAACCTCTTATGGCGCTCGGCAGCGTGCCTGTTGGCCCGAAACACCCCAAAATTTGACCAATGTCAATTTCGCCCGTACGCGTGAGAGCCTGGTGTGCGGTTTCCCATCGCGGGACGACTTGCCAACGTCCGGTTGGGCTAGCGGAACAGCAGTCAGACAGGTGCTCTAGCCAGACTCAATCATCCCCCAATCCACACTATCCTTCTTCAACTGCGGCAGATCACACCGCATCGCTTCCGGGTATTTCTGCACCGCGCCCGTATTGAAGATGACCACTCGCTCATCAGGCTTGATCCATCCACTGGCCGCCAGTTGTTCAAGCGCTCCCACACAAGCAGCTGCTTCTGGACAGATTGAGATGCCCTCAGCGGCGATAGCCATTTTCATCCATTCGCGCAGGTGGTTTTCATCGGCCGCAATAGCGCAACCACCGCTTTCACGAACTGCATCCAGAATCATGAAATCGCCAACCGCGGCAGGCACGCGAAGACCACTGGCGATGGTGCTGGCGTTGGCAAAAGGTTCGGCGAATCGCTCACCCGCCTCGAACGCCGTGGAAATCGGACAGCATCCGGTGGATTGCACCGAGACCATCCGTGGCCGGCGGTCTCCCTTCAACCAACCGATTTCAGCCAACTCGGCGAAAGCTTTCCACATTCCAATCAATCCTGTTCCGCCGCCGGTCGGATAGAGAATCACATCTGGCAGTTCCCAGTCGCACTGCTCGGCCAATTCCAACCCCATCGTCTTCTTACCTTCGATGCGATAGGGCTCCTTGAGTGTTGAACAGTCAAACCAGCCCATGCGCTCCTTTCCTTCGCGCACGATCTTTCCGCAGTCAGTGATCAAGCCATCAACAAGAAACGTTCGCGCCCCGGCCAGGACGCACTCATATCGATTGATTTCCGGAGTATCCTGGGGCATAAAGACATAGGCTTCCATCCCAGCGCGGGCGGCATAGGCAGCCATCGCTCCGCCAGCATTTCCGGCCGTGGGGATTGCGACGCGTTTTGTGCCAAATTGATTCGCCATGGTCACCGCGGCGGCCAAACCACGGCTCTTGAAACTGCCTGTGGGCAGCTGTGACTCATCCTTGACCCACACATTATTGAGCCCAAACTTCTCGCCCAACCGAAGTGTGGGTAACAACGGAGACATCCCTTCGCCAAGCGTTACGATGCGATCATCGTCCACCGGCGGCAGCAATTCGCGGTATCGCCACATGGTTGGCGGACGGCTTTGCACGAGATCTTTTGTCATGGCTTTCGCCACGGCGGGAAGGTCATATCGCACCCAGAGTGGCCGGTCCTTGTGCAGGGTCTGTGGCTGATTCGCCGGCAAGTGCGTGCCATCGATGGCAGATTCCAAATGTGTGACAAAGCTCGGCATAGCAAACCTTCATTAAGCAGAAATAGAGTACCGCGTTGGTGCCTGACTGTATTGCCCTCCGCAGCGAGGCCCCTATGGTAAAGCCTCTGCGTCCCTTGCGGCAGGGGGCTCTTGCGGGATCATGGATTTGCCGCGTGGAGTGGCCGCGAATCAAAAAGGACGGCGAAGCAAGCCAGCATCGTGTTCATCGACGAATGTGGCTTTCAATTGCAGCCGTTGAATCGAAGAACATGGGCGCCGCGTGAACAAACGCTTGTGCAAGATTCGTGGAGCCATCCGAGAAGTCAACATGATCGACGCGTTGACACTGTCGCCACAGCGGCAGCAAATCGGCTCGTACTTCGACATGCAAGACGACAACATTCGCACGGCGGATGTCTGCAGTTCCTTCGTCGACTGCGTTACCATCTCAAGCTTCAATGACTGTGTCGGTCTTCAACGCATCGACGGAATCCAGAGCACCTGTCCGACAGCCCAGGCGGGCGCTGTCAAGTCACCCCGCGATGGGAAGCCACACGCCTTGGGAAAGCTTCATTTTTAGGCCCTCCGCTTCGACGCAGGCACGACTGAGAAGAGCCAGTTTTCGACATGCGTGGAAACCGCAATAAGCCGTGCGCCCTCGATGCGTTCGCGAGACACGGCTGCCATTGACGTATCGATGTGCCCTATGACGGCGTTGACGGCGACTTGGTCGCGGCTGTCGCCCCGATCATTTCAAAAGTATTGCGGAGCCCATAGAGCTCTCGCCTCTTGCGATACAAGTTCTGAGCTTTGCGTAGTTTCCGAAACTCGGCAGACAACGGAGTGGCGCTCGACTCCTCCTTGTGCCGTGATTGACTAGCCCTCGTGATGAAGATCAATCTCGGTGTAAATTGTCTTGCTTCGATTGTCGTTTCGATAGCCCCTGCAGTCCGCCTCTAAATTGGGCATCACCTTCGCCTTTGGGATCGTCCTTGACTCTGCCAAAGTACAAAAATCGGCCGCGAACCTTCTTGGCCCAGCGGCCACTAACATGAGGAAAGAGCGGGAACTTCGGCCGCGGCTTTCTGGGCTTTTCGCGCGAGCGACATGCAGTAGAATGGCTCGCCATGGCGTGACACCTATTAAATCAGGTGAAACGCCCACGGCGTGTTGGGCTACTATCTGGCACACCGCAAGCAACAGTTAGCTCCTGGGATGCTAACGGGTGCCAAGCAGCAATAACAGCGTGGCATTGGCGGAACGGCAACTCTTGGAATCAAGCGAAAGCAACACATGGCGGCGTAGCTCAGTTGGTTAGAGCAGCGGAATCATAATCCGCGTGTCCGGGGTTCGAATCCCTGCGCCGCTACT
>JALCBR010000036.1 GCA_028066245.1 Pirellulales bacterium | reverse complement strand
ACCCCCCTGGAGGATGGAAAAATTTGACCAATGTCAATTTCGCCCGTACGCCTGAAGGCAGGACGCGCGGAACGTCGCGGCAATTCCATCACGCGGCCCGCGAAGCGATGGGAACTGCCGACAAACAAAGCACCCATTAAGGAGATGGTTCTGGATCGCTTTGTTGATTTCAGTTCTGCTCGTAGTCGACTGCCGACCAACGCCTGAGCAACACCGAATTCGTCAATGCTGGCGACGGACGTCAACAAGAAAAGCGTTCTCGTTCCGGCGTTTGCTCGTTTCGTGAGTCTTCTCGTTCATCTCACCCGCTTTCGGCCTGTGGATGTTTTCATTAGAATCCGGCGGGCATTTCGCGATGAGGATTGCTTTCGCGTCTCTCGTGTGCTGAGTTACCGCAATTGATGGCCAATGTCGGCCTTCATTCGTCTTAAGTCGGAGATTGAAATGGGTGGAAATTTTGAGCGTTCTCTGATCCTCTTCAAGCCGGATTGCGTTCAACGGCGACTTGTTGGACGGATTCTCAGCCGCTTTGAAGACAAGGGTTTGAGCGTTGTCGCCATGAAAATGATGCGAGTGACGCCCGAGTTATCCAAGCAGCACTATGAAGAACACGTTGACAAACCTTTCTACCCGACGTTGGAAGCCTATATCACGTCGGCGCCTATCGTGGCTGCTGTTTTGGAAGGCTTGCAAGCCATTCAAGTGGTTCGCGACATGCTGGGAGCGACCAGCGGGTTGAAGGCTGCCGCCGGCACCATTCGCGGTGATTTCTCTAGCAGCCGGCAGATGAACCTTGTGCATGCGTCTGATGGGCCTGACGCTGCGAAACGTGAGATTGAGTTGTATTTCAACGCGGACGAGATCGTGGATTACGAGCCGACCTTGCGTAAGTGGATGAAGGCGGAAGACGAGTAGCATCGCCTTTTCGAGCAAGTCGGAGTTCGCCCTGACTGGCACTCTTTGGTGGACGGCATACCATGGCCTTCCCACGATTCTTTCTCGTGCAGCAGAGTTTTCCGCGGCCCGGGTTGGGAGACGGCGCTGCAGATCCAGCAGGCGCGATTCGGACGGCTGTCGCGGAAGAACTCACCAAGTGTGGATTTGCATCACGAATTCGGCCAGGAGAAACCGTCGCCATCACCGCTGGCAGCCGCGGCATTGCGAACATTGCGCTGATCCTCCGTGCTGCCGTAGATTTCATTCGTGGTTGTGGTGGTGAGCCGTTTCTGGTTCCGGCGATGGGCAGCCACGGTGGAGGAACAGCGGACGGTCAGGTTGAGGTGCTTACCCGTCTGGGCGTGACCGAACAAACCGTTGGTTGCCCAATCCGGTCCAGCATGGCGACGCGCGTGCTAGGAGAACTCTCGCCTAAGCAGGTGTGGGAAGAACGCGAGCTTTGCGAAGATGACAAGGAAAACGGCGTCGGTGCGGTGGACCTTCCAACCAGACGTTGTGGGCTGCCGCTGCATTTTGATGAGCATGCTTCGTCGGCAGACCACACGCTCGTCATCAATCGCATTAAGCCGCATACACACTTTGTCGGAGATATCCAGAGCGGCCTGGTTAAGATGCTCCTCATTGGCCTCGGCAAGCATGAAGGCGCTAAGCTCGCCCACCGTGCGGCCATTGACTACGGCTGGCAGCGGATTGCGCACGCAGGGGCAAAGCTGGCAATTGCCAACAGCAATTGTGCCGCAGGGCTGGCCATCATTGAGAATGGATTCGATGAAACGGCAGAACTAATCGGTCTGTCTCCGGAGGATTTCCTGACGTCTGAGCGAGAACTCTTGCAGCAAGCCGAGTCGCTGATGGCGAAGCTCCCGTTTGCGTCCGCAGATGTCTTGATCGTTGATGAGACAGGAAAGAACATCTCTGGAGCCGGCATGGATACAACGATTGTGGGTCGCAAGCCGGGACTCGTTCAGTCCAACATCAAACGCATTTGGGCACGACGGCTGAGCGAAGAAACGCGAGGGAACGCCACCGGTCTGGGTGCGGCTGACTATTGCAGCCCAGGCTTGATCAAACAGATCGATCACCATGTCACGCGGATCAACTGCACCACCGGAGGCAACCCTCGCGCCGGTTTGGTGCCGTTGTCGTTTGAGACGGAGCGGAAAACTGCCACGGCGGTGTTTTCCACGTTGGGGCTTTGTCCTCCACAGGATGCCGGCGTAATCTGGATTCGCAATACACGTCATCTGGAACACGTCGCATGCTCGGAATTCTTCCTGGACGCGGCCAAAGCTCGTGAAGATCTGACGATCACCTCAGGACTCTTCAACTTGTCATTTGATGACGGTGGCGAAATGATGGAAATGCCGTGTGTTGATGATTTTCTTGGCTGAGTGTACCCGCGCCTGTTAACTTGGATTGGGAGGCTGGGAAGCCTGCCTGTGCAGATCGTCTTCGCGAATTCAGCGTCAGTTGTCACGGAGTCAGCAGATGCCGGTCAAGTTTGTCTGCGATGAGTGCCGGAGGGTGCTAAGCGTTAGCCGGCGGAAGATTGGCGTCTCTGTCAATTGCCCCTGCTGCGGGAAAGGAGTTCACGTCCCCACTGAGGCTGACGCCAAAGCGAGAATTGACGCTTTGGAGGAACGTCGTAGGCTGCGTCGGTTGAAGCGAGAACTGAAATTTCCAGAACTCGCTGTCTTCGATGAGCCACACGGAGCATCGGCAGCACCCAAGAACTCTCTCTCTGACCCACGGCGAAATCAGCACGAAGGGATTCCATCTCGAACCCGGCGGAAAACAGCCCCTGGCAAGTCTGAGGATGACGTTCCTCAGGCGAGCGTTGCAACAACGCCTCCCGTTTTGGACGGACCTGTCTCAGGCGAAAGTCCTGTCACGGATGAATCTTCCGATTGGACGGCCGATGCTAAGTTGCCGCTCGATGAACAACGTGATAGCAAAGAGTTTTGCGCTCCGACGCAGGATGCGCAAGCCCAAGGTACAGAGAACACCGTCACTGGCAGTGCCGTCTCGGAAGTGCATACGGAACGCGCGACCAGCGCACGGTTGGATCGACGCCGCAAAGCGAAGGAACATCACAGTCAATGGTTGAAGGCTGTCGCAGTGATGGCGTTTGGAGCGGGGTTGTTTATCGCCGGCTGGTGGGCTGGGCGGAGTGGAGTCTCCACGGAAAGCTGGGCGGAGTCAGAGATTGTCATCAGTGGCGGAGTGATGTACACCCGTGCCAATGGAGAAACAGCCGCCGATCATGGCGCTGTGGTCATCGCGCTGCCTGTGGATATCTATCCGCAAAAGCGAGTAGATATTTCCGGGCTGCTGCCGGGTGACAGCGACTCCAACCCCAACCACCCTGGCGTGCTGGCGATTGAGGAGTTTGGCGGTGCGTTTGCCAGAACGGATGCGACGGGCGAGTTCCGATTGAAACTGCCATCAGAGGGAAAGTACCTGGTCGTGATGGTGTCTGCACATTCGCTGCAGTCAGCCATGGAGAAAATCACCGTCGAGGATGACGCCGAACTTTCTCGGTATTTTTCGTCGGGGGCGGGACTGATCGGCAAGCAAAGGTATCGCGTGACTTCTGAGCTCCTTCGCGCAGATGGCGGACGCGTGAGCCACCTGTTCCAGGTCGGCGGATAACCGCTGCGGTTGCAGTCACAGTGTGTGACTACTTCAGAGCTGCCCTTGTTTGCCACGGATGGATCGCTCGTCCACATTGTGTGCTTCCAGGTGGCAAGCGGACGTGCTATCGCTGCTACTGTTCGCATCTCGATGAACGGGTGAACTTGCTCTTTACCCCCCGCAGCGATGTCGGCAGAATACCGCCCGCATTTTGAACGCCCGATTCCTTGCTTGAATCGCAAACCTTATGGGCGTGGCACGGGCAGCCACGTCAGGTCATGGAACGACCCGCCGTCCTATCAAGGAGTGCACATCGTGAAGAAGTTCGGTTTCTTAGCGACTCTTGTCTTCGCAGCCGTTATGACAACGGGCGCTCAATCAGCCCATGCCCAAGGCGGCATTGCTATCGTCGATTTGAACTACATTTTCGACAACTATCCCAAATTCAAGGCCGCAACGGACTTGCTCAAAGGCGAGGTTGAAGGTGCCAGCCAGATGATCCAGCGCCGGCAGGAAGACATCCAGAACCAGGCGAAGCAGCGCGACGAACTCTACCGCCGCAACACGCCGGAATGGGATGCCGCGAACGAAAAGCTCACCAAGGAACTGGCGGACATTGAAGCCGACAAGCAGATCATGCGGCGGGACTTCGAGCGTAAAGAGACGAAGCTGTACTACACCACCTACATGGAGATCATCGGCGAGGTCAACGCCTACGCAGCCAGCCGCCGCTTGATGATGGTCTTTCGCTTCAATGGGGAAACCGTTGGCGAGAATCCCGATCCAGCCGAAGTGCAAAAGTTCCTCAATCGTGCTGTGCTGTTCTATGACCGCAATATTGACATCACACCGGTGATTCTTGATCAGCTCAACCGGCGCTATCAGCCGCAAGTCGGTGGTGGTTTGCAAGGTCCTCGCGTGAACCGCCAGTGATCTTTGCCGATCGGCGTCACGGCTCAACAAGCCAGAGGTGTTCGTAAGAGACGGACTGCCTGACTGAGCTACTCGTCGCTGATTTGCCACGTTCAGAGACTGCAACCTGTCGGACAACTTGAACCCCAGCCCCTTCTGCTCACACGCGTTAATGCACGAGGCTCGTCAACAGCGAACGATCGCAGCCCCCACGACAGTCGAGGGGTTTGGTTATTGGAGCAGCCAGGACATTCGCCTTGAGTTTCGACCGGCGGAACCTCGAACGGGAATTGTGTTCGTTCGCGGTGACCTGCAACCGGCCGTGCGAATTCCAGCGCGACTGGAACATCGAGTCGAGAGTCCACGACGCACGACGTTGCGGCATGGCGGCGCAAGTGTCGAGATGATCGAGCATGTCATGGCGTCGCTGGCTGGCTTGCAGATCGACAATTGCGAAGTGTGGGTTGATGCGGCCGAGATGCCCGGTTGCGATGGGTCCAGTCTTCCGTTTGTGGAAGCGCTCACGGTCGTTGGCGTGGAGGAACAGCCGGCGATTCAGCCTCATATGATTGTGTCGGAGCAAACTCGGGTTGGCGACGACAATCAGTGGATTGAAGTTCGCCCAAACCGCTCAGCAGGTTTTGAAGTTAAGTATCGCCTGGACTACGGGCGCGATAACGCAATCGGCAGGCAGACGTTGGCGATGCGGATTACGCCAGATGCGTTTCGTCGGGAGATCGCACCCTGCCGGACATTCCTTCTTGAACACGAAGCTGACTGGCTACGGTCTCAAGGCTTGGGTGCTCGTACAAGCCAGAGTGATCTGTTGATTTATGGACCGCTGGGCCCCCTCGGTAACCAACTGCGTTTCCCCGATGAATGCGTCCGACACAAGGTGCTGGATTTTGTCGGTGACCTGGCGCTGGCCGGCTGTGACCTGGTGGGAGCGTTCACAGCGCATCGCAGCGGACATCGGTTGAACGCCGAGCTTGTTCGTGCCTTGCTCGCTGAAGGTGAAGTCATTTGCGGCGACTGGAAACGTACGGCATGATAGCGGAGAGGAAACTCAGTCACAGAGACATCCTCGACGAAAACGAAGCGCAGAGTTTTGGGGCAGATTCGCGAGGCGAAAGGATTCGCCGAGCGAGCGACCGCTGATCGGGAGGGATCACGGCGCGAAACCATTCGCGGAGCGAAACACGATGACCCAACACATCTCACCCCACGCGAGCATCGACTCCAGCGCTGAGATCGCCGCCGATGTTGAGATCGGCCCTTTTTGCGTCGTCGGACCGCAGGCGAGAATCGGCCAGGGAACGCGATTGGCAAACAACGTTACCATCATGGGCAAGGTAACCATTGGTCGCGAAAACCACCTCTACCCTGGAGTCGTCATTGGCGGAGAACCTCAAGACATCAGTTATCGGGGCGAACCAACGGAAGTTGTGGTTGGAGACAACAACGTTTTTCGCGAGTCGGTCACTGTCAATCGGGGAACCGCCAAAGACACGGGAATCACCACGATCGGTAACCGGTGCTACTTCATGGCATGCTCGCACGTCGCGCACGATTGCCATCTGGGGAGCGGGATCGTTATCGCAAACGGCACAATGCTCGGCGGGCATGTCCACGTGGATGATTGCGCCACGCTTTCGGGCGCTGTGGCCGTACATCATTTCGCCACAATTGGCGCGTATTCCTTCGTCAGCGGATTGAGCCGAGTTCTCCATGACGTTCCGCCCTATATGTTGGCTGAGGGTTTTCCCTGCCGACCTCGGTGTATCAACGTGGTTGCCTTGAAGCGAAACGGATTCTCGCAAGGATCGATCGCCGCCCTGGCAGAAGCTCATCGGCTAATCTACCGAGCGAAAGTCGGATTGGATCATGCCCGAGAGATACTGCGGGGAAACGACAAATTGGTTTCGCACGTGAGCCACCTGTTGAGTTTCATTCAAACACAACAAGATGGCCGCCATGGCCGGGCACGCGAACGAAGGAGAGCCGCGTGAGACGTTTGCGAGTTGGTGTGATTGGGGCCGGTCATTTGGGGCGTATCCACGCGAGAATTCTCTCCAAGCTAGCTGGCGTGCGACTGATGGGAGTCGCCGATCCGTCCGCGGAAGCTCGCAGCCAGGTCACGGACAACCTGCGTACCGCGGCGTTTGCTGATCACCGCGAGCTGATACCCAATATTGATGCCGCGGTCATCGCCGCGCCAACGTTTTTGCACCATGCTCTGGGAAAGGAACTGATTTCCGCAGGCAAGCATGTGCTGATTGAGAAGCCGCTGGCGCCCACCGCAAATGAAGCGCGCGATCTACACGCCGCCGCTAAGGATGCCCATGTTGTGTTGCAAGTGGGCCACGTCGAGCGATTCAATCCCGCTTTGCAAGCGGCTCAATCTATCACGGAGCACCCAAAGTTCATTGATGCGGTTCGCTGTGGTGGATTCACTGGTCGGTCGCAGGATGTGGGCGTTGTGTTGGACTTGATGATCCATGATCTGGATCTCATCCTGTCAATGAATGCCTCGCCCGTGGAACAAGTTGATGCCGTGGGTGTTGCGGTGTTGGGAGGACACGAGGACCTTGCCAATGCGCGGCTAACGTTCGCGGACGGATGTGTGGCTAACGTCTCTGCGTCTCGCATCAGTCCACAGCCAACGCGACGAATGCAAGTCTTCTCAAAGTCCGGCTTCGCCAGATTGGACTTTGCGGGCCGTTGTGCCACGGTCATTCGTCCCTCGGAACTGATAGCTTCGGGACAATTCACTCTTGATGACGTCCTGCCAGCAAGCCAAGCCGAGGCCGTGGCTAGGGTTCTGACTGAGGAATCCGTTACCCCACCACCCGTGGACCAGTTGACTGAAGAACTCAGCGAATTTGCTGCTTGCATCCAGTCGAGCGAGCCTCCGCGGTGTGGCGGAGCCGAGGCGTGCAGGGCGATTGAAGTTGCCGAAATGGTCCTGTCCAGCATCGCCCAACACCACTGGACTGACGAACCCGCTCCTGCACCGGCAATCTTGCGCGGGCCGCACTGGGATCGTGTGGCGACGCCGGCGGAACATCGCGAAGCAAGCTAGACAAAAACCGTTGTTATTCAGTTCTCGCCCACCGCTTGAGTTGCTGCAATCTTTCGTGCAGATCTCGATGCCCTGCATCCGTTTGTCGCACGAAAAGCAGAACCTCCGTGGCATTATCGCTCACGTAAAATTCCTTGCGAGCTTCTCCGCCAGTGGCAAACCAACTTTCCGGTTGTACGGTCGTATCGATGATGGTCGTGAGCGTACGGCGATCAATCGGCGCGGTGGACTCCGCATCCCTGGGAACCAGTAACTCGCGCACGTCGTACATGCGAGTAGACATCAGCCTTGCTGCGCGAGTCTTGGTGGTGATGAGCAACGTGTCCTTGTGAACAATTGCAGTAAGCCCTTGCGGATCAAGCATCAAGTCAAGCACGGCGGCAAGTGACGCACCGGAAACATTGAAACCAACTGGGCGGTCATAAGGAATGCGTTCCTCCAGCAGGGCGTAGAAATCGAGCACAATGGGAATCAAAGTTTGGTCGGCCATATCCGGCAACACCTCGAACAGTGCTTGCTCTGGTGCATCAAAGACGATGTCTTCCGCAAGCACGCGACGGATTTCCTGTTCTGCGGCAGTTGGCCGAGGCTGGCGCAACTGCGGTTGGCTCCACGTATTCAGGAACTGCCGAGCCTCCTCGTGGACGGACCGTGTTGCTCGAACGAGCAAGGCCCCGTCCAGCGGGACAATTTCCCCTGTTCCTCCGTTGATCTGCCAGGACTCGGGCGCGACAAACGAGGTCAGAAAGTTTGCGATGACGCGCGCGCCAATGCGCGAATCGGTGACGCTTTCCGCATTCTTGGCCAAAATTTGCTCAACCGGATAGAGTCGTCCTTCGACCCAATTGTCCGCGACCTCAGGCGTTGTCACGCTGATCGTTTCATTGGTCTTTGTGCCCCATGTCAAACCCAAACCGGGCAGAATCAAGTCGAGTACATTCGCCAGCGGCAAAGACTGAGCTTTGAAAATGACCGGCGCTTCAAAGACCGTTACTGTCAGTTGAGAGTGAATACGATACTTCAGGCGATTCGTCGCGGCCTGATCCAAGATGATGGGGATCTTACTTTGGGTTGAGAGGTCATTCAGCACATCACCCAAGGGCGTATTGAAAAACTCGGCGTTAATTTCGTGCGCCAAAGCGGCTTTCATCCGCGCGGCCGCTTCGGGATCTTGAGTTTGGACCTCCGAGCCCTCAACCGACGGAGCCGGCGCGATGGCTGGCACATTCAAAGTCGCTACGCGAAACGATGGCTCTACCGAGTCTTGCCCCAGGGCAGTCTGTGAGCTGCAAAACGTGAAAGTTGTCGCAAGCACGCCCGCGGTAAGACATCTTTTGCTAAGGAATTGCATACAACGCGCGGCTGGGCTAAATCTGTCATGCGTCACGAAATTCTCCCAATTTACAGTGGGTGATATCTCCACGTAGCACGCGGGGCGGGCGCGCGGCGTATCCTTAGTTTCTTCGGCTGATTCCTGGAAGCCTCGATACTGCATGCATCGCCAACCGCCTGTTTGTTTCAACCCCTTTGATGGATATAGAGGTCGTAGCGGATGTACGGATTATCCCTTCGTGGGCGCTGCTTGACTTGTTGGTTGCCACCTTGAGAGTACCTGCAAGTAAGACGATTTTTTTCGATGAATGACAACGATAGGTTGTCTGGTGGCATGTTGGGACTTCCCACATATTGGCGACTGCGCGGATCATGAATTTGTCCCGTGCTAATAGAATTCCGGAAAATGGGGAGTCTGCGGAACTGCTGTCAGTCCAACGACAGCGTAGTTCTCAATAAACTGCCTACGACTTGTTTTGAAGCAAAAACTCAAGTCAACGAAATGTTTCTTGCGACTTCTCCTGCCAGACGCCAGGCTTTTGCCAACGCTTGTGAGAGTGATGTCATGCGGCCCCATACGCATGCTGTACCTTCCTGGCAAGTGTCGTTCGAATCTGATGCTACTTCCTCAGGAAAATCGGATTCGTGCATTCCCGCGTAGAATGACACGCCGTCGACGGAGAGCTTTCCAGAAAACGGAATGCGAGTTGGGCAGTGATATTCTGATGTGTCTAACACAAAGACAACTGCGTCAATAAGCGTAGTTGCATGATGCTCTACAGACATATCCCAAACTCGTCGAACACATGAATTTGGTTGTTTCGGTTGCCGTGGGGTGCTGGAGTTTTTCATCACCATCCCGCGTCCAAGACGGCTTCCCAATTGCATGGGTGTAGTTCGACAATGGAACTGCTTCTGTGAACTGGTGTCGGTTTAAGTCTAAACCTTCCGGCGATATCGAAGCGGTGCAGCTAAACGTAGGCTCGGATGGCTGGACAGTCACGATATCCCCCGCGATGAAGTAAAGTGGGTTACGCTGTCCTCGACACGCCCGGTAGTCTAGCAATTGCGGCCCTATGGTGTTCGGTAGCATGCCGGGAGGCCTGATCCCTCCACTTTTCTATGCTACTCCCACATGGAAGGTTGGCCTGTTGATTCGAGCACGGAGAGCCAGAGATCGCCTGAGGGGTCAACTTGCTTTCGCTCAGAGATCGACATCTTCATTGGCACGTGAACAAGACGCCCGTGCCAACTGCCGACTACCATTTCGGTCTTTCCGCACATCGCTGCGTGCACGGCGTTCTGGGCCAACCGCCAGCAATATACGCTGTCAGGCGGTCGCGTGGGAACGCTACGAATGATGTAGCTGGGATCGATATACTTGACCGTGTGTTCCATCTCAATCTCAGTGAAGTATTTCCGCATGCGGCGCTGCAGGAACTCGCCGATGTCGAGTAGCTTTCGGTTGCCGGATTTATCGAATTCGACTTCTGACTCTGGAAACAGATCTTGCCCTGCGCCTTCAGAGACCACAATCACAGCATGTTGCCTTGCTTGAAGTCGCTTACGCAGCATGTTCAGCAGTCCACGTTCACCTTCGAGCTGAAAGGGGACTTCCGGAATCAGCACGAAGTTGACGTGACTGGCTGCCATGGCCGCGTGGCAGGCGATAAACCCCGAATGCCGCCCCATGAGCTTCACCAGGCCGATTCCGTTATAGGCGCCCTCAGCCTCCATGTGCGCGGAGAAGATGGATTCCACGGCTTCAGAATACGCCGTCTCAAAGCCAAAGCTCTGATCGATGAACTTGACATCGTTGTCGATGGTTTTGGGAACTCCAACAATGGCGCACTCATGGCCACGCCGGTCGAGCGCTGCGGAGATTGCCATCGCACCTCGCAGAGTTCCATCCCCGCCAACGGTGAACAGGACGTTGATCCCCATTGCTTGCAATTGATCGACAATCGCATCCGCATCTTGGGGCCCACGCGAAGCGCCTAAGATCGTACCGCCGTTTTCATGGATGTGACTGACCATCTCGGGATCAAGCGGGATCGGCTCATGCTCCGAGCCTTTGACCATGCCTCGATATCCGTATTGGAAGCCATGAATCGAGCGCACACCGTATCGGTAATATGCGGTCATCACAAGTCCACGGATGACGTCATTCAGTCCAGGACACAGTCCACCGCATGTGACAATGCCAATCCGAGTGGTCTCCGGGCGAAAATGGATCATCTTCCGTGGACCGGCCAGTTCCAAAGCTGGCGGAGGATTCGCAGAATCATAGACGGAGAGGGGCAGCCGATCGTCGTAGACGATCCGTTCCGCATCCTCAACGAAATGCATTTCAAACGGTCCGGATTGCTCTAACGCCAACACCGGCGACTCGATCTGACATTCGCCCAGCGTGCGAATGTCAAAATCATGGAACTCAGCCATTGGATCAAACGTGGAGTGCCAAGGGACGGGTGAAGACTGATTGAAATTCGCGGAGACATCAATCTGCGTGGCAAGATAACTCATTTCCAGCTCCGTTGCATTCAGACCGCCACAACGCCCCCTCGTCCAAAGACGGGAATCGCCATGTTCAATCGATGAGTTCCTCATTGGTGAGCTTGAGTTGAATCGTAGCTTGAACCGTTGTTCCTGGCGTGGCGAGGCGAGGGACCGTTGGTTCCGGTTGTACAAATGGCAAGGCTTATTCCACCGTATCTGAATCGCGCATACTCATCCGGCTCGCCGTAACATCCGATCGAATATGGAGTCAGAGGCAAGATTCCAGTCACCGCACAAAAGTGCCGTGATTTGGTGAGTTGTAAGAGATTCTTGCTCTTATCCAATGCTCAGCTAAGAAGCATCACGATGTATTTCAACGGGGCGTCCAGGCCGGGCAATCCGTCGTCTTCCCGCTCTACGCATACTGCGAGGAGTCCCGTAAAATGACCTTTCTTTGACGTTGCCAAAAAGCGCGGTCGGCATACTCGCTCATTACGATTTCCCTCAAAGTCTTTCGCAGCCAGGCTCGTTGATGTCAGTGCCATTTGAGAAACAGCGCGAGTTCTTTGTCGGAATTGATTCCGATGGTTGCGCGTTCGATACGATGGAGCTGAAGCACAAGGAGTGTTTCATCCCCAACATCATCCAGCACTACGGGATGCAGGCGATCAGCAAGTACGCTCGCGAGACGGCGGAGTTTGTCAACCTGTACTCAAAAAGTCGCGGATGCAACCGCTTTCCCGGGCTCGTTAAGACATTCCAATGGTTAAAGAAGCGACCAGAAGTTGCCGCGCGGGGCTGGAACGCGGACCCTCCGTTGGGCTTGGTGAATTGGCTTGGCAAAGAGACGAAACTCAGTAATCCGCAACTTACGGAAGCCATCGCTTCATTGCCGGCGGATGCGAATGATGTCCAGCACCTTCGGCAAGCGCTCGCCTGGTCGGAAGCTGTTAATACGACCATTGAGGAAATCGTCCACGGCGTTCCACCTTATCCACTCGTTCGCGAAAGCCTGGAACGGCTGAAACCCCATGCGGACCTAGTGGTTGTTTCAGCCACGCCCAACGATGCATTGCAGCGAGAATGGGCCGATCATGACTTGAATCGGTTTTTGCGCGCAATTTACGGTCAGGAGTCGGGCTCGAAAGAAGAAATTCTGACTGCTGCCCAAGGTTATGATCAGGGACATGTCCTGATGATTGGAGACGCTCCGGGAGACTTAGCCGCAGCCCAAACTACCGGCGCGTTGTTCTTTCCTATCAACCCGGGCCGGGAAGAAGAAAGTTGGCAACGATTTTCCGAGCAAGGGCTCGATCGGTTTTTGCAGGGAACATTCACTGCCGCCTATCAACAAGAACTTCTTGACGAGTTTGATCAATGCCTGCCATCGCAACCTCCTTGGCCTGTCTTGGCGAGTTGATTCGGCGAATGGATGTGGATCTTGATTGGCAAAGCTCCATCGTGGGTTCTCTTCTGCCTGCTTGAATTTCTCGCCTTAAAATTTGTCTCCATTGATTTCGATCCCTGAACATGCCTGCTGACATCGGACTTATCGGGTTGGCCGTGATGGGCCGGAGTCTCGCCCGAAATATCGCCAACCACGGTTACAGTGTGGCGGTCCATGATCGCTCAACAGAGGTGACCGAAGACTTCATTCGCTCATTCGGTGGGACATTCGCACAGGACACACCTGCCGAACGCCCCTCGCCAGGCTTGCTGGGTTGCCGGAGTATGAAGGACGTCGTGGCTTCGCTGAGTCCGCCACGGAAAGTCATGCTGTTGATCAAGGCTGGCGAAGCTGTTGATTCGGTCATCGAACAACTGGTCCCGTTGCTTTCGTCCGGCGATGTGATCATTGATGGCGGCAATACCCACTATACGGACACGGAGCGACGTTGCCGAACCGCAGTCGAAAAAGGCTTGCTGTATGTTGGGGCCGGTGTTTCCGGTGGCGAAGAGGGAGCACTCAAAGGCCCCAGCATGATGCCAGGTGGAAACGAATCTGCTTGGCCTTTAATCCAGCCGATCTTTCAAGCGATTGCGGCAAGAGTTGGTGCCGATGGTACAACTTCCTGCTGTGACTGGATTGGTCCCGGCGGATCAGGGCATTACGTCAAGATGGTTCATAACGGCATTGAGTATGGTGACATGCAACTCATCGCCGAGACCTACAGTATTCTTTCAGAAGGTATGCGGCTGTCGAACTCGCAGCTTGCGGCGACTTTTGCCGAGTGGAACCGAGGAGAGTTGCAAAGCTATTTGGTTGAAATCACGCGAGATATCTTCACGGTCAAAGACCCCGAAGGCGATGGCGATCTGATCGACAGTATCTTGGACTGTGCCGGTGCGAAAGGGACAGGCAAATGGATGAGCCAACTGGCGCTTGATCTTGGTGTGCCAAGTACGCTGGTGACAGAAGCCGTTTTTGCTCGAGCGCTGTCTTCCCTCAAAAGTGAGAGACAAGCCGCCCAGCAGGTCTATGCCGAACTGAAGATGGAAACGGCGTTTAAGACCACTGACTTGCAAGGCATCGACGATGTACGCAAGGCCTTATACGCGGCCAAGATTGTCAGTTACGCGCAAGGTTTCACGCAACTCAAAGCTGCGGCAAGCGAACATGGCTGGCGTCTAGATTGTGGACGGATTGCCGAACTATGGCGGGGCGGTTGCATCATCAGGGCCAGCTTTCTGGAACGGATCAAGGAAGCTTACGATGAGAATCCGCAACTGCAAAACTTGCTGCTGGCCCCATACTTCCGCACTGCCATTGAGGCATGCCATCACGCTTGGCGGCGGACAATGCACATGGCCATCAATCTCGGCTTGCCAACGCCGGCATTTTCCTCGGCATTATCATACTTTGACGGGTATCGGTGTGGTCGCGGACCTGCCAACCTGATTCAAGCACAGCGAGATTACTTTGGCGCCCACACCTACGAGCGTGTGGACCGTGCACGAGGTGATTTTTTTCACACGGATTGGCCGTCCGTCCGCCAGCCCTTGCCCGGTCGCTAGAATGGTGTTTTGGGATGGCAAGGCGATCTTCTTTTCAATGTGGATTCTCCATTCCAGCGTGTATCGCTTGTTCGTTGCCGTACTTGCCGCATGAATTTGAATAGGCTATTTCCACAGAACTTTACTCCCCGTGTCTCGATGACTCCTCTGGCATACATCAATGGAAAAATGCTTCCGTCAACGGACTTGTCGATTCCGGTCGATGATCTTGGTTTCGTCCAAGGCGTGACGGTCGCCGAACGTTTGCGGACTTTCAACGGCAAGCTCTTTCGGCTGAACGCACACGTTGAACGGTTGCGAAGATCGCTGGAAATCATCGAGCTGTCTCCGCCGGTAGACCTCTCAGAACTGGCCAACGCCGCAGAAGAGCTCGTCGCGCGAAACCATGCTTTGCTGGAGCCAGGTGATGACCTGGGGTTGGCGATGTTTGTCACGCCCGGTCGTCCTGGAATTTCTCCGGCGGGAGCTCAGGCTGTGGCAGATCGCGCTTTCGCTGGTCCCATCGTCGCCATGCACACGCAGCCACTTCCCTTTCAGCATTGGGTCGACAAGTTTACCACCGGCGAAGAGTTGTGGATTTCCACGATCCGTCAGGTGCCGGAAGCTTGCTGGCCAGCGGAATTGAAGTGCCGCAGTCGGATGCACTATTACCTGGCCGACCTGGAAGCCAGACGCCATAGCGCGGCCGCACGAGCTCTGTTGCTGGATACCGACGGTAACGTCTCTGAAGCGTCCACGGCAAACGTGGTCATGTTCACTGCTCAGGAAGGGCTGGTGGCGCCCCCCGCAGAAAGTGTGTTACCAGGCGTTTCCCTTGCCACGGTCTTCGAGTTTGCTGATCAACTGAAGATCCCGCACACGAGACGACCAATTACTCCGCAAGAAATCCGCCAAGCGGACGAGGTCTTGCTGTGCAGCACTAGCATGTGCGTGCAACCAGTGACCCGGTTGGACGGGCAGTTGATTAGAACCGGTCAACCGGGAAAAATTTTCAAGCGGATCATCGCCGCTTGGGGTGAACTGGTGGGTGTTGACATCATCGCCCAGGCACAACGGTTCGCACGCGATAGGCAGACGGCTTAATCCGAGACCCTCGCCTTGGAAATCAAATCGATGAACTCACGATTTGACGTGCGCTTGCCGAGTTGCGTGGTCAGCTGCTCCATCGCTTCCACATGATGCATTTGCGAAAGCGTTCGCCGCAACATGGTCACGGCGTGGAGCGTATCGGCGTCATGCAGGAGTTCTTCCCGTCGTGTGCCCGACTGGGAAATATCGATGGCGGGGAAAACGCGCCGGTCCGAAAGCTTGCGGTCCAGGACGAGTTCCATGTTGCCAGTCCCCTTAAACTCCTGAAAGATGACCTCATCCATCCGGCTGCCTGTGTCAATCAGCGCAGTGGCCACGATGGTCAGCGAGCCGCCTTCTTCAAACAAGCGTGCCGTGGCGAAGAGCTTCTTGGGGATGTCCAGGGCGCGGATATCCAAACCGCCGGTCCCGGTTCGTCCACTGTTGTTGAGCTTGTTGAATGCTCGGGCCATGCGAGTGATTGAATCCATCAGCAAGAAGACATCCTTGCCCATTTCGGCCAAGCGTTTGCAGCGCTCGACAACCAACTGTGAAAGCCGCACGTGACTTTCAACGTCCTTGTCCAAGCTGCTGGCCAGGACATCGCCCTTGACTTTGCGGCGCATGTCCGTGACTTCTTCCGGCCGCTCATCAACCAGCAACATCACCAGATTGATTTCTGGATAGTTGGTGGCAATCGCATGGCTGATTTGCTGCAGCATGATGGTCTTGCCGGTGCGTGGCGGTGCCACAATCAACGCTCGCTGACCTTTGCCAAGCGGCGTGAGCAAATCCATGACGCGCGGACTGAGCGGTTCCGGTCCCGTCTCCAGCCGCAGCCACTCCTCAGGATTGATAGGCGTGAGGTCGTCAAACTTCTTGACGTTGCAATACTCTTCCGGCACCACGCCATCGACATCGACAATCTCTTTGACGCGCGGTCCCTGCTGGCGGCGATTTTGCTGCACCTTGGCGGCCAACATAACGCCCTCGCGAAGACCGAATTTCTCGATCAGCGTACCAGGCACGAACGGATCCGTACGTTCCCGGGAGAAGTTGTTTTCGCAACTACGAATGAAGCCATAACCGTTGGGGTGAAGCTCCAGGATGCCAACGAAGTCTTCTAATGGCAGCGGTTCGCCGTTTTCGGAAACCGCAGGTGCAAAATCGTCTGGCCGGGGCTCGCGTCGGCCGCGGTCACCGCCGCCACCCTCGTTGCGTTTGCCACGGTCCCCTCGACGTCCTCGGTAACCGCCGCGACCACGCGAGCGGCTCCTCTTCTTCTTGGCCATACCGTCTACCATGAATGAAAGACACAGTTACGCGATATAGTTATGCGATGGCGCAGCACAATTCTTAAGCCAAAGCGGCCGAGAAAGTGCGCGGCATACTCCGGAGTTGGGAACTCTCGCCATCGTCCCGAGAGCAAGACCACCACCAGAAATTGGTGACGTCATCCTCAGTTTGCGCTTCGGAACTCTGTTTTGCGGCTGGCGGAAAATGCTAGTAGCCAAGAACGCAACGGCCGTCAGTGGTTCAGGCAAACAGCCGAATCGAAGCTCGCGGCTCCGCCAGAATTGCTAGTCCAATTCAAAAAGAAACCGGACAACCAGGGCGAGAGGTGCCCACGCGACGGTTCACCGGTAATCAGCGCTAACCAAGGCCGAAAGCGAACCGTGTTATTTTCATTAGGATGGCTGAAGACGGGGTATGAGGCGAAAACCGCAATCATCTCGCCAATCGAGCCACCTAAACCTACGGGTATCTTAGGTTTCCATTGGCCCATGTCAACATGTGATTGGCCGGAAATCCAGACTTCATATAACCGTCATCACCTGCACAGTTCGTGGCCGAGAAGCGGCAGAGAGCAGTTAGGGGATCACAAGGGGGGACATGACCCTGGAGTCTCACCTGCACCCCTCGGACCAAGGAGGAATGCCAATGTGTGTTTGGTGACCGTCTGCTCGTTCAGCTTTTGCCTCCATTGATCGCCCGTCCTCCCTCGCAAGCTTGGCATGGGAGCCAATTCTGACCATTCTTGGCGTACAATCTTGATGAACTGTCGATTGCGGAGTACCTAAACCCTATGCGTAGTTGGAAATGCTCAGGTCTAAGCTCTTTTGGAGGCTCTTTGGCTCCTACATCTTGATCAGCGGCCTAGCGGCGATCGGCATCTACTTTGTCATGGCCTGGCGGCGCGAGACACAAGCCTTGTCGCAGCTTGATCGCCGGTTGTCCGAAACTGCCGCGGCCTTGCAGCCTGCGGCAGGGGATGTCTTTTCCGGCAGCATGCCAACTGACGAGTTCCAACGTCGAGCCGAGGAATTGGCAGCGGCCTTCGGAGGCCGCATCACGTTAATCAACTCGCAGGGGCTTGTGCTGGTCGATACCCAGAATGATCCCAGGGGATTGGACAACCACCTGCAACGGCCAGAAGTACAAGCCGCCGTGCGTAGAGGAATCGGCACAAGCCAACGCGAGAGCGCGACGCTGGGAATTTCCATGTTGTATTGTGCCCGCCGGGTTGACAGTGAAACAGAGCTAGCTGGCTTTGTCCGTACAGCGCTCCCCGTGGCGACCGTTGACCAGTTCGTTGCGCAGCAGACCGCGCCCTTGGTGGGTGTTGTGTTGGGAATCTCCGTTGCAGGACTCGTCGCTTCCTATTGGGTCGTTTCGCGAATCCTGCGTCCGGTAGCCGAACTTCAAGTCGCGGCCACTTCAATTGCCGAGGGAAACGCGGCTGCCGTGCCGTCCTTCGAGCGTAAGGACGAACTCGGCCGTCTTGCGGATGCTTTCCGCAGAATGAGCAAACAACTGGACAAGCGATTGCTCCAACTTGAACAGAGAGCCAATGAACTTTCGGCAGTGCTGGAGGGAATGGGCGATGGAATTATTGCTATCGACGATCGGAACCACGTCTTGTTTGTCAACGGTGCGGCGGGCAGACTCTTCACGTTGCCGGATGACAACGTTCGCCGCCGTCCTTTGTGGGAACTCGTGCGTCACCCTAGCGTGCAAAACGTTGTTGAGGAGTCAACCACCAATCAAACGCGGGCGCAAATCGAATTTGAGACGCTCGATGGAGCGCTCCGGAAGATCGAATTGACTGTCATTCCCATGCCGGGCGAGCCATGCAAAGGGTTCGTACTTGGCTTCCATGACGTGACAGAACTGCGACGTCTGGAGCAACTGCGCAGTGAGTTTGTGGCCAACGTTTCCCATGAACTCAAAACACCATTGGCCGCCATCTTGGCTTGTGCCGAAACTCTGCGACATGGTGCCATTGATGACCCAAGTCACCGCATGGAATTCGTTCATAGCATTGAACGTCAGGGTGAACGGCTGCAACAGCTCATTCTCGATCTGCTCAGCTTGGCGCGAATTGAAGCCGGCGAGGAACCGCTTGACGTTGCTCCACGGAATGCGAAAGAAGCCGTGGAGGAGTGTGTTTCACATCATGCGCCACAGGCCGAGATGCGGAGTATATCGATCGAGCTCGAAACCATTGCTCCAGAACTTGCCGTCATGGCCGATAGTGAAGGTCTACGACAGATCCTGGATAACCTCATCGACAACGCGGTCAAATACTCCCAAGCCGGCGGAACAGTGGCGATTCGTTGGAACAAGTCAAGTGACGAGTCAGCCGCGGTTCTGGAAGTTGAGGATACAGGTTTGGGGATTTCGCCAGCGGATCAGTCTCGCATTTTTGAACGGTTCTATCGAGCGGACAAGGCACGCAGCCGCGAGCTGGGGGGAACAGGGCTGGGGTTGTCAATTGTCAAGCACCTCTCACAAGCATTCGGTGGCAGCGTCGCCGTTCGTAGCGAACTGGGACAAGGGAGCGTGTTCATCGTCACACTGCCACTTCATCAAGTTGTGTAAAGAGCACATTCCTAGATGACCAAGCAAACTCTCGTCGCAACTCGAACTCTTGAACCGGGAATCGCCCAGATAACAATCCAACGGCCACCAGTTAATGCGTTGAACGCAGATGCCATCTGGCAACTCCGTTCGGCAATTGGCACTCTGGGAGACGATGCCGAAAACCAGAGCATCGTTCTGACGGGGCAGGGGTCGTTCTTTTCCTTTGGGCTGGATGTGCCAGAGATTCTCGATCTGACTCGCGAGCAATTCTCAAGTTTCTTGAGAGAGTTTGCGGGGCTCTATCGTGACATTTTCGCATGCCCAAAGCCGGTCATAGCCGCGCTGAACGGTCACGCGACCGCTGGGGGCTGCATGATCGCCATTGCGTGTGATCACCGTGTCATGGCCCAAGGGCGTGCCAAGATTGGTCTCACGGGAGTGCGATTTGGTGCTGGTTTGTTCGCTGGGAGTTCCATCTTACTCCGACACATCCTGGGTGGTCAGCAAGCGGACCGCGTTGCCCAACTGGGCGATGTCTACGCAGCGAACGCCGCGTTGGAGATAGGCCTGGTGGATGTCGCGTGCGCCGCTGAAGACGTACCGCGACATGCTTCGGATTTGGCGAGAAAGTACCTGGCGTGCGACCCGGCTGCGCTGACATTGATTCGACAAACAACGCGGGCGCCGCTGCTTGCACAAATAGACGCCACTGAAGAAGAGTCTCTCCAGGCGTTCGTCGAATTGTGGTATTCGCCATCCACCCGAGCTCAGGTGGAAAAGATCATCATCCGCAACTCATGACGGCTAAGGCAGAGTCGAAGTCACTGGAAAGAGATTACCGTTCACTTTCATTTTCCAGCCAGGGCAGGCTGCGGAGTGGTACACCATCGGCGATACCAGCTAACAACAGCACCGCCTGTCAGGCCGATCAGCAACAACAAGCTGACAGTTCCATCAGATTCCGGCACAGGTCGCACACGAAAGTTATCCGCAAATACCGAACTCCCCAATTCGGAAACGCCCGTCGCGCCAAAGATGGCGAAACGGATGCCCGGTGCGAGGATAGACAGTTCCTTCATCTCGCCCGGATCAGCGCCTGGGAACGAGGAAACGTAGCCAATGGAATTGCCGAGTTCGTCGTAGACTTCGAGGAAGATGTGATCGTCATCCGCCCAGTCGTCGCCTAGATGCACGCAAACAAAATCTGCGACGAAATCAAAGTCTGCCCGCAGCGCAGGGAAATCGCCCGGAAACGTTCCTTCGCCCGGTCCGGGAAATCCACTTTCGCCCAGCTCTAGCAAGAACGGGTTGCCCTCCGGAAAGTCCCATTCTCCCCATTCGCCCTCTCCTCCTCCTCCTTCCCCGCTCCCTCCTTCTCCTCCTTCACCATCAGACGCGGGAACGCCGATCAAGCCGCGCGTTCCGTTGGGGGCATTGCCAAAGAGCTCTGACGTGAGCATGCCATCGCCAAGCGCGGTGAACGTCACGCCCTGTTCGGTGTAGGACGGGAAAACGCCACTGGGCGTGCTTTCAAAGTCAATCAGAATCTCGGCGGATGCCGTGCACGGAACTCCCATCAGGATAAGCGCACTGGCAGCACATAGCGCGGGCAAAGTCCTTGGCATGAGAACAAGTCTCCCAAGTTCTCTTGCAAGAAGAGGGAGACTTTGCGCAGAGACTACATGTTAGCAAGTGTGGGTTTGATTCAAAGCGCTTCCGCCCAAAATCACACTGGTTAACTTTTTTCGCTTGGCACCAGCTATGCCTTTGAATGACTCCCGCTGACCGCTAACTGCGTCTATTGTGTTATTGAGCCTTGCTTTACGCGCTGCTATCGTCCGTTGTGCCAAGCGTTCTGAGCAAGAACTCCTCGTACTTTCGATAGCGGTTGAGTCTTTTGACGTCGCCGCCCAAACCATGGCCGCCCGTGGGATCCACAAACAGCTCCACCAGCGCTTCTTTACCGG
Organism: Pirellulales bacterium; assembly: GCA_028066245.1. Taxonomy (GTDB): domain Bacteria; phylum Planctomycetota; class Planctomycetia; order Pirellulales; family S012-138; genus CALJLD01. The sequence goes on along the minus strand of JALCBR010000036.1, from coordinate 20,133 downwards.
CTTTAAGCAATTCGCGATAGACGCGCACGGTATCCTGGTACAGGACATTCGCGTCTTCCATGCCGTGAACGAGCAGCAGCTTCCCCTTGAGGTTCTTGGCCAAGGGAAGGAGTGAGAACTTTTTTAACGTTGCCTCGCCAGGCTTGCTGGGGCCAATGGTTCCACTGGTGTACCAGGCGTTGTAGTTTTCCCACTCAGTTGGTCCTGCTCCCGCGATACCCACGGCAAAGACCTCCGGCGCGGTATACAGGCACATTTGTGTTTGGAAGCCGCCAAATGACCAGCCGTGAATCCCCACGCGTTTCTCATCCACGCCGAAGTTCTCGATCAGGAACTTCACGCCATCCGTCAGGTCTTCCACCTGAGGTTTGCCAATCTGATCAAAATTCGATTTCTCGAAAAAGCCACCGTAGCCCGAAACTCCGCGCGGGTCGATTGTCGCTGTGACATATCCGTGTTTCTTTGCCATATACCAGGCAAAGAAATACGCGTCCGCGGCATAGCTGCCATCATCTACCATCTTTCGCGTGCCGAGCGGTCCACCATAGACGTAAACAAGCAACGGTCGCTTGTCGTCTTTGCTCCAGCCGTCCGGCTTGAACAGCATTCCGTGGATCGTCTGCCCATTGCGGTTCTCATAGTTGAAGAACTCTGGCTTAGCCTGTGTCAGCTCGTGCGCTTTCTCGGGATGGGAATCTGTCAGGTCTTTCGCGTCACCATCCTGGATAAGTGATAGCTCGCCCAGGCGACCGTAGGTCACATAGTTACCCAACACTGCGGAGCCGTCCGAACTGACAGCCACATCGGAGTAGACCCCTGCGTTCTCAGTGAGTTGCTCCATCTCGCCTGATTCCAAATCGACCTTGAAGACATTGTTCCGGGCAGGGTTATCCTTATTTGCGACCACAAATATGGACGAGCGGTCCTTTGACAGTTCCTGCGGGATGATCTCAAAGTTGCCTCCGGTCAACTGCTTCATCGATTGGTACACCGGATCCAGGACATGCAATTGACGAAAACCAGTTTGCTCTGTGAGCATCACAATCCGGCGATTGTCCGCCAGGTATTCAGGCTGCATCATGGACGGCGTGTTCGGACCTCCGAAATGAAGGAAGCGATAGACAACTTGGGCCGCTCGCTCCGTCGCATATTCGTCCTTCTGGGTCTTGTCATCATCCTTGGCGGTGGATTCGGACTCTTGTTTTTCGGCTCCCTTTTCGTCGTTGTCCTCGCTCTCTTGATCGCCTTCATCTTTGTCTTTCCCGCCCTCATCTTCGTTGAGGTCTTCCTCGGAAAGGTTCGCCTGGAAGACGTTGACCAGGCCAGATGTGTATTCATAGACGGAGAAGACAGCACGGTTGGAATCGGCTGACCAAGAAGGCGTGCTGAAGATGTCCTGGGGATTTTCGATCTTCTCGCGATGGACACGATACAGCGTTCCGTCTTCCATCTGCTCATCTGGAATTTGATAGACGTAGGCCGTGATTTCCAGTTCTGGGAGCTTGTCATCAGAAACGGTGCGAGGAGTCTCCCGGACCTCGGCAAAACGCCCCCGATAGTTGACGATCTTGACCGTGCGAACGCCGAACCAAGAATCACCCTTCTGCGTCAAAAAAGCCAGGCGCGTGCCATCTTCGCTCAGTTGATATGAGGTCATGTTTTCATCGGGCGGAAGTCTGGGCTCAAGCTCCTCCACAAAATGAGAGCCAAAATTGACCCGCAGTAGTGCGTTGCCGCTGATATACGTGTAGCCTCCGCCATCAGGTGTGTAGTCGACCGCTGCTTCAGCGTCTTTGGTCTTGGTCAGCCTCGTGATGGCATCGTCCTCGACCTGATACCGATAGACGTCTCCGCCGGAGGTGAACAGCAACTCGTCAGCACTTGGCGACCAGACGAAGCCGGTGATGCCGCCATATCGTGGAGCGTCTTCGTCGTCTGCATCCTTATCGCTGACCCAGTCACCGTTCTTCCTGGTTGCAGCATTGCTCTCGGCCTCATCTTTGTCGTTGTCTTCTTCGGCGTCTTTCTTATTGCCGGTGGCTTTGGCTTTCTTCACACGGTCGTCCTGCACCTTCTTTGTTGCTTGCTGGAACTTGGCCATCAAGCTTACGGACGTGAGCCGACGCGGTTCGCCAGACTCCACATCCAGTAACCACAGGTCGCTGCCGTGTCGCCGTTCCACGTAAGGGCGATAGAGGTATGCCGCGTATTTTCCGTCATGAGAGAATGCTGCGCCGCTGGCGCGGGGGCCAAACAATCCCTTCTCCGGGAAGAGCTTCTCCAGCGTAAGTTCGTTGTCCTCCTGGTCCTGGCCTTCGTCATCTTGACTTACGGCCATCGCTGTCGCGGACGTCACCACAAGGAACGAGAAGATAGACAAACCCAACAAGAACGCGATAACTCGTGGCAATGTGGAACGCATGGGGTGATCTCGGGAAGCAAATGGACAAATAGCAGGCAGGCGCATGAAACAATTTCGCTGCCAAAGCGTAGCTCAATTGTTCCAGGAAAGTTGCGTCAATAAGCAGCTAACGCTGGCGTTGAGCTTTAGCAACAGGCATCTGGCGGAAACACCGCACGACCAGAATAATCCGCTGAAAATAGCGCAGCCACAGTGCGATAGCGGACAGTTGGACGCCGCGTGGCCAGCCGCCCGGTGTGCCGGTGACGATGCACCTGCCAACAAGCTTGATTTGGCTGCCTACAAGGAGAGCGCAACTTGAGCCAAAGCGATGCAGTATGAACCGTGATGGATCGCGATCGTCATATGTGTAGCGCACGGTGATAAACTAATGCCCAATCGAGCAACGGAGCCGCGCGAGATTACTCTCGCGCGGCTCCGTTCCGAAAAATCGGACTAGCGCTCCGTTTTCGCCTGTCCTGTCGTTAACAAGATCCGCACTTCGTATCGATGTATCGAATCTTTACCGGACAAACGTTGGCTAGTTACGTTCCGTCGCGGGGTCCGGGTGAACCTCCAACGTCGTTTCGAGCTTCTTGTTGTCGACGATCACTTCGACGTGGAACTCTCCGGGCCAAACCAGTTCTTCTGCCCCCCCGCGGGGGTCCTTCAAGTCCCAAATGACTTGGTTCACACCAGCTGAACCTTCGCCGCGAAGCTGCCGGATGACTTGACCGTCGCTGTCAAGGATTCTCACTGCGACCCGATCAGCTGGAGACTTGAGCATGTAGTAGATGACGGCGCCAAATGGCGGGTTCTCACCGACAAATTCGCCCGTCCTTGGCTCGCGACCAGGCGATGATGGCGATTGCCACAGCACCGCCGGATTTGGCTCAAATAAGTGAGCATCGGAATTGGCAACATCCGCGTTCGCTTGCCGCAGCCATGCGATATCGAGAATCCAAAAACTTCTTCCGTGTGTCGCTGCGACAATTTCGGCCGCTGCGTCATTGATCGCGAAATCGTGTACGGCAACCGACGGAAGGCGGTCACCAAGCTTCGCCCAATCTTCGCCACGGTTGAGACTCACAAATGCGCCGAATTCCGTTCCAGCATAGAGCAAATCCGGGTTGACGGTATCCTCGCGCAGACATCGCGTTGAACCGAATTCCGGCAGGTCATCCGTCAACGGCTGCCATGTTTCCCCGAAGTCTTCCGTTACATAGATGAACGGCCTTTCGTCATTCGATCGGTGCCCATCAAATGCGACGTAGCACCGTCCCTCGGAGTACCTTGAGGCTTCAAGTGTTGAGACATAGCAGGCGACAGGAACGCCAGTATTTTCGTGAACCGCTTTCCAACTGAATCCACCGTCGCGGGTCACCCAAAGTCCACCATCATCCGTTCCCGCATAAATCACATCCGGGTTGAGCGGTGAATTCGTAATCGCAGTACCAGCTCCGCTGTTCGTTAGCGAAATCCGGGGGGAAATTGGCCTTAGATCTTCTGCGTAGTTTGATGACTTGTAGACGAAGTTTCCGGCCAGGTAGTAGATACGCGGATTATGTGGTGAAAGAATAAAGTCCGTTTTCCATGCCCAACGTGCCCGCTCACCTTCGGGAGCACTTGGCTTGAGACCCCTTCTCCTTCGCTGACGATTTTGTGAGCGATTTTGCTGATTCCGTTGCTGACTGCGTTGTTGGCTTTGCTGCTGATCTTGCGAACTGCCATTGTTCTCAGCCGTGTCTTGCATTTGGCTGCCGCAGTCATCATCACCGCTGTGTTCATCTTGGCTTGAAGTTGATTGGCTGGTTTCCGTTGAGCTTCGGCCTTCACGAGTCGAGGTCTCGTTTCGACCTGACCGCCGGCCTCTCGGCCTGATCGTCGTCCGCCGAATATTACCGTTCTGGGATTCTAGGAATACGCGAGTCGGATCAGTCGGATCGATTTGAACGACGAAGCCATCACCACCGCCGATGGAGTAAAAATCTCGATTTGTCGGGCCCCGTGAGCCGCGTTTCATATGCGGGCCATAGTATGTGCCGTTATCCTGGAGTCCTCCAGAAACAGCGTAGTCACGCCGTGTATCGACGGCCACGTCATAGAATTGGCCGAGTGCCATCTTCTTCAAAGCACTAAACCGCGCACCGCCGTCATTGCTTTCATACAGTCCACCATCGTTTCCTAGCAGGACGTGACTATTGTCATCTGGGTCAATCCAGAGTGCGTGATGATCGACGTGTGTTCCCCGTCCAACATTTTCAAATGACTCCCCTCCGTCGGTCGATTTTCGAAGTCTGACCCCCATGGCAAAGACAGTATCCGGGTCAGTGGGATCAACTCGGATTTGACTGTAATACATCGGACGCTGTGCCTCGCTACTGACTCGCTTCCATGACTCGCCGCCGTCGTCTGACCGATATGTTCCATTCTCACGTCGGTTGGCGCGCGCGCCGCCCGTGATCAGGTAGACGATATCTGGGTCGCCGTCGTAGTAGTCGATCCCCGTCCGTCCCATGTCATCTTCAGGCAATCCTTCGGTGAGTCGGCGAAATGTCTCTCCTCCGTCAGTCGTCTTCCAGACACCGCTTCCCGGCCCATCGCTGACCGCAGGCTCTCCGGAATCGTAGATGTCGCGTTGTCGTTGATAGGTCGCAACAAGCAATGTATCTGGCTCGTTCGGGTTCATTTGGACTTCGATGACACCCGTCTGATCATCGACGTAGAGAACCTTCTCCCAAGTCTCTCCCCCGTCTGTCGTCTTGTAGAGCCCTCGTTCCTCGTTTCGACCCCATGTGCGTCCCATTGCTCCAACGTAGACGATATCGGGATCCCGCGGGTGAATGGCGATGCGCCCGATGTGACGTGTTTCCGCCAATCCCATGTTCTTCCAGGTTTCTCCCCCATCGGTCGATTTATAAATGCCATCACCGTAGGACACAGAGTTACGCGGGTTGTGTTCACCTGTTCCAACCCAAAGTATGTTCGGGTCAGACGGTGCGACCGCGGCGTCCCCGATTGCCATCGTGCGCTCGTATTGGAACTGAGGGGAAAATGTGTCACCACCATTCTCCGTCTTGAACAATCCACCACCCGCTGTTGCGACCCAGTAGAGGTCGTGGTCTGTTGGACACACGACAAGTCTGATGACGCGTCCTCCCATCGTTGCGGGTCCAATTGACCTCCACTCCAACGAGTTCGACCATTCTGCAAGGCGTGCTTTTTGATCACGATCTTGCCCGTGCGAAGTAGAACTCGTAAGAGGAATCACCGCCGAGAATAGGAGTAGAACTTTGACGATTCGCATGAATTCTCTCATCTTGAGACCCTCTTGATGTGAAACGTTGATGGAACGTTAACCAGCAAGCGCAACAAGTCAATTTTGCAAAGATTGACAGGTGCCGGAGGATGTCAGCTCGCTTGCACGGTCGAACCAGAGTCTGTGCGGTGAACGTGTTTCTCTTGCGCCGTTACTTGTACGTCACAGGCCCAATCTTGACGCAGGCGGTACTTTGTAACCAAGCAAGAATCGCAGCTACGGATTGGAGTGTTATCCGCAAAGGAAGGGAGGAAAGGGATGGAAGGGTGTTGGCGATCGCCTCGTGGAATTTGGTCAGCCACGAAGATTAGACGGTGCATCATAAGCATCCGAAATGCGCGATGAAACAAACTTTCAGCCATTGCCCTGAGGTTTTGCTTTTTGACAGCTCTTCCACACCAAACTGATTTGCCATTGCTCTAGGAACACTGGCCTGAATTTGAACCACTCACGTACGCGACTCGATCTGCTCCAACTTGCACTGTTCGCAACGCGAAGCTCTTCATCTCATCACGTGAGTGGTTGCGCAACAAGAGCGCCGAAGCACCCCTCCCAAGGATGGGTTCATCGTGACTCTCTTAAACACGAATCGCTTGAGGTATTCGAGTTGTATCTTCGAGATCAGTGAAGGGAATGGCGGGAGTCGTCGTCAACGGTTCTGCCTTCTAAGAGCGAGATGATTCGCTCATGTCCGTTGAGTTGTCGCCAATGTTTCGGTGGGGTTGGCGAGCTTCAACATCATCGTCGGGCCGGGAAGCTTACGCAAGAGTTGTGCTTCGAGTTTTGTTGTTTGGCGGCGAACAACGCCGATCAGATGCGCCAGCGCCACAGGCTTCACTCGCGCGTTTTCATCTTGGGAATCTCGATGTGGCATGCCCGAATCCTTTCTGTGCCAATGCAAATGATCGAACATTTGCCTTGAACAGCTCAGACGCTGCCCACATCCATACTTCAGTGCTCGCTGAATGTGACCCGTGATCCGCATTGAGTGGCACGGAAGCAGACAATCTCACCAACGGACGACCGACTTCAATGATGAGAGTGTGGCAGTCAAAGAGATTGGCAGCCAAGACCGACCGTAAGACGCTGCCAGCCAGCCTCTAGTTTTCCTTGGCAATTGACGCCGCAGGGACTTGGCTTGAGAATGAATGCCGACAGTGGGCTCTGTTTCTTGTCTCGATCTTCAACATATCTGCCTTGTCGTGCCCATGACTAGCTCACGCAATTTCATCCAGGAAACCGATCCCCAAGTCTGGCAAACCATCGCTGACGAGATCAAACGGCAGGAAGATGGACTAGAGATGATTGCCAGCGAAAACTACACCTCGCCGGCAATCCAGCAAGCCGTAGGGAGCGTACTCACCAACAAATATGCCGAAGGCTACCCCGGACGACGGTATTACGGCGGTTGCGAGCACGTCGACGTCACCGAGCAGATTGCCATCGACCGCGCCAAGCAGCTCTTCGGCGCGGAGCACGCCAACGTGCAGCCGCATTCAGGCAGCCAAGCTAACTTCGGCGTTTATGTTTCTGCGGTTCAACCTGGAGACACTGTACTGGGACTGGATCTTGCCCATGGCGGACACCTGACGCACGGGATGAAGCTCAACATCTCCGGCAAGCTCTACAACTTTGTGCACTATGGCGTAACGGAGGATACACACCTGATTGACTTTGATCAGGTGGCAACACTGGCGAAGGAGCACAAGCCCAAACTGATTGTTGCGGGCGCTTCCGCATATCCGCGAGAAATCCCCCACGCTCGCTTCCGCGAGATCGCCGACGATGTGGGTGCGAAGCTGTTTGTTGACATGGCTCATTACGCGGGGTTGGTAGCTGGCGGAGTGCACAACAGCCCGGTGCCGGTGTCAGACTTCGTCACAACCACCACGCACAAGACGCTGCGCGGGCCGCGGGCTGGTTTGATCCTCTGTCGCGAGGAGTACGCCAAGGATATCAATCGTAACATCTTCCCAGGTGCGCAGGGTGGTCCGTTGATGCACGTGGTGGCGGCCAAAGCGATCTGTTTTGGCGAAGCGTTACGCCCGGAATTTAAGCAGTACGCACAGACGATTGTCGATAACGCAAAAGCCTTGGCCGAAGTGTTGATCGCAGGCGGGCTGCGGCTTTCCTCCAGCGGCACGGACAATCACTTGGTGTTGGCAGATGTTACGGTGTTTGACCTCAGCGGCAAACAAGCGGAGGAAACGCTGGATCGCTGTGGCATCACCGTCAACAAAAACATGATCCCCTTTGACCAGCGGAAACCGCTTGACCCCAGCGGAATCCGTATCGGCACACCGGCACTCACTACCCGTGGCATGGGGCCGGACCAGTTGCGGCAGGTGGGCGCGTGGATTCTTCAGGCGCTCAAATCGCCCGATGATGAGAAGCTGCTCACGACAATCCGCGAAGACGTCCGTAGCCTGTGCGGCGATTTCCCCGTTCCGGCGCAGCAGATGATGGGGTGAGAAGGGAACGAGAGCGCTTTGCTTGTTGGCGTTCCGTCGCATTGACGAATTCGCATATTGCTGAGGGTTGAACGACACCCGACTGCCAGCAGAACCGGAATCAATAAAGCGATCGAGAGCATTTCCTCGATTTGCGTATTGTTCGTCGGTAGTTCCATCGCTTCGCGGATGCGTGATGGAATTGCCGCGGCGTTCCTCACGCGGCCTGCTCCCAGGCGTACGGGCGAAATTAACATTGGTCAAATTTCTCCATCCTCCAGGGGGGTGGCGCAAACGCTTCACGCCCATGCAATGGACCGGCAACGGGACCGCAAACATCACCGACAACCTTGACGTTACGTTCAGTAGCCTGTTAACCGTCAACCTCCTATGGCGCTCGGCAGCGCCTTGGGCGGCACGAAACGCCCCCCAAAATTTGACCAATGTCAATTTCGCCCGTACGCGTGAGAGCTTGGCGCATGGGCTCCACGGAGGATGCCAACTTGAACACTGCTACGCCGATTCAACTTCTGTTGCATCCGCCTTCCCGCTCTCGCGTTTTCGCTGCCGCGGTTCTAGCACGTAGGCATGCAGGAACATCAGTGCCACGCCGCAGACCAGCAGGCTGTCAGCGATATTGAAGTTGGGCCATTGATAACTGCCGAAGCGGAACAAGATAAAATCGCGGACGGCATAAATGCGGTCACCGGCGGCGTGTTCAATGCCGGCGCGGGTGTTGATCGTATCAACCGGCCACGTCCAATCGCCTTCCCATGCCGGCAATCCCATGCGGTCGTAGAGATTTCCGAGAATCCCAGCCACCAACATCGCCAACACCACGGTCAACAACTTGTCCTTGCCGGGAGCTCCCAGTGCGAACCAACTCCCAATGCCCAGCAAAGCGACAAACGCGAGAGTAATAAATGCCCAAGCGTACCCCTGGCCCAGACCGAAGAGTGCTCCCTCGTTAAGGCTCGTCTGGAAACCACAGAAGCCTTCAATCAACCATGCCTCTTTTCCGCCGTTGACGGACGGATGCCCTAACTTATGAAAAGCATAGCTCTTGCTCGCCAAATCGAGCGAAAGTCCCAACACCGCCACCACGGCGAAGAGAACGAAGTGTCGTTTGGCAGGCGCCTGGGTCACGGTTGATGGCCTTCGCTGCGAAGAATGGTATGTTGAGAATTGAGTCTTCGGAAACCGGACTGAAAAAACGCAACGAATCCGTAGACTGCCACAATGGGGCGGTCAGGGCAATGGCAGCCAGCATCGTGAAAATCGTGGCTTCCTTCGGCCGTTCATGTGTTCTGTCTTCGCTGGTGAACTGCTGACCTAGCGATCAAGCTGAGATTCATGCTTGCTTTACCAGAGAGTTGGCCGGAATTCCGCACGCCGTGGCTGCTGCGAAACCAACACGTTCAGACCATCTTGTCTGCTTGGCTCCCCTCCGGGCGACACGTCCTTCCCACGCAGCTACACGAGGTCTCGCTGAGTGACGGTGATCAGCTGGCTCTGCACGATGATGCCCCGTCAGGCTGGAAGCAGGGTGACGCGGCGGCGCTGCTGATTCATGGGCTGGCGGGCTGCCATGGCAGCCCTTACATGATTCGCTTGGCTCGCAAGCTTGCGGAGCGTGGTGTCCGCTGTCTGCGATTGGATCTCCGCGGTGCGGGCGCAGGCGCACTCTTGGCTACCAAGAGTTATCACTGTGGCTGCGGAGAAGATATCGCCGTGGCAGCCTCAGCGGTTCGCCGCTTGATCGCCGACTCACCGTTGTTGGCCGTTGGATTTTCACTGGGCGGTAATGCGCTACTCAAAATGCTCGGCGAGGCGAACACTCATGGGCAACTGCTGCCAGACGCCGCGATGGCTGTTTGTCCTCCCCTGGATATGCTCCGCTGTAGCGACATGCTGAGCCGTGGCTTCAATCGAATCTACGATTGGTGCTTCACCAGCGTCCTCTACAAGCGGCTTCGCTACCGGGCACAACATCGGGAGGACATCAACCTTGGCTTCGCACGGCGTCCGCGGACACTGCGCGAGTTCGACGATGTCTATACTGCGCCGCTCTGGGGTTTTGCCAGCGTGGAGGATTATTACCTACGAGCGGCAGCGCGAAATGTCGTCGACCAGATTTCCGTGCCTACGCTCATCTTGACCGCGGCCGATGATCCGATGATCCCCGCAGACGCCTTCCACGAATTACCGCAAAGCCCACATGTGCGTGTGATGATTGTTCCCGCCGGCGGCCATACAGGCTTTGTCAGTCATCGCAAGCGAGACCAAGATCGGCACTGGCTTGAATGGCGGATCGTCGAGCTCGCCACAGGCTTGGCAGAGTTACGCGGCTAGCACCACTTGATTTGCTGTGGGCTCAGCCCAGCTGCTTCACGTACTCGCGAAGTTCATTTAACTCCCTGTGATAACCGCCGGAGAGGATCGGGAACCGGCACCAGGTTTTAGGGTCAAGATTCTCATCGTCCAAGTGAAAGCTAGGGGCGTAGCGTTCTCGCTTCCACTGGTTGCGGCACCAGAGCGTGAAGAACCGCTCCACCCAGGGCCCAAGTTGCGAAGGTGCGTACTGGGCAAACTCTGCCCGGACGAGTTTGAAGACTTCCAGCGGTGAGTGTTTGTCGCGAATAGCCAGCCGTTCAATGGAGTCCAGCAGGTCATAGGGCATCAAGTCGCCTTCGTCAGTCTGTTCGGCTGCCTGCGGGCGCAATTCGGCCGTAGGCTGTTGCGAGTTGACCGTTCCCAACACTGGTACGGGAGCTTCATCGAGCGGTCCCGTTGTTTCCATCCAGCGCAGCCAGTGACGGAGGAAGGCTTTATCAATTCCAGCGATGGGACTCAGTCCCCCACTGGTATCTCCATCCATGGTCGCATAACCCACCGCCGCTTCAGAGCGATTGCTGGTTGCTGTTAGCAGCGCGCCTTTGACGTTAGCCAACATCCACACACTGGGAGCACGGACACGAGCCTGAATGTTCTGCAGCGCAATGTCATCTTGCTCCCAGGTGAGCTTGCGGCCTAAACCTTTTTCGACGAGATCGACATAGCCCTGCACGAGCGCATCGACGTCAAACTCCATGTAGTCAGCGCCCAACCCATCAGCGACGCTCTGTGCCGCATTGCGGGTGACTTCGGAGCTGTTTTGTGTGCCTTGATACGCGCATGTGAGTAATGCCTTTACTGCGCCGCGGACATCTGTCGCGGACTCCAGGCTGTCAATGTATGAGAGCTTGTTGCGAAAGCCGTCAAAGCCCAACTCGTCAATTCCGGCGGAAACCATGGAGGCCACGAGCGTGGCAACGGCGGCCGAATCAGCTCCGCCAGAGAGCGAAACAATAAAACCCCGCGAGTGGCTCTTTCGCATGTAGTCAAATAGCGCCAGGCGGACGCTACGAGTGAATTCCTCCTCCTTCACATCCGGTGATGACTCCCAGGCAGCATTGGTTACGTCTTGCACTTCCGGCATGACCTCGGGGAAGTCAAAATCGGCCTCGATCCGGGCATTCTCTCGTTCGTGAAAGTCTGGCTTGAACATCGCCATCTTCGCCCGAGCCATCCGTGTGAGCTCGACGTCGATGATAGCGGTCGTGATCTGCACGTTTTCAAATGAGAATCGCTTGCCGGTCGCCAGCATTTTGCCGTTGCAGGCGATCATCGCGTCACCATCGTAGATTGCGCGGCCGGCCTCGTTTCCCAGCAAGTTGCTGTAGATGTAGCTCAAACCAAAGGCCCGGGAACCTTCTAGCACAAATCGCCGACGCACCTCGGTCTTTCCGAACGCAAAGTGGCTGGCCGATGGGTTGAGGATCACGTCCACGCCGCGCTCGGAAAGTTCGCCGCCTGGTCGATCGCCCACCCAGGCATCTTCACAGATTTCAAACCCAATTTTCACACCACCGCAATCGAAGTCGATGTCGCCAACGGCATAATCAATCTTGTTGATGCGGATGTTGGAGCGCACGCCCACAGGCCAAGGTTTGAACCATCGCGGTTCATAGTGGATACCGTCACCGGGCAGATTTTGCTTGCCAACGAATCCCAAGATCCGGCCGTTGGCCACCAGGCAGGCCGTGTTGAAGAGGGCGTTGTTGAACAGCAGCGGTAATCCCAGCGAAACGATCATGCCGTCAGTTGCCGTGACGATTTCCGCAAGAACATCCAACGACGTTGCTTGAACGTCCGGCGAAAGAAAAGCGTCCTCGCAACCGTATCCGGAGATACAGAGTTCTGGCAGGCAGAGGACACTGACGCCTTGTTCTCGTGCGGCTTCAATGGCTGCCAAGATGTTGGTTTTGTTGCCGGGCCAGTCCAGCGGAGTCTGGTTGAGCACCGCGGCGGCGACTTTGATGAGCTTCATTGACTAACAATCCACGAAGGAGCTGTTCACAGGGAGAGCAATCAATTGAGAGTTCGTTTGCGGGAACATCATGCGACAAGCCGCAATGGATCTGCAAGCGTGAAACTTGCAAGCTTGGGGGACTGGGAGGAGAGGGCAATTCAAGGTTACTGGATGCACACATTCTTAGTATGACGCCACCAAGCGAATGCGATGCTAGCTGATGATCTCGCGGTTGTTATTCAGTTTTCCTTGTCGGATTAGCGCACGCGCATACAATGTTTCTTCACACTCTTCAAAGAAGTGAGATCACGGATGGTATTCCCCGCTCAACAGGCGGACGCTGATTTGCAAAACCGGGTAACGCGGTATCTTAGCCACCGCGCTGCGCCTGCCGATTGTGACTTGCAGGTAGACGCAAAACACGGGACCGTAGTCTTGCAAGGCTCCGTCAGTTCATTGTACGAGAAGCAGCTTTGCCGTCACGTCTGCACGCGCGTGGCAGGCGTCCTCCGCGTTATTGATGAGACTGTTGTACGCAGCTCATAGATGGCGGTGCCAAGAGCCCGTCATTCGCCTTATGCGGGAGTCCGGCAAAGCGGCAAATGCCAATGCGCGCACAAGAAAACCCAAGCGTGAGCCTGGGTTTTCCTGCGGGTTCTTTTGGGGAGGAAAGAGTCTGCGTATCTGGTCGGTTTGGGTTCGGACGGGTGCGGGAGATTGCAGGAAGCTGTCAGCAGAGCATCGGAGGCGGCTATTTCGCGCCTCGCGTGTTGCTAGCCACGATATTGGCGGACTGGCTGCCAAATCCGATGCGGCGATAACATTCGGCCAATTGTAGTTCGGCCTGCTCCGACCGCTCAATGGGTTCCGCGACCGCGACTGCAACTCCAAGTCCAACATCAATTTGTGAACGAGCTTCAGCTGCCAGTGACTGAGCCGCAGCCTGGAAGTTGCTTTCAGAAGGGTCGCAAGAAAACAGCTCATCCAAAGCCCGGTCCGGAAGACCCAATTCCAAATAACCTTCCGCGGCGACGATTCGCTTGGCGGTTTTAATCTGGTTGGTTGTCATGGCAGCTCTCCAGGCGATTTGGTGGTCTCTGATGCAGTACCACTTAGAGCAAGCGTCATGCCGGGATGAGATCTTGTCAGGTTGTATTCCGTTAAATCTTTCCCTGGAAATGGTTTATGGAAGGTGAATCCTGCCAGTGTGAAATCCAAGAATCTCGCGATTGATGAGAATTTGGCTCAGAATGAGAATACCTGTCGCGAAAACGACACGCGCCAGAGCAGCCAAGTTCGGCTGATTCAGTTCATGTTCGCAGAGTATTCTGCGTCATTTGCGCGCACGTTAGCAGTAGCTCCAGACATCTGGAGACAACGTCGCGAGTTTTACGCTCTCCATATCAAGATCAAACGACAACCAACTTCACCTACCGGTCTCGTCAACATCCATTCCCAGTTGCCGCATCTTGCGGTAGAGGTTGGAGCGGTGCAGCCCCAAGCGTTTGGAGGCGTCGGTCATGTTGTTGCGGGAGAGATCGATTGCCCTGCGGATGTGGTCCGCCTGAAATTCGGCCGTGGCGTCAGCCAGGGTGAGGTCGCCATAGATGGGGCTTTCCGCTTGAGCGGACTGCGGCGAGAGGATGAAAGCCAAGTCATCGGCGTCAATTTTTGTCCCCTGAAAGAGGTACGCCAGGCGTTCCATCAAGTTGCGGAGTTCGCGGACGTTGCCCGGCCAGGCGTGGGTTTCTAGCCGTGACCTGGCAGCTTCGGAGAATCCAGGAGCCGGGCGGCGAGCCCGCGCAGAAAACTCACCCAGAAAAAACTCGGCCAGCAGCAGGATATCGCCAGGTCGTTCACGCAGTGGTGGAATCTGCAACGTCACCACGTTCAGTCGAAAATAGAGGTCCTCGCGGAATTTCTTTTCGGAGACCAGGCGGGCGAGATCCTGATTCGTCGCGGCAACAACCCGCGCGTCTGTAGGAATGGTCTCTGAACCGCCAACACGGACGACGACCTTTTCTTCCAAAACGCGGAGCAGCTTGGCTTGACCGTTCAAGCTCATGTCGCCAATTTCATCCAGAAAGATGGTTCCGCCCGAGGCAAGTTCAAACTTGCCACGGCGCATTTCATCAGCGCCGGTGAACGCGCCTTTTTCATGGCCAAAGAGTTCACTTTCCAGTAGCGTCTCACTGATGGCTGCGCAGTTGACAGCAATGAAGGGTTCTTCATGTCGCGCGCCCAGGTAATGCACGCTTTGGGCGACAACTTCCTTACCTGTTCCGTTCTCTCCTAAGATCAACACGGCCAATTCAGTCTCGGCCACGCGCTGGACAGTTGCTCTCAGCTTGCGCATGGCAGGGCTTTCCCCGACGAGCCGCACGCCTTCAGCCGCTTGCGCACTGATTCGCTGTTTGGCCTCCAGCAACCGCTGACGTTCCTGAGTATTCTCCAAGGCGATCGCCGCATGATGAGCCAACTCCGTCAACGCTTCTTCATCTTCAGGCGTGAAGTCTCCTTCCAACTTGTTGAGGACTTCAAACGCGCCAAACAGTTCGCCGCCGTAGCCGCGAAGCGGGACACAGATCAGCGTATCGGTCTGATAGCCGAGTTGTTCATCGACAGACCGTGAAATTTGATCTTGGCCACGGCGTTGGTTGACCCGCGCTGGCTCACCGGTCTGCACAACTTGCCCGACAACTCCGGCGTCATCAGGGATTCGCAACTCGTCACCCTCGACACCCAAGGCGGGTCGACCAACGAGAATCTTCTTCGTTTTGTCCCAGAGAAAAATACTGGCGCGATCCGCAGCAAGGAGCTTGGTCGAGGCTTCCGCCATCCGTCGCAACAACGGAACCATCTCATGCGTTTGGTTCCAATCGGCGGCAATCTCCAGCACGGCTTCCAGCCGCTGCAATCGTCGCTGCAACTGGGCTTGTCGGCGAATCCGCCCTAATGCACTCGTTATGACCTGACAGGTCGCCGTAATTTCTTCCACGATGTCCGCAGTCAGTGAGCCGTGCGATACTGCCAATGTGTCAACACGGGTTGACGATGTGATCATAGGAATCGCCAGCCAGCGTTCACTCTGGGTTGGCTCTTCTCGATCACACGCGTCCGCTAACAGATCAGACGTGGGCAACTCCGCCGATTCCCCCGCCGTGGCCCGCAGTTGCCACTCATCTTCATTGCGGCTGTAGACAATGACGCATTGTGCAGACCACGCGTCCTTCAGCGTCAGGGTAAGCCATTCCAAAAATGAAGCGGTGTCAGCTGCCTGGTTGACCCTCCACAAGATTGGAGCAGCAAGCGTCGCGACAGGCAGATGTTCAAAGGAGGGCAGGCGGGACGACACGGGATTTGATTAGCGATAACATGGGTAGTGGCTGATGACGCTGCGATCAATATCGATCTGATCCGGCTCAAGGGAGCAGCGCAGCTGAACTTGAGACGTTATAGTCCTTCGCCCGGTGTCTGGCTATCGGCGAGAGATGCCGCGCTTGTTGCGACCTTCGATAAAACCGCTCATGGACTGGTTAGACCTGCTGCTAGGCGTAGAAGGCTCAAACGGGGCTCACCCCCAGGTCTCAGGTTCCTCGACATGGGATTTCATCAGGAACTGGGGGTTCTTCATCGCCGATTGGCTCATCCGCCTGACGATGATCCCCGTAGTGACGCAACGCAGCCGGCCAAACTCCGCGATGGCCTGGCTGCTGGTAATCTTCTTTCTTCCGATCTTCGGATTGATCTCCTACATCTTGATCGGTGAAGACCGGCTTCCCCGACGGCGACTCACCCGTCACGCACGGCTGATGGCCAAATTCCAAGCTCTCTGGCAGCGATTTCATCAGCACCCCAACATCGTCCGTCCCCGTGTCGACTCGCACACGCAGCCGGCCGTGCACCTCGCCGAAAAGCTCAGTCACATGCCGATCCTGGGAGGAAATCGCATGGACGTGTTATCGCAGACCAATGATTTCATTTGCCGACTGATTGCCGACATCGATGCGGCCGAAAACCATGTCAATCTTCTCTTCTACATCTTTGTCGCGGATGAAACCGGATGCCGCGTGTCTGACGCACTCGCCCGAGCTGTTGAACGTGGTGTGACGTGCCGATTGCTGGTCGACGGAGTTGGCTCGGCAAACTTCCTCAAGCGGGACGCTGAACAAGTTCGCGCGTCCGGCGTCGACGTTCGACCGATGTTGCCGGTGGGATTGTTTCGCCGCCGGATGGCACGGATTGACATCCGCAATCATCGCAAGCTGGCCATTATTGATGGGCGGATTGCGTACACTGGTTCGCAAAACATCGTCAACGCCAACTATGGCAAGCGCCGGTTGGTCTGGCATGACATGATGATCCGCATGACCGGGCCGGTCACGCTGGAACTTCAGGCCGTGTTTCTCTCTGACTGGTATCACGAGACCGAAGAGGTTCTGGAGAGTCCAGGATTGTTTCCCGATCCGGAAATGACAGGCGACATCCCCGCGCAGGCGCTTCCCAGCGGCCCCAGTTATCCAACGGAAAACTACCAGCGCGTGGCCCTGACTGCGATTCACGGCGCTCGGCAGCAGGTGACCATCACGACGCCCTATTTCGTGCCTGACGAACCCCTGATGCAGGCAATTCAAACCGCCGTGCTGCGAGGCGTACAGGTCCGCTTGATTGTGCCCCGCAAACTCGATCAGATTCTCGTCGGTGCAGCGGCCCGAGCTTACTATAACGACTTCCTTGAAGTCGGTGGTGAGCTGCATTTTTTCGGCGAGGGATTGCTGCACACTAAAACCTTGACCGTTGATGACGATATCGCATTGGTAGGCACGGCGAACTTCGACATCCGTTCCTTTGCGCTGAACTTTGAACTCAACGTGCTGCTCTACCAGCGGGAAGCCACGCGGCAAATTCGGGAACTCCAGGATGACTATGCCCATCGGTGCCGGCAGATGACCTTCGCTCAATGGCACCGCCGCTCGCGTGGTAAACGACTTTGGGAGAACATGGTCCGGCTAATGAGCCCGCTGCTTTAGGAGGTGGTGCAGTTTGTTGCTCGCCACTTGACAGTAGCCAATTCTTTGCCGAATCGGCCGCCAAGGCGATAGAATGAAGTTGGCGGACACAGGAAGTCAGATTGCGTGCACGCTATCTCCCCACCACGAAAACGCCAACGGAGTCAGGCCATGAGTAGGCGGAAGCAGATGGATCGCGGGACGGTCGTTACACTTCTTGCGGTGGTTGTCGCTTCCACCGCGGCATCGTCGGTTATCGCTCAAGAAGAAAACAACGCGGATGTCCTTCCGTTACCAACTGCCGAACATAAGAACTCAAAGCAGGGCGAAAATGTGGGCCGCTTCGAGCGAGTGCCCGAGTTGTCGAATTCGCTCCAGGCAGGGCTAGAGGCTCACCGGATTGCCGAACAGCAACGCCTGAATGCGGCGGCGCGACAACTCGGTTGGAACAACGAGATGCGTCGCCGTTCCGCTTTGCCGCCTCGGCAGGCATATGACGGCCCTGGTGCTGTCGGTGTTTCGCCCTCGGGTACTTTGGCGGATTCGGTCATGCAAGCGCCTTGGTTGCCGTTGAGCAATGTCGATCTCTTCGGCTATCGCTATGACAATCCGATTCGGCAGCCCATGGGAATGGAATCGATCCAGCGCAGCCCAACGACCTGGGAAAGTCGCCCAGTCTATGCAGAGGATTCTGGGGCGAATCAGCGCGTAGACACGTCAGGCGGTGGGCCGAACGAAAGCACCGTCCACGAGCCGAGAGCTGAAGGAAGTTTCGCGGCGGTGCGATCGAAGGCCTTGGCGGCTTTGAAACGTGGCGACTTTGCAGCGGCGATCGAATTTTCCGGTGAAATGAACCGACAAGCACCAGGGAGCGTTGAGCCGCTGGCATTGTCCATCCACGCTGAATTGGGCTCGGGAAACTATGCCGACGCGGCTGCTGGCCTTGATCTGTTGCTGGCCAGTTCACCCGTCGAAAAGTGGCACACGATCACCAAAGACTACAAACTGTACTACGGATCGCCAGCAGCGTTCACGCGCCAGCTCCGCAAGGCGGAATCCGCCGTACGCGACATCCCCCACGACGTGGAAGCCCGTTTGGTGCTGGGATATTTCTACGCGGGCTTAGGTCATCAAACTGAAGCCACCGTGCAACTGGAAGAGGTAGAACGGCAGGCGGAGGCAGAGAGTTTGCCGCACCGCGTGGCCAGGAAGTTGCTGCGAGAGTCAAATCTTTCCGAGGAACGGCTGCCACCGCCGGCAGTTGAGGATAACGGCGCGGCTGCCCAAAACGGCCAGCCATCTACTAGACGCGGTCGCATCTTCTGACCAACGGCTTTGCGATCAATCAGTGGCGGATTGGCTTAGCTGCCGGCCGATCATGAGATTACCTGTTGCGCAGATCGCTTGTCGCGCGCACGAAGAATCCACCCACCGGCAAGCTGGAGGATGGATCTATTTCCGATCTCGGAATTTGACCGAAGATTCAGCGCCTCTGCAGGCCGTTGTCCAGGTTACTATGCAATTCCCGGGCTTCATTGGCGACGCCGTTGCCGTCCGGACTCAGCGCATTGGCCGTTTCCTGGCCAAATTCACGCCATGGATCAATCGCTGAATTCCAGGCGCTGTTCATCCTCGCCTGCGTTTGGCCCCAGGGCGCGCAGCCGGGCAAGGCCATGAGTACGGCCACAGCGCAAACCGGCGCCACCTTGATCCAACGTGTTGTTGACTGGTGCATGGTCGTTCCACGTGCTTCCAGAGGATTACCGAAGGGGGCGGGATACTGCCAAAACAGTTCCCCCGCGCCAAGGCCACTTGTGGGCAGAGCGATTCACTGCTGGCGCTGGAACACCTCTAGCGCTGCAAACTCGCCGAAGTAGGTGATAAACAGCATCTACACTGCTTGGGGCACCAGCGGCGGATCCGCCATTGCCATCGGCCACTATCTCTTGACCACCGCGTCTGGCGGTAGCCAAGTAGCAGTCCGGTTGCCAAGTTCCTCTGCCGGTGTTCCCGTTCAGACACATGGATTCTTTGCATGACTGCCCCCAGAAATGGGGGGGGCACTTGATTCCCGTAGCAATCTGCAAAGCACCGAAAATTAGGCCCCACACGTTCCCCAGATTGACCTTGAATCTGCTTGCATGTGCACAGGCTGATCGCTAGAACTGTACTTACGTGCTCTCGCTTGGCGCTCAGTGATTGGTTGACACGTTCGGCGAGATTTTTGAATGATGAGGGGGGAAGTGATGAGAATTTTAGTCACGATTTTAGCGGTTGGCATGCTGGGTGCTGGTTTGGTCGCGATGGGACAGGAATACTCGCACCCAGGTTCCCTTGCTCAGGCCAGCGAGACGCAGAACGTTTACGGGGCAGAATGCTATCTACCCAGTCCCCATAATGTTTGGATTTGCAGTGGCGGAACGCCCTCTATGTGCTCTGGTTGCGGTTGTCAGCTGTGGGGTTTCGTTGTGATGCTTGAAAGTGGCGCGGCCAATATGTTGGAAGTGACTTGCGCTGCCGATCCTGCTTGCGTCTTTTACGATTTTGACACCTCTCGTTTCAGCTATCGGTTCTCTGATGATCAGGTTGGACCGAAGAAATAG
>JALCBR010000174.1 GCA_028066245.1 Pirellulales bacterium | reverse complement strand
AGTGATTCGGCTCAAGATCTTGAGAAGCGTACTTTTTCCAGCTCCGTTTCTCCCAACGATCCCCAGCACCTCTCCCTCGGACAGTTCAAATGAAACGTCCTTAAGTGCATCAAAACGAGTTGTGCTACCAGATCGACTGGCCACGCCGGACAATGTTCGGAGGCGTCGCGCCGGAGCAAGGATCGCGCTCGCAATCGCATCGCGCAACGTTGCATACCCCGCGCCTGCTCGCGTGCCGATTTGATATGACTTACACAGGCATTCGACGGTGACTGCGGTGTTCATTTCCGTGAGACTAGATGATGTCAGCGAAACGTCGCTCGACCCGGCGAAATGTGATCCCGCCGAGGATAAAAACCATTGCTGCCGATGCGGTTGAGACCCCCAGGCAAGCAGCATCGAACTCAGTTCCAAAAATCGCGGCGCGAAAGTTCAAGATCAACCCATGCGCTGGGTTCACAGCCAAGAGCAACGATACGGCTCGGCTGAGTTGAAGGCTTTCCGCAGATGTGTAAACACTGGGCGTCAGGAATAGCCAAGCCTGTACCAAGAACGGCATCACGTAGCGCACGTCACGGTAAGCAACTGCCAGGCCAGAGAGCAGCACTGCAAATCCCGCGGCCGCCAAACTGATCAGCATGACGAATATCGGCAGGAGCAGAATTGTGAACGACGTTGGAACTCCATACCACAACATCATCACGGCGATCACTCCAAACGCGATCGCGAAGTCAAACAGGGAAGCACCGATCGATGCAGCAGGCAGGATGACTCTCGGGAAGTAAACTTTCGTGATCAGGTTTTGGCTTGCAACCAGGCTATTGGTCGCCTGTGATATGGAGTTAGAAAAATAGATCCAAGGCAAGAGCCCAGCAAAAACGTATACGGGATACGGTATTCCGTTCGTATCTACTTTGGCGATTCGCTGGAACATAAAGGTGAAAGCAACCATCATCAACAATGGTTGCAGAACCGCCCAAGCTCCACCCAGAATCGTTTGCTTGTAGCGAACTTTTACGTCCCGCCAAGCGAGGAAATAGAAGAGTTCTCGATAGCGCCAAAGTTCGCGCAAGTCCAAGAACCGCCACGTATTCGAGGGCGCTACCAGCATCTGTGATTTTGGGGAGTCAGTGCGAGTGTCGCTGTCAGCCATTCAGGAGTCCATCCTTGCGAGCGCTATACGATCCATCGTACGCAGAGTTTCGCACGGAATCCATGATGACTGGCCGCCTTCTCTTGCCCATTGATGGCTGCTCGCCAGCCAACCAGGCAGTAAGTCCGCCACGGCCACGTTTCGCCACATTGCTGACTCTGAACGCGTGTATGCCCATGCAATCGCTACGAAGTGAAATATCGGAGTCTAACGATGCCATGTAGCGAGATCACCTTCATCAGGCGGCAGTATGCGCAGTTGTTTGGCGAGAGGTCACAACTACGCATGAGGACTTCACCTCACTCGCACGCTAAGGTCTGCCGTTGTCAAATTGAGCCTGGGGCTCTCTCCGTTGCCGTCGGCCCCGTGCGAAATGAACAATCCTTTTGAGCAGCACTTCCGGGAGTACAGCACACAATACGCGGAAAGTCGCTTGGCGACTCCGGTGACCATATTTGGCGG
Source organism: Pirellulales bacterium (assembly GCA_028066245.1). Lineage (GTDB taxonomy): Bacteria > Planctomycetota > Planctomycetia > Pirellulales > S012-138 > CALJLD01. The sequence continues at coordinate 1,840 of JALCBR010000174.1, read as the reverse complement.
CTTTCAGAAACGCGCTTCTGGCGCAGATGAACTCATCAGCTTCCCAAGCGGCCCATGCGCGCGTCATCCATGCCTTTCCAAGTTGCTTCCTAAAATAACGCCTTGCGGGTTCAAAGTCCGAATGCTTGGCAATAACGAGCTCAAGCATCGGTGCGAGTTTCGTTGCGTAGCCGTACGAAAGAACACTGTTTGCGTCATGAAACCGGTAAAGGCACAAGTCGAGCGGCACGTACCTGAATTCACCGACTCTCGAAAGCCTCAACCAAAGATCGTAGTCCTCCGCATACCGAAGCTGCGCATCGAACAAGCCACTCTTTGCGACAAACGGCCTCCTGACAATGACTGACGACGTGTTGATAAAATTCTCTTTCAAAAGTTCCTCGAAGACCTGTCCCTCACAAACGTGGGCATACTTTTCGAGAACATTCGACTGCGGCGGCTGTTCTCCCAATCGCTTTGAGTAATTCGTGTACGAGAGCGCTACCTTTGAGTCATCGCGAATGCTTGGCATCTGAGCTTCGAGTTTGTTCGCTTCCCATTCGTCGTCTGCATCAAGAAAAGCGACAAACTCTCCTCGCGTGGCAAGGATACCTTGGTTCCGCGCGGCCGCCGGACCGACGGGCGTTTCGTTGCGGACCCATTGGATTCGTGGGTCAGTGATTCCCTGGAGATAGCCCGCCACGTCTTGTTCGGATCCGTCATCGACGATACACATTTCCCAGCCTTGAAATGTCTGACGCATAACGCTTGCTACAGCCCGTTGCAGCAACTCGCAATGGTTATGAACGGGAATGACAACAGAGACTTCCAGTGGGCACCTTACAAATCAAGAGGTGTTGCGTATCGGTGGCGGTGTTAGCCGAGCATCTGAATGCCACCCGGCGCCCCGAAAACATGGTGGGCGTTATCGAGAGCCAAGCCCAGAACCTTAGTTATTCCATACTAACTGAACATTGGGCCAACGCAGTACAAGAAGTCGCGAATACCTCGCCTAGAACGCTTTCTTGGCGACGTTCTGTCGCCAGCATTGACGAGTTCGGATACTGCTGAGGTGCTGGACGACACCGGACTTGTAAGCAGAGCAGAATCAACAAGCGCTCCAGAAGATCTCCTTGATCGGTGTTCTGTTCGTCGGTAATTCCCATCGCTTCGCGGACGCGTGATTGAATTGCCCCGACGTTCCTCGCGCGCCCTGCTCTCATGCGTACGGGCGAAATTGACATTGGTCAAATTTTTCCCGCCTCCAGGGGGGTGGCGTAAACGCTTCACGCCCATGCAATGGACCAGCTACGCCACCGCAAACATCGCCGACAATCCTGACGTTAAGTTCAGCAGCATGTTAACCGTCAACCCTCTATGGTGTTCGGCAGCGCGCATGGAGGCCCAAAACACCCTCCACATTTGACCAATGTCAATTTCGCCCGTACGCGTGAGAGCAGGGCGCGTGGCCTCCCATCGCGGAACGATTTGACAGCCTTCGTCCGGGCGAGCGGAACGCAATCAGATAGGTGCTCTGAAAGGGCAACCGCAGTCAAGCAAAGTGCGTCTTCATACGGGAGTGACTTCACAGAACAGGGCAGGCACACCTCCTCAGGTCAAACACCTGTTACTCGAGCTGCTGGTTTGCGGTCATTGTCGGGGGAGCGGGGCAATCGCTTTAGTGACGGCTTGATCCAGGGATTAACAAGGATCGAGCGAAGGCAGCCTTACGGTCCGTATACGAGCGTGTTACGCTGTGCAGAGGCAATGATAACGGGTTTCCACCGTTGTGAGATCGAATTCAACAGACGTGTTCATTTCTCAGAGGGCGTGTTGACTACTTCCCTTGCCAACTTGCTGG
>JALCBR010000035.1 GCA_028066245.1 Pirellulales bacterium | reverse complement strand
GTGCCACCTTGCACCGGCGCAAAACACTCTCCGGCCATGCGGTTAAAACGGGTGACGCTTTGAGAAAAATCCTCGAAGTTCTTCGCCCGTACAGCAGGCGCGAGAACTTCAGTCGCTTCCCGGCGTAAGGTTTCCGTCCGTTCCAACGATGCAGGCGGAAGTCGATCGAAAGCTTCGGCCTCATCTGCTCCCGAAACGCCGACAAAACTTGGTTGTCGTTGTTTAGCCGAGGGTATGACTCCGTCAGCATTGTCGCTGACATCAATCAGCACGATGCGCCAGTTGGCAGGGAACTCGATGCGATCAATCAACGGTGCGATTTGGTCATTGTCCTTCTTGCCTGCGTCAATCAGGAATCCACCTTGTTCAAATCCGTGGATGCCAATCGCGGACCGTTTTCCGCGACAAGCAGCGAGCGCCAAGGTGTGATTGTCACAAGAGGTTCGCCAGGCATTGACGAGCTGCTTTGCAACACACATTGCCAATTGCGTGCCGGAACCCAATCCAGCGTGTCTCGGCGCCCGTGATTCCACAGCCAGCTCGACAAGGGGGAGCGGTCTTGAAAAGTGCTGCGCAATCCGATCAGCCAACGCGGCGATTCCGCTCGCTTCTTGTCCGCGAACTGAGAATTCTTCTGCTGGCCGCGCTGTAATGGCCGTACCTGGCGAGTCAACCATCATGCCTGCGCCACCGAACGATCTGCCGGCAGCACGTCCTGGAGAGAAGAGACCGAAGTGCAGCCGCGCCCCCGTCGCAACACGATGCGCTTCAACTGGTCTTATTGGGTGATCGGCTTGCTGGTGGGTTGATGACATGGACGGTCTCGATCGAACCTCTGAGCCACCGCGCTAGCGCGAAACGTTGACACGCTGACCAAGTTCCGTCTCGCAAGTGTTTTTGACGACAAACTCGCGCAGCAGATCAAAGGCTCGATGCTCCACTTCCGTGCCTGTCTTCTCGACCAATGGGGCCAACCGCGCCAATTCTTCGTGAATGTACGCCGCGTCAAGTAATCCGAGGCGAGTCGCAAGAATGGCTCCCTCAATGACGGCATGCTTCGCACGATTGAAACCAAAGAAGTTTCGCAGCCACTGGGCTGAAACCACACGCGCCTGCATGACGGATCGCTGCCGTGAGTCATCAATCTCCGTGACTTCAAACTCCATCCAGCGGCATGCCGTTGGCAGCAACCACCCGGATCCTCCGGGCGTGCGTTCAAATTTCGGAGCCTCCGCGCATTCGCCGGTGACGGCTCGCACCAAAAGTTCCACGTCATCGGTCACGTGAAAAACGCCATGGCGTTTTCGTTGCAAATGGTGATACGTCGTCGAAGTCCGAAAGGGCCGCAAGGTGAGATTTGCTTCGTCAGGCGAGATCGCCGGTCCCATCACCGCGAGATGTGGCTGGCCGGATTCGTTATCCGTCACAACGAGACCTTCACAAATCGGCCAGGAAAGCGGCGTTGTCATGACAAGCGGTTACTTGGTGTTGGAAGGTGTGGTACGATCAGCTTGTCATATCAGAAACTGACGGGCGCTCCATCCCGCGCGAGCCGGGACTCAGGAGCCGGCTCACTCAAAACTTCCGGTGATCCACTCTCCTGCGTGACAGGCAGCCCAGACATTCGCAAGAAGTTCGCGAGGATTTCTCGCCCATGTTCGGTCAGAACTGATTCTGGATGAAATTGGAGACCCACCAGCGGTCGCGCCGTGTGCTGGATCGCCATGATTTCACCATCGGCCGTGTGGGCCGTGACGTGCATCTCCGCAGGTAGCGATCCTTTGGCAACCGCTAATGAGTGATATCGCCCAACTTCGAGTGGATTGGGCAAGTTGGCAAAAACGCCTGTTTGTTTATGAACGATTGTGGAACTGCGACCATGCCACGGTTGAGGCGCTCGTTCAATCTTCCCGGCAAACGCTGCCGCAATGGCTTGATGCCCCAGACAAACACCAAGGATCGGGAGTTCTCGCCAGCACGCACGTACGACGTCAATGCAACTGCCTGCATCTGCCGGACCACATGGTCCGGGTGAGAGCACAACGGCCTGCGGAGACATGTCCTTGACGTCGCGAGCGCTGATCATATCATTGCGGACCACACGCGTCTCGTGGCCCAATCGCACAAAGTACCGTGCAAGGTTGTGGGCGAAGCTGTCGTAATTGTCGATCAACAGGATCAAGCCAATTTACCGGATAGACGCCATGCATTGTGCGGTGCGAAGACCACCGATTGCCGAAACGGCGGAGTGCGGAAATCGGTTCTACATGGCGATAGCACGCGTGTCCATCCGCCGCTTGACGGGGTGTTCCGTCATTCGAATGCTCTGCACAATTGCTGCGTTGCTCGCTATGGGAATTGGTCGAGCGCGTGCAGTAAGCCTTGGGCTTTGTGCCAGGTTTCCTCGTATTCCTTCAGCGGATCGCTCTGAGCCACGATACCGCCGCCAACAGGCAATTGCCACCAGCCGTGCGAGGCGGAGATCGTACGAATCAAGATGCTGGTATCCATCGCGCCGTCAAACCCAATGTAACCCAGCGATCCGCAGTACGACTCCCGCGCAGTCGGCTCCAACTCCGCGATGATCTCCATCGCCCGAACCTTGGGCGCTCCCGTAATCGAACCTCCTGGAAATGAGGCGGCTAGTAAATCAAGCGGTGAAAATTCAGGGCGCAGACGGCCGCGAATGGCCGACACCAGATGCTTGACGTATTGATAGGTCTCCAATTGACAGAGCTGTGTCACCTGCACGCTTTCGGGTTCGCAAACACGAGAGAGATCATTTCGCAACAGATCAACGATCATGACGTTTTCCGCGCGATCCTTTTCGCTGGCTTGCAGTTCGCTTCCAGCGAACAGGTCAGCTTCCGGCGCTCGGTGGCGGCCACGGGTGCCTTTGATTGGTCGAGCCTCGACGTCACCGCCAGTGATCGACAGGAATCTTTCCGGCGACGCGCTGATGATCTCAAAGCTCCCTCCATCAAAGTAGCCTGCGAAGGTCGCTGGATTGGTCCGCCGCAGCCTGGCGTAGAGTTCAACGCCTGACAGCGTGGCAGGATGCAACAGTCGTTGCGAGAGATTCACCTGAAAGATGTCACCGGCAAAGATGTAGTCAATCGCCTGTTGGACAGCGTGTAAATACCTTTCCTTTGAGAAATTGCTTGTCAACTTTCCGCTTTGCCCTATGGGAAACTGCGGCGCAAGCTGATTACCAGAAAGCAGGGATGGTTTCTCTGCTCGCTTGGCTTTTGCGCCGAGTTTCCGCCCTTGGATCAACTGAAGAAATTCCCTACCCCTGGCATGCGCACGTTGAGCACGGGCTGCCGAATCGGTTTCGGGAAATCCCTGCGAGATCAGCCACGCTTGGTCGCGCAAATGATCAAAGGCCAAGACGACGTCATATAAGCCGATCGCCAGTGATGGCGTTTTGAACTCGTTATACCTTGGAAGGGGAACCCGCTCCCAAAGGCTTCCCAGCTCATAAGACAGAACGCCAGCGGCGCCTCCCTGAAAAGGCGGCAAATCGGTGATCGCAGGCGAAGCAAACTTAGCCAAAGCCATTTGTAGCTTTTCCCATGCATCCATTTTGGCGGCGTGCGACTGATCCGCATTCGCCGTGATGAACGCAAATGGATCCGCGGCGAGAAATGAGTATTTACCCAGCCGCTGATGACGCAATGCGCTATCAAAGAACACGCAATGCGGCAGTTGGGCAAAACACTCAAGCAAATCTTCTGCCTGAGGCGCTGGGCGCAGTTCTTGGACGAATCCGGGAAAACTCTGCTCAGTGGCGCCGCGTGATTCGGGCTGATGACGCTGAACCGTCATGAGTCCTGCTCTCCGCGTGTTTGCCGAGACTTGCTTCCCAGTCGTCTCGGTTGGTGATCAAGACTCAATCGTTTTACACTTTCTGCCTGTGTCAACAGTCCCCAATTCAATGCTTCATCCTGTTCATAATTCTTGCCGAGCGTCAGCGCGGTCACGGCTTTGGCCATTTCATAGCCTAGGTAGAACGAGTGTGCCGAATCCAAGTTGCTTGGTCCACGGTCAAACAACTGCTGCATGATGACGTACGGGTTGGTTCCTCGCAGGTGGATGCCGGCAGCCAGCAGGTGGATTTCGCCACTTTCACTTAGCAGGATTCGGTAGTTGTTGTCCTTGAGCCTGGCGGCCATCTCGGCCAACTCCGCATCCGCTGCCCGCAATAACTTGGGGTCGCGAAGCATGATCAACTGAGGCGCTGTGTGTTTGGGCAGCACACGAGCTTTAATGGCTTGAAAGACCAGCCGTCGGGCGAGGTCACATTCTGCCACGGCTGACTGAGCCCAATTGATGACTTGCGTGGTCAGCACGCTACGGATTTCCAGCTCCTGGCAAAATCCCAACAACGTGACATTCACGCCAGCAGAATCGACATCGGTCAACTCAGTCAGGTTGCCAATCCCCATCATCATTTCCGCCTGGGGCCAGCGTCGGCGGGCTTCAAGATATCTCTCCAAACTGCGCGCAAACCCAAATCCGATCGGCTCCAGTACGGGATCGATTCGCGTGGGAATGTTCCTTTGTGTGAGAAATCCCCAAGTCTCGTCGAGAGAATTTAAATCGCTGGGATCATCAGGAATTGCGACGACCTCGCAGCCCCAACCACTTGCCGAAGCACGATTGCTGGAATTGACAGATAACACCAACTCGGCGCCGGCACTCGCTGCTGCGCTGATCTCTTTGGGGTTCAGGCTGTCGATCGAGACTCGATATCCTGCGTCGCGAAGCTCCTTCACGCATTCGCCAACTCCGCTCCACGTGTTTCCGGGCTCGCAGCCGACATCGATCACATTGGCGCCGGCAGACTGTAACCGTGCCGCTTCCGCCAGGACTTCAGCCATTGAGAGCTGAGGACAATGGTTGATCTCAGCAATAATTTCAATGTCGTAGCCGTTGAGCTGGTCCATGCTTGCCTGTTGAAAATACGTGGGCAGCTCACGCAGATCTTTGGGGCCAAATTCTACTGGGCAACGAAACTTTTCCACCAAGGTGCTGGTGTCGCCACGGCAATAGCCTGGCAACAGGATCCGGTTAGATGCAACAGGTGGTTGCAGCCGGGGGGCAATCCAATCGGTCGTCAGGAGCGCTGCTACGGTGATATTGAGGACGCTCAACGAATACTCAAAGCCGACTGCCGACGCCAGTGGCTGCAACACAGCGCGGAGGGAAGGCTCCGCGAGACGCCCTGTGACAAAATGGATGTGCTCTTGAGACATGGAGGGCAAGATCGGCAAGATGCCCGCTGTAATAGCTGCCGTCAAAAAGACGCCGTAAGGATCACCGGCATGTTCAAGTTGCTGTATCTTCCTCAATCCAACGGGTGTTTCTTGCCGGGTGGTGGGAATTGGTTCTGACTTTGCTTTTGCTGAACCTGTACGGGCGCGTTACCCACAGCCGATTGTTCATGTGATGCCAGCTGACGTCGAGCTGCGACCAGGAGTGCTCGATTGACTCTCACAAGCTCACACAACAGCCCGATGATCACCATCAGAATTCCCGCGAAGACAACCACAACTGAGTATTGCGACATCCACACGAAGATCCCATCGACCCCAACGGTTTCAAGGCTGGTGAGCAGCTCGAAAGCCATCGCAACGCCGCCGACAAGAAATGCGATTATGCCAGCGACCAGTGCCAGAATTGGCAGAACCCCGACACCGGCGGACTGGGGAACAGAGATTGGTTGCTGCTGCTGACGAACAGAACCTTGCAGCAACGGGTCATCTTGAGAAATCCGTTGTGAAGGCAGTTGGGGAGGACGAGGCACTTTCGGAATGCTCGATCTTGGCAACTCCAGATCACTCACGAAATGCGCAAGCTGCCACTCAGTAGGTTGATCTTCGTTATCGGCAAAGCCAACCTGTGTGTTGCCGTCAACATCTCCCCGCTGGGCCAATTCTCGCAATGCTTCCAGCGAAACCGGGCCAACAATCTCTCCTTCACCGTGCTGATAGTACCAGGGCACTTGTGCTTTCCCTTTCGATCAAGAAATCGTCTTCAGCGGTCAGTCTCTGGAGCATCGTTGCTTTGATGCAAAGCTCTTTCCGAGCCGTGTGAAGACTCATCTTTGGATCGCAATCGCTGACGAATTCGTTCGATCCGTGACATCAGTTCTTTCTCAAAGCCCCTGCCAACCGGCCGATAATACTCTCGATCAACTCCCAGGTAATCCTGCGCTGCAATCCCGCCTTCAGCGTTGTGCGAGTAATGATAACCTTCGCCGTGCCCCAACCGCTCTGCACCGCTGTAGTGCCGATCCTTCAGATGCACGGGAACTGGCAGCACGCGGCCGTCGCGCAGATCTTGCTTGGCCTCCGCAATCGCCGTTGTTGACGCGTTGGATTTGGGCGCCAGCGCGAGATATGTCACGGCTTGCGCCAACGAAAGCTGGCACTCCGGCAGTCCCACGAATTCGCACGCTTGCATGGTGGCAATCGCCAGTGGCAGAGCGTGTGGGTCGGCATTGCCGATGTCCTCACTGGCCAAGATCACCAGCCGTCGAGCCAGAAAGCGGACGTCTTCACCGCCTTCCAGCATTCGGGCCAACCAGTAGATTCCGGCATCCGCGTCGCTGCCGCGCACGCTTTTGATCAGTGCACTGGCGGCGTCGTAATGCTCATCGCCGGTGACATCATATTGAATAGCCTTCCGCTGCACTGACTCGGCGGCTAACTCGCGCGTAAGTTCGACGGATTGTTCCTGACTGGAAAGCACGGCCACCTCAAGCGCCGAGAGCGCTCGCCGAGCGTCGCCATCGCAGACTTCAGCCAGGTAGTCCAATGCATCATCGTGGAGGGTGATTGCCGTCGCACCCAATCCACGTTCACGGTCGGCGGCGGCTCTCCGCAGCAAGTCTTTGATTTCGTCCGGCGTTAGGGCCTCAAACTGAAACAACTGGCTGCGGCTGACCAATGCATTGGTCAAAGCAAAGAAAGGGTTTTGCGTTGTCGCGCCGACAAGGATGACAGTGCCGTCTTCCACATCAGGCAGGAGTACGTCTTGTTGGGCTTTGTTGAAGCGGTGGATCTCGTCGATGAACAACAACGTCCGGCCGGACCCCGCCGCCAAACGGTTTTGGGCGCTTATGAGCAGCTCCCGCAAGTCTTTGACGCCTGAGGTCACGGCGTTGAGCTGAGTGTAAGTTGCGGCGCTTTCCTGCGCCAGCAAATGCGCGAGCGTAGTCTTCCCCGTTCCGGGAGGTCCAAAGAAGATCAACGAGGAGAGTCGGTCGGCGTCCAGCAACCGGCGGAGCAACTTGCCTGGTCCGAGGAAATGCTGTTGGCCGACGAATTCGTCCAGCGACCTGGGACGCATTCGCCGTGCCAACGGCTGGGCCGCCGTGCGATTGTTTTCTTCTTCCTGTTCAAAGAGCGACATGATGAACTGAGGTCAGAACGAAATGCTGCACACAGCCATTCTTGTTTGAAGGTCCTGCGACACGTCAAGCACATACTGCGTCCATCACCATAACGTCTGCCCACCAACAATGACCAGCGTGCGTTAGCGAGAAGGGGATGCCGTTGACCAGAGAGACGGCCAAGGAGCCAATCTCGCACGTTTCCTTCCTGGGCGCCCTTGGGCAAGAGCGTGGTGATGCGCTAAGAACGCAGTGCTTGTGGAGAAACAGACGCTCCGGGCCAGAATGCCAGTCCAGCGACGATCATCAACAGACAGAATGCGAACATTCCGGTCAGCATGGCAAAGGACAGCCAGACACATCCTGCCAGGAAGAGCAACGCCGGTCTGACCCGTTTCGTCCAAATCAGCAGCGGGAAGATCAACTCGAAGACCCACATGCCATGTGTCCAGAAATCGATCAACACCGGCGCGTTGGCGAGCCAACCAAAGCCTAAGCCAGAAGTTGGGCGTGCGGCGAGCAGCCAGATGGCTTCGCCCGTCGCCCAGGGAGTTTCACCTCCTCCCCCTCCCCATTGCGCCAACGCCATAAACAAGTAGATTGCGCAAAGGTGAACCTGGATCAGACGTTGCGTCACTGTCGCCGACCAGCGCGGCGGCGCATGACAGAGAGTGCGCGCATAAGGATCGCTCTCCAATGGCGGTGACTTGCGCAGCTGGCGCCACCGGTCGAATGAACAAACTGCTCCGCATGGTGAAAGGGCCAGGTAAAACAGGAGCATCGCGGCCACGGCTTCAAACGGGCCACACAAGAGCGGTGCGCGATTGACGAATGACAAAAACATCACCAATGTCAGCACGCAAGAGAACCTTGTGTACACACCGCTTACGAGCGAAATCGTGGCGAGCATCGCCACGCTGGTGGCCACCCAGAGATCTGTTGATGACTCACAGAACGCGAGCACTGACATGTTGACCGAAGGTCCCATGCCCTGGCGGTACGCATCGGAGAACGGCAAACGTTGGGCAAAGACAGTCCGTTCCCATTGCGTTACCCCATCAACGGTCAGCAGTCCGTTCGACCCAAACAAAGTTGTCAGATCTGGAAAGAACGTTAGAAACCAGTACAGCAGCAACAGCCCAACCCCGATCCGTAAATAGGCCAAGGGCCGGGGGTTTGCCGGGCGGAGCCAGAATTCGTTCCAGCTTTCGCCAAACGCGTATGCCGTGTCGCGAACATAATTTTGAAGACTGGAAATCAAGGCTCGCCCCCTTGCCGAATCGGGCCCAATCGCGGGGCTGTTCGCTGCCGATTCTCGTCATCCGGTGCGATTGAGCCGTCGACCGCCGGCGCGGACATGCCTGTTGAATCCTCTGCGCTCGTTGCCACGGCTTGTTCGATAACACTAAGCGTCACGGCATTTCCCACCGTACGAATGTCAAAGGCAATCAACGTCTCTCGATACCGTTCATCCAAGGGGTTGGCCACCGCACTGTCGCGAGATTTCGCTTGCGCCGTCGTTTGAGCACGGTGTCGCACAACGCGGAGTTCGCCTTGCTCCACGTTGAAGCGCGCTAGCAATGCTTGTCCGAGCACTCCGGCCAGAGCTTCGCGCGCGGTTGGATCATACGCTGCGCGGGCGATTTCCCAAGCGAGCCGTTGAAAACGGTCCCGTCGCAAACTGGAAAACGTCCCGGGTGGGGGGAGGAAGATCATCGTTCCCGAGTCTTCACTTCGGTAGGAAAACTCCAAGGTCAATTCATCATCCAAAGGGCCGCCGTGCGTGAAGTGCAGCAACGCCCGTCGGCTTCGTTCGCGGTGGCGGAGGTCCAGGGCCGGCGCCTGTAACTGATTCCGAGCGCCAGGGTGCCCATCGTCGAATGCGACATCCAAGTGCAACGGCTTTAAGTAGCCTGCAGGAATGCTGTGCAATTGCACGCTCGCAGGCGAGGAGTTTGTCTGCCATAGCAGAACAACGGCTAAGCTGAACAAATGCATGAACAGCAGGAGGTTAACGATTGTCCGCACATTTGCAGTAGGCAGGGCTGGCTGTGAGCCTGACTCCTTGCTGGCGTTGCGATTCTCGCCTGATTTTGACACGGAGTTCATAGGAGATGCCCATACGGAAAGGGCGAGACTTAGCTTGTCTTGGTCGCGGACTGGAAGGATTCGCCAAGTTTCGGCGGCTGCGTCAACAACCTGACTGAGAACTCCGTCGTGGCGTTCTCGACCGGGATGAGTACACGGATGGCTATCAGAAGCGGTGATTCGTGTCAGTTTCGTGCACGAGTTCGGAACTCCATCCTGAGTTTCACGGCCAGTGGAAATGTATCAGCGGTCGACTAGCGCGTACCTCCGTAGTAATTCGCCAACGCCGAACTATCAAGCTTCGCGGTGGAAAACGGTGAAATCCGAAAGTGGAAGAGAGCTTCCGTGAGAGTTCAACTCGCCATTGCGTACGCACAAACTTGGTTCGACTTGCCGGCTTTCCCGACCATACACCCAACCGGTCGTCTAGTCGCATTTGACCGCATCTGTGCAGAGACGGCGCACACATAGGCACGGAAGAGATCGATGAGTGGTTGCGGAAAGTCATGACCATATGGCGAACACTCCCAATTCGCATCAATCCAGATTTGACGATGTCGTCAATAATCTGATTCCCATTGGATCTGAATCATGGGTGGCTGGTGGAGACCAATCGATTCAAGTTTTGTGCCAACTGAATCAATCAACTGTTGAAAATCTTCAAGACTCAGCTCCAGTTCAGTGGCATTCTCGGCGCTGAAGAAGCCAATTTCCGCTCCGACTAAGAGAAAACTCTTTTCGGCAGTTTCTGTTAGTTTCCCCGAATAACTTTTTAGGCCGACTTGTCGTGCTGCGGCCATGAGCTCGTCAAATTCTGGTCTGTCCAGATCGGGATCTCCATCAATTTTGAGGCCAAAGAAAACGATGCACAGAGGTGAACTCATTGTTGTTAATTCGCATCTCTATGGCGGCAGGGGCGAGTTGATCGGCGCTCAACAATGGATTGTAGTCGACTTTCGACTCAATCGCTGTCCGTGACCAGCGATTGCCAACTACATCTGTCCTTCGCAAGCCGCCAGAGCAGGCTGGGCTCGAGCCCTGGCCGAAGCTGTTCCAGAATCCCCGGTCCACTCGCGAAAACGGAGTTGTGCGAGACGCTTCCGTTGCGCGTCGTGACTTTATGGAGTGGAAGCACGGCCAGCGTACCGGCAAAGCGCGATCTGCAGTGACAGACAATCAATTCAAGGCAGCGCAAATTCGGCGCACACCATAGCGGCAGGTGGCGAAACAGAGGGCAACGGAAGAAGCGAAATCCCCGAAGACGCTGGGGAATTCCGCTATGGGCGTTTATCTGCCCTCGAAGGAAAGCGCGACACCCGATCTTGCAGCAGAGCAATAATAACCAAGCGATCGAGCCAATCTCCTTGAGTGGTTTTTTGTTCGTTTGCAGTTCCATCGCTTCACGGACGCGTGACCGGCCTTGCGGCGGCTCTTAGGCGTTCCCGCGTCCGGCCTGAACGGGGCGAGCTTGACTAATGACAATTTCGGCCGTACGCGCGGTAGCAGTCGGGCACAAAACGCTTCACTCCCAGGGAGGTGACCAGCAACATTGGCGGAAATGGCACCGACACGTCAGGCGTTGCGCTCAAGTGGAAACGGACCGGTAACTCCTTATGGTGTTCGGCGGCGCGCGGATTGGCCGAAAACCACTCGTCATTTGACCGATGATAAATTCGCCCGTACGCACGAGAGCATGTCGTGTAACCTCCCATCGCGAGACAACTTGACACCGTCGCCTTGGGCTTGGGGGACCAACACGCGGACAGGCGTTCTAGCTCATGTGAGTGACCCTCGCAGGCGAGATGAAGCAATCAAATACCTCAGTTCGAGAGAGTAGGACGGTGTTCCACGAACGTTGCGCAGTGAATTCAGCAGCGTATGCCATGGAGATTCATGCCGTGTTTGTTTGAAGTTGCATTTGGGTAAATTGATGTCTTTGTGATATGAGATAGTGCAACATGATCGTTCACATTTTGCACACCTCAGGTCAGAAGCCGATTGCTGCAATGGTTGTGACAAGTTACTCTAGGTGCCCAAGGGTCGCCATCTGCCCCCAAAGGTTCATCCTGTGAACGAGTAGATATCAGCTATGAAGTACATCCAGCGATTTTGTATTGTGATGGTCGGCCTCAGTGTGATGAGCATCTGCGCGACGAGTGCAGCAGAAGTTCAGACGAAGACCATTCAATACAGTGATGGTGATGTTGAGCTCACTGGTTTCCTCGCTTGGGATGACACGTTGACAGGGCCACAGCCGGGAGTTCTCGTGGCGCATGAATGGTGGGGGCTCGAAAAACATGCCCAGGACCGGGCCAAAAAATTGGCAGGACTGGGGTATGTGGCATTTGCCTTGGACATGTACGGAGAAGGAAAATCAACCGAACATGCTGCCGAGGCGACCGCTTGGTCAGCGCAAGTGCGAGAGAATCTTGAGAGTTGGGTGCAACGGGCACGTGCTGGGTTGCAGGTGCTCACCAGTCAAGAGAATGTCGACGGAGATCGAATCGCTGCGATCGGCTATTGCTTTGGTGGAGCAACGGTCATGCAGTTGGCGTATTCCGGAGCTGAGCTCAAAGGTGTGGTCAGCTTTCATGGTTCACTACCGGTGGCAACGGCAACACAGGCTCAGGCTACCAAGGCGAAAGTGCTGATTTGCCACGGCGCGGACGACCCCTTTATACCCAAGGAGCGAATTGCTCAGTTTCAAGAGATGTTGACTGCCGGCAATGTGGATTGGCAAATGGTCTCATACAGTGGCACTGTGCATAGCTTTACAAACCCCGATGCAGATCAGCACGGCATGGAAGGTGTCGCCTACAACAAAGCTTCTGATGAGCGATCATGGGCCCATATGCGCGAATTCTTGAATGAAATATTTGAAACACAATGATGCCATGAACTGGTGATATCATAGGATTTGGAATCAATGGAAGTCGGTTCACAAAGTAGAGCCAGACGGCGGTAACAATCGCATAAGATTATTGTGGTGGGAATTTTGGCACATTTTTACCTTTGCTCTCATCGGAGAAAATCGATTGGGATAGAGCATCGGTCTCGTGGAAAAAGCGATAAGTAAACGAAGCCAACAGGAGTCACTTCGGGGTGGATTTTGTGGCACATAACCCCGGGGCATGGTTTGTCTAACAAGGAGATCGATGTGGCGAAACGCAAGAGCGCAAAAAAAGAAATCAACAAAAGCGATAAGATCCGTGAGTATCGAGATGCTCATCCCGATGCAACCCCCAAGTTGATCGTTGAAGGTCTTGGCAAGAAGGGCGTCGAAGTGTCCTATGCCCTGGTGAGCAATATTCTCTATCGCAGCAAGAACGGATCTGGCAAAAAGGGAGGCAAGGGTCGGCGAGGTCGGCCGCCTAAGGCGACGGTTACCGGCGCTGATCTCGTTCGCCTCAAGTCGCTTGTTGACGAGATGGGCGGAGTCAACGCAGTCAAGTCCGGGCTGGAGATGCTTGAGAAACTACGCTAGGGGGTGATGAACTGCCACCGTGGCGTTTCACCCAATCAAGCACGGGTTGAACCTCAGCGATCGCTTCTCGCCCAAGGAGGGGCGGGACAGACTGGAGTACCTTGGCCTTGGGGAGAGCATCTTCGCCTTGGGAACAGGGCCAGTTTTCGTACGTGCGTTCACAGGTGCGGCGAATCTGAATTAGATGAGGGAAGCATTGGCATGAGCCTGGCACGACGACACGAGGTTGTTTGCTCTCTTGAAAATGTGCCCTGATGTTTCCTGACGGCCGCTGTGTGCTAAATTGGCTATCAACGTTTGGCGACACGCGCCGAGCGCTCCTCACCCGCTGTTGCACACATGACAGGCTTCAAGAACATCCTGGTCGGGATCGATACCGAGCAACCCGATCCTGGAACGCTGAACCAGGCCAAAGCAATTGCACGCCGTTACGATGCCAAGATCAAACTGCTCGACACCGTTCCCGAGTTTTCCTGGCTCTCGAAAGCGTTCACCCCCAGGCATAAGGACCTCCTGGAACTCCTCATTCAGGAGCAGCGCGAACGGCTCGACGCGATAGCGGTTGAGATCGGTTCCGAGGGTTTTGATGTATCGGTTCGCTGTCAAGCAGGGCGCCAGTCAGCTGCGCTGATTCAAGAGGCCACGGAGGGCGGGCACGATTTGGTCATGCGCGTGGCCAAAGGCCGGTTTAGCCGTCGCAGTGGCAGCATGGGCACCAGCGCCATGAAGTTGCTGCGGAGATGTCCGTGCGCACTTTGGTTGACAAAGCCAGGGCAGACGGAGCCTGCCGAACGCGTGATGGCGGCGGTGGATGCGACCCCTGAGGATGAAGATCACGGCAAGCTGAACTTCCGCATCTTGCAATTGGCGTCCGAAGTTTGCGTGAAGAAGGAAGACTTACACGCGGTTTACGTGTGGGAAGTGTTTGGGGAGAGCATTTTCAAAGCCAAAATGCCGGAGGACGAGTTCCAGACACTAGAGCAAGAGTTTCGCGAACGAAACGCCACAAGTTTCAATCGCGTTCTTGAGCCTCATGGGCTGAGCCTGGAAAGCCCCAATGTCGCTATGCATCACGGTGACCCTGTGAACGTGATTCCACAGTCATTGGCCAGCAACAGCATCGATCTCTTGGTCATGGGAACCGTTGCACGTGAAGGGATTCCCGGCATGCTCTTGGGTAACACGGCCGAAGCGCTCGTTGACAAGATCAAGTGCGGCCTGCTCACCATTCATCCTGGCGTGCTGGATTCGTCCTCTGCTGCGGGTTAGCGCTCCAGGGCATACACGGATTTTCCGCCCAGGCAGATTTACGGCACTCATTCCTGATCCGCGGGCAAAATCACCAGCGGAAACGCACGCTCAAACGGCGGCCAGCCGCGAGGTCTGCCCTCGACCACGAGCTTCCAACTGACGGCATTGTGCGCCGAACGAAACGAGTGCATCGCCTCCGCTGGCACATTCAACTCTTCGCCAGCCGTCAAAGGTTCTTCTGGGCGAATGTGGATGTTTCGGAGTGAGAGGATCTCACGCATGAAGACACGCCGTGATTCTGTTCGCGTGTTCGTGCCTTGTTCAAAAGTGGCCGTTTCTTCGCAGACCAGCAGAACGCGGAACTTCCGCAGCGTCATTCGGCCGAACTGGACATAGTGAGTCTCACACGATGCCCCGGGGCGGAGCGGGTTCTTAGAGACTTCTGCCAATGTTCGGCCGAGACTGACTGCCCGCATAGAAGAACGCACACACATCCAGATCAGCCACACGCCAACTACCGCCGCGATCAATGTGACGACCGTGAGCCACCAATCGATCTCCAACGCCATCCAATCGGCCAGACACAAAGTGGCAAAGACGCTGACCATGATGTTCCACAACAGGCTGCCAGTCCACAGCGCCAGCAAAGACCACTGTCGTGATGTCTGCATCGGCAGGCGGTATGCCAAATGAGTTCCTGGACTATTGGTCAGGTTTGTTTCCTTGGGAATGGTGGGAAATTCGGCGTTGTTTCGGCCGGGGAGTGTTGTCTTGGGAAGTTTCGAAGCTTGTGACGCCAGATAGGCTCTCCGCTCTGCAGATGTGCGCCAGGCGAGCATCCGAGTTCCCAAACCGAGAGCACCGACAGAAATGAACGGGAGTGCCAACGCGGCCAAGAACCAGAGATAGGGAGTGATACCGCGCACCAAGACCACGCGACGTGGATCCGCCGGGTCATAGAAACAAGGGTACGACTCGGTCACACTGAAGGCATCAGCCTGGGCCTCCACGCGATCTTTGTCCGTGGTATAGATGCGGTTGATGTCGTACGTTGTTTCCTCGTACTGATGCCCTGCAACTTCGTAGCGAATCAACAGGCTGGGCCGCCACGTCATCTCGCCACGTTGTTGCTTAGGTTCGATGCCGACTTTGAGGATGTCGCATGTGGTTTCTTCAAAACCTTGTAAGGCATTCCACTCTGGCAGTGCCCAGATCGTGATGACGGAAACCAGGAACCCCCACCCTGCAAAGAACATCGCGGCAAAAAACAGCATCAACCATAGGCCGCCGACCTTGTCGGAGCCTGTGGTGCGTCCACCGCGTTTCTTCGTCAGCAGTCTCAGCGTTCTAGGCACAGGGAAGAGACCTTAGGGCAAGCGAGAGCTGGCAGGTTGTTTGGGAGTGCGCCTGCCACTTGCAGGGCCGTCCGCCTGCCTACTTTCGTATCCACACCCTTCGACTATACCCCTTCGCCTGGGGAATGGCGACGGTCCCCTGATTTGGCCGCCCTCTACTTTTGGAGGCTTCACGCTAAACTGAATACAGGCCTGCATTCGATTACAAGATCTCTCTTCCATGCCCAAATCAGACCGGATCTACCTGGACAACGCCGCCACCAGCTGGCCCAAACCCGCTGCGGTTTGGGATGCGATGGATGATTGTCAGCGGCGGTTGGGGGCCTCTGCGGGGCGTGCGGCGTACGCGGAAGCAAGCGAGATAGAAGGGCTGATTCGCTCCGCGCGCAGCGGCGTTGCCAAACTCTTGGGAACCAAAGACCCGCAGCACGTGGTCTTTGCGTTCAATGGGACAGATGCTCTGAACTTGGCCATCTTCGGGATCTTGCGGAGGAACTATCCGCGCAGGCCCCATGTTGTGACGACTGTCTGCGAGCATAACTCTGTGCTGCGACCCTTACGGGCTCTGCTTGACGGCAACGAGATCGAAGTGACCTATGTTGGATGCAACTCCTTCGGCGTTGTTGATGCGGATGAGTTCATCGCTGCGGTTCGACCAGACACGCGGCTGGCGGCAATCGTTCACGCTTCGAACGTGACCGGCGCTATGCAACCGGTGGAAGCGATTGCCGCGGCGCTTGAATCCTATGATTGCCGGTTGCTGGTTGATGCCGCGCAAACCGCTGGTCACGTGGATTTGGACATGAATCAACTTGGTTGTGACCTGCTTGCCGCTCCCGGCCACAAGGGACTGTTGGGACCACTGGGTACTGGCGTCCTCTGTATTCGTGCAGGCTGTGAGCGAGAGCTCGTGCCGTTTCAATACGGAGGCACGGGAACCCATAGTGAAGATGACGTGCAACCGGAGAGCTTGCCGGACCGGTTTGAGTCAGGCAATCACAATGCCCCTGGATTGGTGGGCTTGGGAGTTGCGGTTGACTATTTGAGAGAACAGACAATTGCAAAGCTGCGTCAGCATGAAGTTAGCTTGAGCTCTCAGCTTTGGAATGGACTGCGGAACGTTCCAGGGGTTTCGTTGTATGGTCCGCAAGATCCGGCAGACCGTTGCGGCGTTATTAGCATGAACGTCGCTGGTTTTGCTCCGCAGGAGGTTGCAGCCATGCTCGATGCCACGTGTCGAATTCAAGTTCGGGCTGGTCTGCATTGCGCTCCCAAAATGCATGAAGCGCTGGGGACGCTCTCGATGGGCGGAACAGTTCGGTTCAGCGTTGGCCCTTTCAATACAAGCGAAGAGATTGCAGGGACGATCGAGGCCGTGAGCCAGATTGCTTCTGCAGGAATGCCAGGGAGATGATGACAAGGCATCCATCATTGCCGGCGGGTTCGCCCGCCAGAGACACCACGCCGCGCGCCAATCCTTTCCGCTCTCGCCGTGTTGCGCCAGGTGCGATTGATTACATTTTCTCCGAAGACTCACGCCAGCAGGAATGCGAGGGCGCTTTGCCAGAGTTGATGGCAAAGCTGAGTAAGAATAAATGGCTGGGCGCGATTGTTGGACCCCATGGGAGCGGAAAATCAACACTCGTCGCTGCGTTCCGCAACCATCTTGAAGCAGCTGGCAAGCAGATCTGTGTGATCGAACTGCATAACGGTCAGCGAAAGTTGCCGTGGAGTGACCTGAGAACGTTCGTCAAAGCTAGTGATATAGAAGAATGCGATGGCCGCGTGCTGTTTATTGACGGCTACGAACAGCTCTCGGTGTGGCAGCAGGCGCGATTGCGACGGTATAGCAAGCGGACAGACTTGGGATTCGTCGTGACCGCGCACACGCCCCCGGCCAAGATACCAACGCTTATTTATACCGAGACTCCATCGGATGTGGTTAAGGCTGTCTTGCGGCAATTGTTGACCAATGAACCAGAGCTGTTGACCCGCTGCGTGGCGCTTTCTGCCGAACTGATCAAGCGTTACTCCGGAAACTTGCGCGAGGTCCTGTTTGCTCTCTACGATGCCTATGAAGAAGGCCAGCTTTCTTAACAGCCAATTGGCAAATTGTCCGCTCGGCGCGTTCGCTCGGAACGAAACTCTTGATGCGCTGACTCAACGCAGTACAGGAAGTAGACAGCTCAACAGCTAGGTTAAGATAGAGATTAGCAGCAGCACGACCCCTGCGGAGAAGATGGCGACCGCCATCGGCGGAATCGCCAGCCGGACAGGCTCAGCAGACCCGCAGTGAGGGCAGACGTTCTCAAAGGGCGCTACCTCGCCGCCACACTCATGGCACCGACGGCATTCCACTGCCCGAGATGCGAACCAGGCACGCACTCTTGTCGAGCACGCAGTGTATCGACTGTTGAACCACTCGCGGACGTGAACCCATTGTTGCATAAGAAAACCGCCCGACGTGATGCGGGAAAAGCCCTACAACAACTCTAGCTTATTGGGGCTCTGCTGGTCCGGCGATTTTTGCCATACCTACTTACGTGCTTAAGAGGAGAGCGGGGGAGACAATGTTGGGATTGTGACGGATTTCACGTGCGCTACGTTTTTCTTGCCACAGCGTGCAATGACTTACGATTGACAGATCCTTGTGCGTCACTCACCTTGTCCCACCGATATCCACCGACGTACACTTACGCGACGGGATCAACACCGCGTCTCGGACGCCTCAACCATACGCACGAGAGTTTCGTCATGAACCGCACTCGACCTTTTCCATTTTTCTTTGCTCTCTTTGCCATCGCTTTTTGTTTCGTGTTCACCGGCTGCTTCGAAGAGCCAGCGGTTTCCCAACCTTTGTTGAACTCCTACGACGGTCCTCACGCATATGTGGATGTCGATGCCTCCAATTTCGAGGAAGTTGTGCTCAATGCTGACAAACCGGTAGTTGTCGATTTTTGGGCAGAGTGGTGCGGTCCTTGTCGTAAGCTGGCGCCGTCCATTTCTTACGTCTCAAACGAGTACGATGGAAAAGCGATCGTCGCGAAGTTGAATGTTGACGAGGCGCAACAGATCTCGGCTCGATATGGAGTGACGGCCATCCCAACCCTGATCTTTTTTGAGAATGGTGAAGAAGTAAAGCGTTTCAATCCGGGCTCGATCAGCGAAATCACGGGCCAATTAGACTCCATGGTGAACTGAACACGGATGCGCATCATTGTTCCTGGGCCAGCAATTGTTGCCGCAAGGCTTCACAAAGTGAGAGTAACTGCTCAACGGTGAGCGCCTCAGCGCGGAGCATTCCACTCATTCCTTGGTCCGAGAGCACCGCGTCTACCTCCGGCTTAGTCAGCCGATTTTTGAACGCGCTCAGCGTTACGCTGCGAAGGAACTTGCGTCGGTGGAGGAAGAGTGCCCGCAACGTCGTGTGGAGGAAATTCAAATCCGGAATGGCGGCTCGCCGGTCCGGCTCGAGCGTGATCTTGACGATGGCCGATTCGACCTTTGGCCGTGGAAAGAAAACGCTCGGTGGCATGATTCGTACAATCTCCACCGCACACTGGCACTGCACCCAAACGGATAGGGCGCCGTAATCCTTAGTACTGGGATTGGCGGCCATGCGGTCAGCCAGTTCTTTTTGAATGGTGACTGTCATGCTCACCGGAGGCCGATCCAACAACAGCAAGTTGGAGACGATCGGCGTAGCCACATTATACGGCAAATTCGCGGCTAGCTTGAATCTTGCGTCAGCTTCTGTCGCGGCAAGTTCTTCCTCAATCGCCGTAAGAACTTCCGGTGCGAACCGGTTCTTATTTTTGAGAACATCTCGACGGATCATGCGAATGTTTTCCAAACCGGCCAACTCTTCGCCGGCAAGTTGGAACATTTCGCGATCGACTTCCAACGTGATGACCCGAGCCGCAGCTTGAGCCAACAGGGCTGTCAAACCGCCTGTACCTGTGCCCACTTCCAGCACAACGTCCCGATCCGTAACATCGGCAGACTCAAACAGCAGTTGCAGCAGGTTGAGGTCGATGAGGAAGTTCTGCCCAAAACGCGTTTTAGGGCGGATGCCTGCTTCATCGAAGCGGCGCATCAAATAGCTGCGAGTTTGTTTGGGGGTCGTTGTCACAAGGGTCAGGGCATTCTGACAAGGCTGGCTTGCGCCGGGGTAAAGATGCGTGAGCCCCGAGACTAGCTGTCAACAGGACGATTGGCAATGACGGCGACCTTGGCATTTGCTCGTACCGAACAACTCGCACGCATATCTCGGCAACCAATCACGAACGATCTTGGCGTCGTGTTGTCGTCGATCATTCATCCTGAGTTGTGAATATCTCACCAGTGTGATGGCGATTGCAGCAGTGATTGTACTCGTGGGGCTATCCTTTGAGTGATCGCCAGGAAACAAGCGCGTGTTGTAATCCTTCTTCTGGTGTGTCGATTTTGCCGTCTAGCTGCGCATCACGTACGACTGTGAGAATCCGCTGATAGTGCTTTCCCCGGGGAACTCCGGCGGCGATCAAATCGTCACCGGTAATCAGCGGCGCTGGATCGAGTTGTTCCTTGGGCCCATCGAGCCGTTGCGAACAAAAATCGAGATCGGCCCGCCAGTTCGCTAGTCGATCTTCATCCGTTGGATGATCTTCTGCGATGACGGCAAGCTCGGCCTGATGCATGGCGATCAATTCTCGTATCCCGTTTCCGATCAACATCCTCTGGACCTGAGACCAGGGGCGTTTTCGCGCACCCCATAGCCCACGTCCGTGGCGGACGAGCCAATCCAACCGTTGCGCATCGTCGGTCGAGATTCGCATCCGCCGACCAAACTCCATCAACCTGTTTGATCGCTCGCGTTGTTTAACCCCTGCAGCATAGTTACGCAGAAGAACGGCCAATGTCAGCGGTAGGCTTGGTGCCTCCAGTGCGTCCATTTGTCGCAGCGTATAGTCCCATGCCGCGTCACTCGCTGAGCCATCGGATCTTCGGTGAGCGTCTTCCGCTTCCGGAAGGATGTGGAGTGATAATCCAATCTCTCGGCACAGGGAGATCGCGGTCGCACGTGTCGGATGAGCCAGCATCGAGCGCAGTTCTTCGGTAATCCGTTCTGCGCTGACGACGGAAATCTCTGCCACCATCTCCTCAATCGCGGAGCGAGTCTGCCTATCAATCAAAAAACCGAGTCGAGCTGCGAACCGAACTGCGCGGAGCATACGGAGTTTATCTTCGGCCAGTCGAACCACCGGCTCGCCAATCGCGCGGATGATCTGACTTTCTAAGTCTAATTGCCCTCCGACATAGTCAATGACGCGTTGTTCGATCGGATCAAACAAGAGCCCGTTGATGGTGAAATCTCTGCGCTGGACGTCCTCCTGGGCTGTGGAAAACGTCACGCTGTCTGGGCGGCGGCCATCACTGTATGTGTCGTCCGCACGGAAGGTCGCCACGTCCAGTTGCCCTGCCCCCTGGGGGCCGACGACAATTATCACACCAAATGCGGCGCCGACGCCCAGCGTGTGGAAATCTCGAAAGACTTTGCGGACCTGTTTGGGTGTTGCTGCCGTAGCGACGTCATAGTCCTTGGGAAGACCGCCCAGCAGCAGGTCGCGAACGCAGCCGCCTGCCCAGTAAGCTTCAAATCCCGCTGCGCGCAGCAGTTCGACTGCCTGGATGGCAAAGTCCTTCTGAAGTTCTGGATTGACTGTGGGGGTAGGCATGCAGCTAAAGGATCTCTGAGGTTGCCGAATTGCGATTTGGACAGACCGCTTGTATCGTCGCGTTTGATGAATGGCTCGGCAAGCACCTCTTGACTCGCGACAAAGACAATGACAACGTCTGCAGACTCCGGTTCACCAATGCAGCGAACACTTCGCAACAAGCTTGGTTTGGTCCTCGGCCCAGTTTTGGCGGCACTGACGTATTGGAGCATGTCACCTGGAGGAGATGGCAGTGCTTCGTTTTCGATGGCCGCCGTGGCTGCTGTAACCGCCTGGATGGCCGTATGGTGGATCACTGAAGCGGTTCCCCTGGGAGCCACAGCGCTACTACCGTTGGTGTTGTTGCCGGCATTTCGCGTTCAAACGACAGCCGAAGTGGCAACTGCTTATGCGGGTGACTTGATCTTTCTGTTTTTGGGTGGCTTCCTCGTTGCGCTCGCCATTGAGGAGAGCGGACTTCATCGTCGCGTTGCTTTGGGAATTGTCGCAGCGATGGGCGACCACCCGCGACGGATTGTATTTGGATTTATGTTAGCCACGGCGGCACTGTCCATGTGGCTTTCCAACTCAGCGACCACGATGATGTTGCTCCCTATCGCGGTGAGCGTGTTGATTCATGCGGATAGTCGTGGAGGCCGTGCCCATCAAAATTTTGGTGTCGCTCTGATGCTCGGCATCGCCTATGGCGCGAGCATTGGTGGTGTGGCGACGATCGTAGGAACGCCGCCCAATGCGTATTTTCGCAATGAATTTGCCAAAGAGTTTGTGGTTCGCGGCGCGCCCGATTTTTCCTTCGGCGGCTGGATGTTGATGGCATTGCCGATGGCGGCGCTCTTTCTTGCCGTAGCTTGGTGGCTGCTCACGCGGTTTCTGTTTCCCATCAAACCGGGACCGCTTTTTGGTGGCAGTGACGTCATTCGCGATGAACTCCGTTCGCTGGGACCAATGTCTCGCGACGAGTGGGTGATGGCCGGCATCTTTGCCACGACCGCGGCCCTTTGGATCTTGCGCGAGCCGGTCACTGGCTGGGGGTGGGCTCCCATGTTGGGCGTCGGCCGCGAGACGATCGATGGAGCCTCGCGTGTTTGGCTCAGCGATGGCGCGGTTGCCATCGCTATGGGGCTGGTTTGCTTCATCGCTCCATCCACTGCGCGGCCGGGACGCGGGATTTTGGAATGGCGGGCGACCGCTCGAATGCCGTGGGAGGTGCTGCTGCTCTTTGGAGGAGGGATGGCCTTGGCGGCCTCCATGAAAGCAAGCGGATTCGCGACGTACGCGGGTGGAGCACTGGCAGACGCTTTACGGAACCTACCTGCCGTGGCTCAAGTGGCGTTGTGCGGTGGTACGATGACAGCCGCGACTGAAATGACTAGTAACCTGGCCAGTGTCCAGATTTCACTGCCGATTCTCAAGGAGGCTGCTCTTGCCAACGGGCGTGATCCACGTCTGCTGATGTTACCAACCACGCTGGCGGCCAGTTGGGCGTTCATGCTGCCCGTCGCAACGCCGCCCAATGCGATCGTGTATGGTTCGGGTCGAGTGGCGATTCGCGACATGATCAAAGCCGGATTCGTCATGAACGCCCTGGGAATCGTATTGATTCTGGTCGCGACGTTCGCGCTGGCGGTTCCCATTTTTGACATCCAAACAACTGGCGCGCCCGAATGGTCGAATTTATCAGCGGATTCGACGGAATCCCCCTTCGACAGTCAGTAGGCCACACCGGAAGCCAATGATCGCTCGTCAGGCTCTGGAATGCTGCAACATGCCCATGACCGCGGTCGCTAGTCGCTGCGGGACAGTTTGCTAAAATGCGTAGAGTCCCCTCTTGATGTTTCTTGCTCCCCTGACGGCGCCGGCACCGCGCGAGTTTGGGTTGGCCGCCAAGAACGACGAAGGACCAGGCCACGGTTCGCGAGAGTAATTCCCCACCCTTTGGTCAGCCCACCCTGCGGAAACTGGATCAGTATGGCCCGACGTTCTCGAGCGCGCGAAGTCGCGTTGCAGGTTCTCTTTCAGGATGACTTCCAGCCGGGTGTCAATCCGCACGAAGCTGATGTGTTCCTGCAGGCGCGACTGAAAAAGTCAGAACTGATCGAATTCGGGCGGAGCTTGGTCTCGGGTGTCCGCCGTAACCGTCCGGAGTTGGACAGTTTGTTAAGCGCCACAGCCGACAACTGGAGCCTAGCGCGCATGGCGGCAACGGACCGCAACATTCTGCGGCTGGGGGCCTTTGAGATTTTGTTTGGTGATACGCCTGACCGCGTGGCCATTAATGAAGCGGTTGAACTTGCCAAGCGGTTTGGCTCAGCTCACTCGGCGCAATTCGTTAACGGAATCCTTGATCGGCTGCTGCACCGACGTCAGGAAAGCTCCGCGGAATGAACCGCGAGGCAACAAAGGGTGCGGCAAACAAGGCTTGACACTCCCTGTGAAATTGCCAGAATCCCGACCCGCGTTTTCTAGGACTGCGGAGTCTTTCGTGCTGGCTTGACCAGCGATGATGGCATGACGCCAGTGCGGTCCGTGCGAGTTTGTTCGAGCAAGGAGGCTCATCTGCCTATGTGGCATCCGTCTGTTCCCCTCAACGGTTTGAGCCTTCGAGAGTTGCTCCCAGATGCTGATGGCTGGGGCGAACGAGACGCTCGGGTCACAGGTTGTAGTACAGTCGCAACCTCCTGCAAGCCAGGCGATGCGTTCGTCGTTGTTGATCGCGTATCCGCAACAGCTCTACAGACAGCCTTGGATCAAGGGGCAAGCGCCGTCGTAGTTCGCAGCGCGTTGGCCGGTCACGAACCGGAGGATGCCATCGATGACAGCGGCACAAGTGATCTCAGTGTGCCGATGTTTCGTGTACCAGACCCGCAAGCGGCACTCTCTCGCATTTGCCAGGCACTGGTTGGTCGACCAAGCGAACGCTTGAAGGTTGTCGGCGTCACAGGCGCCCACGGCAAGACGACCACGAGTTGTTTGCTGGCCAGCATCTTGGGCGTAGGCGGTCTACCAACAGGTGTGATGTCCAGTCTGGCCTGGTTTGACGGAGAGCGGACAACCGCGGCGGCATCGCCGATGCTCGCACCGCAAGCAGTTGCACCGTGGTTGGCGCGAATGGAATCCAACGGGTGCTCACACGCGGTGATGGAAATAGTTCCTGACGTGTTGGAATCCGAACTATTGGATTCTGTTCAACTTGACTGCCTGTGTCTAACTGGCGTGCAAAACAACAGTTGGCGGTTTGACACACCGGCTGATGTGATTGAGAGCCTTGAGCAACAAGTTCACCGTCATCTGCCTCCGCACGGAATGCTGGCAATCAACGCTGATGATGCAGGATGCCAGGAGCTGCTGAATCGAATTCAGCACCCAACCTTAACCATCGGCATCAAGAACTCCGCAGAAATCACAGCTGAAATTGTCGAGCAGACTCCTTACGATCAGACATTCCTCCTGTGCGCCGGCAACGAGACGATACCCGTACGCACACGGCTGATCGGCACCCATAACGTCTACAATTCTCTGGCGGCAGCGGCCATCTCGTTGGGATATGGCCTTGATCCGATTGACATTGTCCGCGGCCTGGAACGCGTGGAAGTCATCTCGAACCGGCTGCAACGCGTGGACGTTGGGCAGCCATACAACGTGTTTGTAGACGCAGCCAATAACTCGACTGCTATGGAGGCTGCATTGCGGGCACTCCACCAAGCGGCGACGGGTCGTGTGATTTGTGTCTTTGGGTGCGATGGCGGTGGCGACCGTTTTGCCCGACCATTGGTGGGGAGAATTGTGGAGCA
Organism: Pirellulales bacterium; assembly: GCA_028066245.1. Lineage (GTDB taxonomy): Bacteria > Planctomycetota > Planctomycetia > Pirellulales > S012-138 > CALJLD01. The sequence continues at coordinate 16,645 of JALCBR010000035.1, read as the reverse complement.
GTTTTCTGACTTGGCGATTGTGACTTCGGCCGATCCCCACGACGAACATCCGGAAGATATCCTCGACGACATCTCAGATGGCTTCCGCGGACCAGTGAAGCCTTGGACCATTGAGGATCGATCTGACGCAATTCGCGCCGCCTTGTCTCTGGCGCAAGAGGGGGATTCCGTACTGATCGCTGGCCGAGACGCTGTGATCCTCGAAGAAGCAGAGTGCGGAAAATCGTCATATCAAGATGACCGCGAAATCGCTCGGCAGATTCTGGAAGAGATCACGCCACGGCCGGCTCCTTTCCGTGCGGCCGCCTAGAACACCGCTGTCCTAATACCTCCAGCGAGCCATGAGTTTGACTGTCGGACAATTTGCGCAGATCATCGGCGGCCAGCTCATTGCGCCGAACGCGTTAGCAATATCAAATACCCAAATTGGACAAAGCGTATTTTGTGCGTCTGGGGAAGACGTGCGCTCTAAAGAGGATACTGCCACGATTATTTGGCATCTGGCTGGAATGGCAGACCAGCAGGTTCACAATCCTTCTGCCAATGCGAAGAACCTACCGACCCCTTCTGTCCAGGGAATCGTCACAGACGGGAAAGGGGATTTCTCCCATTCCTCCTGGCAGGTTGTTGTCCCGGATGTCGCGAACGCTTTGTACGTGTTTGCTGCCTGGCGACGGCAACAGTTTGTCGGCGAAGTCATTGCGTTAAGCGGACCCATTGGCAAGTCAACCACACGGCGAATGATCGAACACTTGGCCACAGTCAGGTTCTCTGCCGACCGAGTGGCTGCACAACCGTCGATTGATGAGGATCAATGGAGTGTGCCGCTGTTGCTGGCCAACTTGGGTAATCAAGCCGCCGCCGTGGTCGAATGTCACACGGACGAGCAACTTTGCCTGTGTGATCCAACGATGGCGGTACTGACATCGCATCCCACGACTGCTGGCTTTGGCCGTGAGATCGTGTCGGCAGAACCAACGTTGGCGTCGCTTGCACCAAAGGCCACAGTCATCATGCCGGCGAATGTTCGCGTGGACGACGATGCGTGCGTATCCGTTGCTCGCATCATGACCTATGGCCGCGAAGCCGAATGCGACATTCAACTGCGCGAAGTGCGCTGTGGTGGCGGACAACTTTCCTTCTTTGTCGACGAGGCCAGGGTTGAGATTCCCGTTTGGGGCCGGCACCACGCGCCAGCGGCAGCGGCGGCAATCGCCGTGGCTCGTGTGTGGGAACTCCCTTTTTTGGAAATCGTTACAAACCTGGCCAACTTCTCTTCCCATACGGCGGGATGTTCTGTATTTCACCACGCCAACATGACGTTCATCAAAGATACGCGTCATGCTGTTCGAGACTCACTTCGCGCCGCGTTGGAAATGTTGCAAGAAGTGGGCGCCACAAATGACCGGCAAGGTACCGGCCGAAAAGTTGTCGTCTGTGACTCGATCATCGACACCGATGATGACAGCCCGAAACTGAGCCGCGTTTTTGGCGAACAAGTTTGCTGCGTCGGCGGCGCGGACTTGCTCCTGGCCAACGGACAGCACGCAGAGGACGTGGTCAATGCCGCACAAACTGCGGGCATGAGTGAAACCTCCGCAAGAGTCATTTCCACAACGAACGAAAACAAAATGCAGTGTGCGTGTGATACCGCGGACTGCGGCACAGAGATCGCCGCTACGTTGCAAAGACTACTTAGGCCGGGCGACACCGTGCTCTTCAAGAGCGGTGCTGCTGGTAGGTTGGAAAAAGTCGTTACTGAGATCACACAGGAGACCAAATTTCTGCCGTCGGAGAGTCCAATGTTTGGACACACAACTCCCTCGGCGTCATTCGTCTAGCGCAAAGCTTCGCCGGTGCGTGTGAATGTGCGGGAATTCCACGCAACCCTCCCTCCTGGGTCGGAGCAACTAGCTTGTCGTAGCGGTTTCTGGGTCAATCGCTTCTACAAGTGCTTCACGGTGAAGCTTGGGACTGAGCCCCGGGGCGGTTTCGACCGCCCCGGTGGCTCGGGGAACAAGAACCGGAGGCGTGGCACAACGTGTCGCGTCTCCGGTTTTTCGTTGAAAGTGCATGCCGATGGTTTGTCGGACAGGGTTTGCCGTCAGTGGGGTAACTTTGACGGGCATCAACGAAAGCCTTGCTGGCGAGAATGGAAAACAATCGAAAATCAGATTGCAACCGGCATTGACCCCGTAGGGCGTTTTCCATATTCTCCCCGCCCACGTGTGACACAGGTCGCAACAAGGTGTGAGCAAGGATGTTCGCACAGGCGGCTCGTGAGCCGGTGCAGGAGGGTTTGCACAGGAGGCTGGCATACGGAAAGCGAAATGAAGACAGCATTTCCCTTTGCGTAACAACAGTTCTCTGCGAACCACGAAGTAAGTCCTTTGGCACGGAAGCTGGGGGAGAACTTCGATCCCGTACGGCCGTCGGCATTCGCACGTTTTTGACAACATGATAGCGCCCCGCAGCGCTGGCGAACTCTGTTTGCCTCCAATCGCTCCCGGAAACCGTAGATGGAGTCCTTTGCCCCCCTGGGACACCGTCATTCCGGGAGCCTTTTTTTTGCGCGCGCACAAAACGAGTCGCTTGGCAGCGTACCGATCTTGCGACCGAAGCACAGTGAGAAGATTTAACCGCGGGTGCCCTTCGCGTTGGACAGTAGATCCTTGGTATACGCGTGCTTAGGACTGGCAAACAATTCTTCGGTTGACCGAAGTTCAACAATTTCTCCAGCTCGCATAATGGCCGTGCGGTGCGCGAGATGTCGGGCCAGAGCGAGATCATGCGTGATGAAAAGATAGGCCAGTCCCAGCTCTTGGCGCAAGGTGAGAAACAAGTTTACGATTTGTGCCTGCACGGAGACGTCCAGCGATGAAGTTGGCTCGTCACAAACGAGTAGTTGCGGCCGAACCGCCAACGCTCGGGCGATGGCGATCCGCTGCTTTTGTCCGCCTGAAAATTCGTGCGGCCAGCGAACAAGATCATTTGCGTTGAGCCTGACGAGCTCCAACAGCTTCGCCGCCTCCTTTTGCCAACTTTCGCGTTCGCCCAGCCGAAATATCTTTAACGGTTCCATCAAGATTTCGGCCACGGTCATCCGCGGATTCAGAGAAGACGTCGGATCCTGAAACACCATCTGTACCTTCCGTCGATGGGGACGCATTCGAGTGTGTGATAGGCCGTCAACGCGAACGCCATCCAGCGTGACCGAACCGGAATCTGGTCGAATGAGATTGAGCACGGCGCGGGCTGTGGTGGACTTACCGCTCCCGGATTCGCCCACAAGTGCCAAGGTTTCGCCGGAATCAACGTGGAAGCTCACCTTATTTACTGCGGCAAACTTCTCGCCACGTCGAAACATCGATGTCGAGCGGCGAGAAAACTCGACTCGCAGGTTCTGCACCTGCAACAGTGGCGGAGTCCGTACCTGATTCCGCGCAGCAGAGCGTTCCTTGGCGTGCGCGTCGCAAGAATGTGATTCTGGGATCGGGGTTTCTTCAGCTGCCATAACTCACAAGCAGAGCCTTTGCGAGTCCTGGTGGCAAGGCCATCCCAGCCGTCGGCCATTCTTTGATTGACTTGTTGGCTGCTACGCCCGGGTGGGAAGAAACCCCTTGCGTCATTTCCATATCTCTACCGCGATCACGTGCTATCGAAGCGACGGGTCCCTCGGCAACGGCGTTTGGACGTTCTCAGCTGCCTGTTGGTCTCTTTCACGCCTGCTAAGATGTCACGTGGGCAGGCATTCACCAGGAACTTAATCCGAGACCGCAATGAGCTTCTATGCGACTGTTTGATACGCACGTTCATCTCGATCAGGAAGAGTTTGACGAAGATCGACAGGCGGTGATCGCCGCAGCTGCCGAGGTGGGTGTTGCTGGTATGGTTGCGGTGGGAATCACTGCCGAGAGCAGCACTGCGGGAATTCAACTGGCGAAAGAACACGCATCGATACATGCTGCCGTGGGTATTCATCCCAACTATGCAGCTCAAGCGGATCAGGGCGACTGGGAGTGTGTCGTGCAGATGGCGGCATCGGGAGACGCGGTCGCCTTGGGCGAAACTGGGCTAGATCGCTATTGGGATTACACACCCTTCGATATCCAACAAGATTACTTTGATCGACACTTGCGGTTGATGCAGGCGACAGGCCTGCCGATTGTGATTCATAGCCGAGACTGCGATGCTGACCTCATGCCAATGCTGCGGGAAGCCCGTGAGCGGGGACCGTTGCAAGGCATCATGCATTCTTTTGCCAGCACGCAAGAGATCGCTGAGGAAGGCCTATCATTGGGGCTGCACATTAGCTTCAGTGGTATGGTGACGTACAAGAAGAATGACGACCTGAGAGCCGTCGCTGCCAGTATCCCAGATGACAAAATCCTCATTGAAACGGACAGTCCGTATTTGTCTCCAGAACCCCACAGAGGAAAACGCAACGAGCCAGCCAACGTGTTGCATACCGCCGCCAGGCTGGCGGAGGTTCGCGGCATGTCCCTGGACGACTTCACTGAGCAGACGACCCGGAACGCTATTGCGTTGTTCGATCTTGCTGGTTAGGAGGATCGCCTGGGTTGCCGGAGATGATTCCCTGGGCGGTGGCTCGTGATGGTCGCAACTGCTTGCCAGATATCCTTGATCGGTCGCACAGAAGTCATTTGTGCGTAATGGCTTGTCGCAATCGGGAACTGTTAAGTCTCTGAGTGTCGTGGTTTGACTCGGCATAGGCCGCGAGTACAATTGACCTGTAAGAGAGTTAGTTCTGTAAGATAGGATGAGCTTCCCGCCGCCTGACTTGCTTTAAAGCGCCAGCAGAGTTTGCTCGAGAGCATTCCTTTTCAATTGACCGGACTGCGATGATGAACGCTGTGCAATTGATCGAACAGTTGCTTATTGGAATCGTAATGCCTGGTCCTTTTGAGTTGGCGATCATCGCTGGCATTCTGTTGTTGCTGTTCGGCACACGGTTACCTGGCGTGATGCGGTCCATGGGCCGCGGAGTTGTGGAATTCAAACGAGGACTTGCCGGAGACGACGAGGATACCGTGATTCACAACGAAGAGACGTCCAAAAAGGAAGCCAATTCGTAGCTTGTTTCCGGCAGTCTGGCTCTGACGAACCTCAGATGACAATGGTGGTGCCACTGTGGTCGGCATCATGAACGAGAGTGACTTTCATGTCGTCCGTCCCACTCATCGCTTTTTTTTCAATGCCGGGCCCCACGGAGATGATCATTATCGGGATCATCGCCGTGCTACTTTTTGGCCGTCGGCTGCCGGAAGTCGGACGTTCGGTTGGGCAAGGCATCAAGCAATTCAAGTCAGGTCTTTCCGGAATTGAAACAGACATGGAGCAGGCGGCACGGCAGCCGTCGCGAAGTTCCGTGTCTGACGATGATGACCGCGAAGAAGCGACAGCTCCCAAGTTTGAGCCGCCAGCTCAATAGTCACACGTTGCTCTCTGCATGCGGTGCTTTGCTCCTTTGGGTAGTATCAATCAACTAGGTGCAACGCTTTCCGTTTTCGGTGCTTGCCGGACAATGATCTGTGCAGGTATGTAGTATGGGCATATGTGCCACCGGAAAACGTCCGGTCGTCGTTCTTCTAAGGACATGAAGGTCTTGCGACGCACCACAATTCCCGGTTATCTTTTCGGCATTCGCGGGGATTGGCGAACCGGACCGCCTGCTCTCCGTATCGCGTCGGACACCTCGCGTCCGCTAGGGCGGCTAGCTCAGTTGGTTAGAGCGCTATCTTCACACGGTAGAGGTCACTGGTTCGAATCCAGTGTCGCCCATCCCTTCAAGGGCAGATAAAGGCACATGGCGGAATTCCTCGGTGTTTTCGAGGGTTCCGCTTTTTTGGTTGTCCTCTGTTTCGTTACTTGCCGCTATGGTGTGCGCCGGATTTTGCGCCGCCTTGAAATGATCTTCGGTCACCTGCAAATAGTGCTTAGCAGCAACGCTGGCCGTGTTCCCGATCCAAGCCGTCACGACGTGTAGCGGGAAAGTCTCGCACAATTCTGTCTCACGAGTGGACCGTAGATTCTGGAACAGCTTGGCCCAGGGCTTGAGGCCAGCCCGCTTGATGATCCGCAGGAGCTGCGTCCGCAGACTGACGTTGGTCTGCCGGTAGCGGGTGATAACGAACGTGGCTCCATCCTCCGCTTGGTCGTAGACCTCATCCAAATGCGGCTTCAGTTCTGGGAAGATCGGAATGTACCGGCAATCACCCCCTTCGTGATGCTTCGTCTTGGGACTTGGGACACGGATCTTGCCAGCGTCCCAATCGATGTCATCCCAGGTCAATGATAGGTGCTCAGATGGACACCGCAGGCCACCGTAGCGGCTCAAAGCGAATAGCAGACGCCATTGAGCGTCAGGACAAGCTGCCAGCACTTGCTCAGCTTCCTGCCGCGTCACGTAGTAGTAGCAGCTGGGATTGCCCTTCACAACGGCCACCAGGTCGGCGAACGGATTCTCGGTAATGAGCTTACGACGTTGAGCAGCGCGGAAGAACTGTTTGGCGATGCCACACCGTCGGCGAACAGTATTTTCTGAGAGCTTCTCAGAACCAATCAGGACAACCGGAATTCGTCTGCGGAACCTGAGTGAATCTCTCGCATCTTGTCTTCGCCGAAGAATGTCACCAAACAGCGGCGCGTGTGACCAAACACGGTGAGCGTGCCCGGCCTCACGTCCTTACGGCTGGCGATGTATTCCTCCAGAAAGGGTCCTAGCAGCTGCGATTCTCGACGAGGACAAAGGCTGACCGCAACGAGTTTGTCGCGCATCGTTTCGTCCAATTCGCTCAGCCAGCGAATTGTCTCGTCAGGTGCCGACCATTTCATGCGAAGCGAAGTCACCAGGTGCTCAACATGAGTGCGGTAGGTTTCCGCGATCTTCTGAGACACCTTTCCCAACCGCAGGGTCTTTCGTTTGCCATCGGGTGCCTTGAACAGAATACGGCGAGTACCATTCGGTTCTTTCGCGATTGAGGCCATCTACGCGCCTCCGTTCTGGCTCTGCTGAGCGATCCAGCGCTCCAACACCTCCACCGGGTAGCGAACGCAACGTCGGCCGATTCTGACGACCGCCAATTCACCTCGCGCAACCAAGCCGCGAAGCGTACGCTCGCAGATGCTCAACGCTTGAGCAGCTTCCCTAGCATCCAAGAGAAGCCTTGCGGCGTACTTCTGATTTGTGTTCTGATTCTTCATAACTGCCCCCAATCTACTAGAAGCTAAAGTCAAATGAACGTTCAGTCTTGGCGAGAAAGCTCTGCTGATCTTCAAGCCAATGTTCCGGCTCAAGTCCGATATGCAACAATGCTGACGCCGCCTTGTCAAGAAACTCCGGATAACTCTTCCAAGTCACGCCGAGTTGAATGAGAGCCGAGGCGATGAAACCCCGACCAGAGCGCAGCGCTCGGTTCGGTTTGATCTTCCGGCGGTCAATTGGTCGCAGATCTGCTACCGGAAGACCGAAGAAGACTTCGCCAGCCTTGATGATTGCCGACCACAACGGTAGGGTCTCCGCTCGCGATTGATTCTTAGTTCGCGATTCTACGTGCTGCGACGTGATCCGGAACCATTCCGTTCCCAACTTCGCAAACATCGCTCCGAGCTTTTCACGAAGGTCAGCGGGGCTGCTTATTCCATACGCTTTAAGTTTTTCCCGAGATGTTTGAAACTCGACCCGCGTAGCCGCTTCTGGCATTGAGCCACCCCAGCGACGTTGGATTAGAGTTTGAGCGTACAGGCTATCTTTACGGCGATTCAGTTCAAGTAACTTGTCGTAGATCACCAGCCGTAGGGGCCTTTTTCCAACCGTGACACTTGACGACACATCATTCACGAGATTCTTGTGCGTCGATACGCTACGTGAACGAGAGATGAATGCCCGATTCTCTACGGCATTCTGCAATTCAACAACGCTCAGGCCGGCGATATCAAGGCACGCGTCCGCACGGCTTAACTTCTCATCCAGGACAATCCCGCCCAGGCTCTCCACAAGGCCGAGAACGAAGTCGTAGCACTGCCAAGCGCCATGTACCAAACAAGCCTTGCCAGAAACTAGCACGCGAAGGTTCGGTTGCGGCGAGTCCAGGTCATTCTTTTTCGCGATGCCAATTCTGATGTCGCGGTAGTCAAAGTGTTGACCGCGACTCCCGCCAGCGTTGAGGCCGGTGCGGCCAACCTCCAGATGCACGTTCTCGCCCAGGTCGAGCCATGCATCGTTCTTGCTCCCATTTTGGAGATTCTGCTTCTCTTTTTCTAAGGCGATTTGCTACCCTCATCGAACGATGACTCATGACCAACCTCCTGTTGGTTGTGATGTCCCCGCTCTCGTCCTAACAGCTTTGAAGAGCACCAGGACGAGAGCGGTTTCTTGTTATTCCGGCCGAACGCTTTCGGCCTATCCATGCCATCATGCGATGGCTGCTTCCTTTGTACGGCCAACCAGGGGACGATCGGGCCCCAACTCCCCTGGACCCCTATTCCCCTCTTCTCTGTTCCGCAATGTTTCAGGCTGCTTCCGGCATGCCGTCATCATCCATGGGGACCTCTGCTGATTCATACGGCTCGTTGGGGCTGCCAATCCACGGCGCGATTAGTTGCCCGAACCAACCGCCACCACTCGCAACAGTGAACACAAAAACAGAACACCTCAATAGCAATCCACAGCCACACAACCACGGCAGGTGAGTATGTTCCAACTAAGTAATAAGTTGCTGGTGCATCGCGAGAATAACGTCCGATTGTTGCCAGCGAGGATTCTACCCCGTCACCATGTAATCATGGCAATTGTGTCAACGATGCGGGTGGGATGATACGGGTCGGTCTGATTCTATCTATGCGGCCAATTGTGTGGATCGTAGGGGTTGTACAGCCCTATCGGCTGAGCTAATCCGTGAATCCAAACGAACGCGGGGGTGGGTCAATTCATCTCTGCCACAAGAATCTGCAACCATGGCAAATCGATCCAACGATTTGCATACATCAGGAAATTCAAACTCTGCTGCCGCGTGGGGACACTACCCTTTCAATATGCAACTACAGGAACTCAAAGCGAAGATCAAAGCCGCAATCAAACAGGTCGAATCTGTTCCGCAGCACACAACGGACGATTCCGGGCAATACGAATTCGCCATCGGTCCCGATGAACTTGAAAGCTTTAGCCATCGAGTAACTGAGTGCTACATTCAGGCGGCAACATTCGGATTCATGGAAGAACCACCCGCAGCGATGTTGTTCAAAGCGGATGCGTTGTTCTATCTCCGCCAACTATCCGCTTGGCTTGACAGCAAGCCTGATGCCGAATTCCTGACCGTGGAACAAGCAGCCGAACGCCTGCAAGTCTCCAAGGATTCAGTCTATGACCTTGTAAAGAACGGTCTGCTCGACGCAATCAAGGTCGGGCGAACGATCCGCATCAAGCCGTCTGCCCTTGAACAAATCCACCAAGATGATGGGTGGTAGCCTCAACCGCCTGCTTGATTTGATCCGACGCCTTATCTGCATGGGCATAGACTCGGGCGAGCATTCTTCCATCCGCATGCCCTGTAAGTTGCTGAAGAATCAGCGAATCAGTCCCAGCTTCGACATGGGCATGGGCGAACGAATGCCGTAAGGCAGTCATTGTGAGCCACTCCCAACCCGTCGCTTTCTTCAATCGCTTCATGCGACAATTGAGTGAATCTTTCGTCCAAGGCTTCCCTTTGGAATTCAAGAAGACTGGGCCTTCTGGATTCTCTTGCACAGTGGCTTAACCAACCGCTTCGCAGCTTCACTCAAATGGATGACCTGATTCTTGCGGTTGCCCTTGCTGTCTGCAATCGGCAAGACAATCGTCTCGTTCTTGACGTGCTTCGCTTCAATCAGGCGGGACTCTTGCGGTCGAGTACCGGTCAAGAGCGAGAACGCAACCAGTTGGTCAAATGGTGGTGTGCAGGCTCCAAGCAGCTTGTCCCAATCTTTCACCGGAACGAAATGCTCGCGGACCTTGGCTCTGGGCTTTTCTAAACCGGCAAGTGGCGTGAAGCGAATTAGCTGCTGTCGTGCAGCTCAACTGAATGCAGCCTGGATCATCGTCATATGATCTCGCCGCGTCGTGGTTGAACACTTCCCCCAAAGCTCATCAACCCAAGTCGTAACATGATGCGGGCGGATGGCTGACGCTTTCAGTTTGCCGTAGTGCTGCGAGAACTTCTTTAAGACGGGTTCCCGCCGCACGATTGTCGATTCGGCTCGGTTGACTTTGAACCAATCGAAGTAGCTCTTAAGCAACGTGCGAACGGTTGGCACAGCAGCCGGGGATTCATCGAACTCGGCACAGAGCCGATGCCACATTCCCAACGCCTTTTCGCGATTGGCATGCAGCTTGACGAACTTGCCGTTCAGCTTGCAGTAGTAGGACTTGCGATCTTTGCGTTTGAAGATTTTGGAACCCATTTGATGACCTCACGAGAAGTGTAGGTCATTCCAGCGGGTGCCGTTTTGGTGCCGTTCGCGGCACCAAAATGCAAAAGTGGTCGCGCCGAGAATTGCCACAAGAGCTTGTGACTTAATGATTTAAGTCTAGTGGAGCGGAGGGGAGTCGAACCCCCGACCTCTGCATTGCGAACGCAGCGCTCTCCCAACTGAGCTACCGCCCCATTTGTAGATGGGGAGCTGCCGGTCTCGCCTACCAGGCGATCGGCAACGATCTTTCAATCAAGTTCCAAATCGTACGGATCGGTGTGGAATTTGTCAAAACCAGGCGAGCGTGATTTCTGGACATTCATCACTTGGCGAAACTCAACCACTCCCCATTTCCCTTGAGTGATGGCAAACGGCAACGACAGAAGGACGCCGCAATGGCTCTCTGGTTCGCGGACAGCTCATGTGATTCGGGCGCGGGGTAGGTTCAGCGGGACGTGGTAACGCACCAGTTATCTGTCGTGTTGTCAGTGGCTTTGCGCCGTGCTTGCACGGTAATGCGCTCTCTGTTGGTCCACCCCAAGCTGCTCTGTGATTTGAGACCATTCCACAGCAGCTTTCTGCAAAGCCTGTTGCGGAGTCGACTCGCCAGCAAAAGCGCGGCGCACCTCGGCAGCTAAAGTTTGGAGATATCGCTCACGACCAGGGATCGGTAACGCCGCCACCGCGTCCTCGGCATTGATTGCCGTTTCCATGGCTAGGGAGAAGCTCCCTGCGCTGCTGTGGTCCTCTGGCGGAAGCCATCGCTCGGCATCCGCTACTTGGCTTACGCGGCTCATCATCAAGTGCTCACTTGACGAACTGAACTGCGATTCCCAGCCACCGGCAGAAAGTTGAATCAGCAGTTGCCACGCGGCTTGAACTTCCTTTTCACCACTCGACGATGACACGACGCCAACATATCCAGCGAAGTCTGTCAAAGAAACCAGGCGAAAGTCCACGGCGACAGCGTCCGGATGGTGTGGTGGATAGGCTGCGGATGATCCGGGGAGCGCAGCAAAACTGATCTCGCCAACGGATGCTGCATCGGCTGCCCACCTGGCGTGGGACCAGGTGATGGCCATACCGGCTTCGCCAGACCGCACCATCGCGTAGGATCCCTCCGGCGAGGTCGTATGCTCGTCGGGGGGAAACGTCTCCGCAGCTGCAACCCAGTCCTGCAGGGTCTCGACAAATGCTGGGCCTGCGATCTGCGGATCCATCGTTGCGATGTCAAACAACGTCGAGTAGTAATCCGGATGTTTCGCCAGTGGGCTCGCTTTGGCCAAGAAAACCAGCGCGGGCCAGTTTCCTTCGCTGGGCTCAACACTGCCGAACGTGACTTGGGATGATGCGTCCGCACCGCGTGCCAAATCGCGGAGTCGCGCACACAACTCGTAGTATTCAGCCCACGTCTTGGGTGGGTCGCGACCAAGAGTCGACAGGAGATCAGCGCGGTAGGCAATCAGGAGTCTCGGTGAGCCCAAGGGGATGCCAACAAGAGTCCGGTTCCACTCAGCCTCGTTAGACCGCAGTCCAAAGAAAACATCACGCCAGTCAAGCTGAGAATTTTCGAGAACAGTCTGTGGCGGTGGGGTAATCCAAGCTCTCTGCTGAACAATTCCAGCGAGATACGACGGCACGAGCGCTACATCCGTGTTCAGCTTGGTTTGGGTAAGAAACTCAACTTCGGTCGTGGAATGAACGGTTAGGTTGGACCCAGTTTGCGTATTCCATTCACCGACAAATGTTTCTAACACATCGACGATCGACTCATCGCCAATGACAGCCACGCTCAGCTCCACGCCGGCAAAGGGAGCTGCTTGAGGTGCACTGGAATCTGGCGATTCGCTGGAGCAACCGACAAAGCTAGCTGCCGTGCTGCACAGCATCAGAAGCACAAAGGGGTTTGCCAAACCAAAGTGCAAGCGAAATGCAATCCGTCGACAGTGGCGGGATCCATCTATTGTGAACATGGATTCTGTACGGTCACGTTTGAGTTATGTTCAGTTCGCTGATAGTGTTCAGCCACTGGGCGTTGCGCGCATGATATGTTGTCGCGCTGGCAAATAGTTTTTGAGTGAGCGAATGATGGACGTCTTCCTGGGCATTGACATTGGCACATCCGGCACAAAAGCCTTGGCAGTCAACACTGAAGGAGCGATTCTAGCCCAGGCGGTTCGTGAGTACCCGTGCCATCATCCCCGCCCGCTTTGGAGTGAGCAAGACCCGGAAGATTGGTGGGAGGCAACCTGCGAGGCCATCCGAGATACCATAAGCCAGGAAAAGTTTGACGGAGCTGACGTGCGAGCGATTGGCCTCTCCGGTCAGATGCACGGGTCAGTGTTTTTGGACTCTCGGGACCAAGTTGTGCGACCTGCCTTGTTGTGGAACGACCAACGGACCACGCCCGAATGCGCGGAGATCGAAGATCGCGCAGGCGGTCGCGATGCGTTGATCCGTATGGTTGTCAATCCAGCGTTGACCGGTTTTACAGCTCCCAAGATTCTATGGCTTCGCAATCACGAACCCGAGAATTTTGAGCGAACCAAACGCGTGCTACTCCCCAAAGACTTTGTTCGGCTCCGCTTAACGGGTGAGTATGCCACGGATGTCAGCGACGCCAGCGGAATGCTATTGCTCGACGTTGCTAAGCGCCGGTGGTCGACGGAACTCATGGCGGCGTTGGAACTTGAAGAATCGCTCTTCGTCAGGTGCTTTGAATCTCACCAACCCACTGGGCAACTCAGATCAGATGTCGCCGCGGAACTGGGACTTTCTCCGAAATGTCAAGTGGCCGCGGGCGCGGGAGACTGCGCGGCCGGTGCTGTTGGTAACGGTATTGTTCGCTCCGGATTGGCATCCACATCGATCGGCACATCTGGCGTCGTTTTTGTCCATAGCGATGAGATGCGGATTGATCCGGCCGGCCGGGCCCATACCTTCTGCCATGCCGTCGATGGGACGTGGCACATGATGGGCGTCAGTCTGAGTGCTGGCGGCACTTTACAATGGTTCCGTGACCGGCTGTGCCCAGAACTCGCCAGTGATTGCCGTGATCAGGGGCGATCCGCATATGATGCGCTTTCGGAAGAAGCTCAGGGTGTTCCGGCTGGGTGCGATGGATTGATTTGCCTGCCATACCTGGCAGGTGAACGGACGCCGCACGCAGATCCCAAGGCACGGGGGTGCTTTATTGGCTTAACACTGGCGCATACTCGCGGACATATGACGCGCGCCATTATGGAAGGTGTAACATTTGCTCTACGGGATGGCTTGGAGATTTTTCGCGAGTTGGGTATCCCGATCGAGGAAGTCCGCGCATCCGGTGGTGGGGCAAAAAATGAACTCTGGCGGCAGATGCAGGCGGACGTGTTTGCGAGCCCGATCACCACAATCAATGTCGAAGAGGGACCGGCGTATGGCGTTGCGCTATTGGCAGCCGTCGCGGCGGGAGCACATCAGAACATTCAGGACGCTTGTTCCGCTGCGATCAGCGTAACCGGGCGGCAATCGCCGCGTGTTGAGCATCAATCGTCCTACGCCGAAGCGTATGCGAGGTTCCAAGAACTCTACCCGACACTGGCTCCCAGCTTTCAAAAGCTGTAAGCCAAGTCGCTAGAGTTCGCGCAGCCGATTGAAGGATCAACAATCAGCTAGCCGCCGTTGGTTCCGTCCGCTTGGCCGCCAGAATTGTCGACTGCTTGTCCATCATCGGCGTTGTCAACGGCTTGACCGTCTGCCTGGTCACCGTCCGAAGTGGATTGATCTTCTAGTTGAGCTCCTGCCGCTTCCGCTTCGATGATTGCTTGCTCCATTTGGGGGTCAAAGCGCCGTACCAGATCTTTGAGCACGAAGTTCCTAAGAAGCTCCTGTCGCTGCGGGCGGCCAAAATTCTCGTCGGATTTATCGAGAGCTTGCAGATACTTTTTCAAGTGTTCCAGCATTTCGTGTCCGGTCTCTGCGTCGTCCATGAATTGGTAGAAGCCACGCCTTTGGTCATCGCCATCAATCAACTGCCGCCACTTGAGAAAGCCAGACGCGTAAAGTTCTTTGACGCGAGTTAACTGATCCTGGTCGGCCGCTTGGGCGGCGGAGTAGAATTCCTCTCTGGCATCCAACGCCAGCGGATTTGCCTCTGCTGCGCAACGTTGTCGCCAATACTCATAGTTGACCAGTTGAATGCTCATCCTGATCGCGTCAACCAACTCCTGAGCTTCGTTCGCTTCTGGTAAAAGCTTCGTCACGGCTGACTGCAAGTCGGAGTTCTCAGTGACTCGGGGGTGACGGGAAACCTCCTCTGGCGTAACTTCAGCAAAAAACGGCAGAGTCGGCTCGATCATGGTCTTGTCGAGCGGCGAGAGAGAATCAAAGTCTTCAAGTGCCTTCTCGAGAATCACGAAGCGGGGGCTAAGCTCCCCCGACTCATCCTGTTGGGCGGCTTCCCTTTGGCCCTCAAGTTTTTCTTCCCGAATGGCACCAAGTACGCTGGGGTCGTCGGCGACCATTTCCATAACCAACCGATCCCGGTTTTCAATGGCTTGCTGTAAATCCAACAAAGCAGCCGTGGGTTTACCAGGGACAAGGTTGAACTTTCGCTCTCCAAAACCACTCGTCAATCGCGGTTCGATTGGGAAGACGCCCCCAACAGGACCATCTCCGTCAGTCCACTCAGCGTAGGCGCGTTTCCATCGATCTCCGGCCCGCTCGCCGAATCGTCCTTCTTTCTCACGCGCATGGGCGCCCCGCATCAGACACTTCGTCGGTTCGCTCATAAAGATGGCAACATTGAGCCTCATACTCTGCTGAATATTGTCTTCCAAGCTACTACCGTCATGCATTTGGACCGCGTCCAGAAAACTCTCGCGCCCTACGTACCAGTTATCCAGGTTTTCACTCTTGATCCAATCGTCAACCTTGTCCGCGCCGAAGAGGTTTCTGACCATTTGGAATTCATCTTGAGAGAACAGGCGACGATACTGCGCCACTTCGTCAGCACGGCCGATCTTCTGCGCGGTCGTCCAGCCTTCATCCCACAGGAGCATCAAGTCTTGGTCATTATAGGTTTGTCCACGATCGATGAACTCAATCCCTTTGGTGACCCAATAGTAGCGATACAGGTAGTCATCCATCTCAACGGAGAGGTTGTAAGCTAGGTTCCAACCTTGGAATCGCCAGACAGAAACGAAGTTTGGCTGTAACTTCGTCATTTGCTCGAGCGTGGCCTTTAACTCGGCCCAGTTCTCTTGTTCCTTGTATTCATGAGATTTACCCCACAAGACGGTTGCCCAAACGCCACGCAAACCCAGCAGTGCCAATTTCATGGCTTCGCTGGTGGGATCAATCTCACCTAGGTTGCTCTGCGCCAGGCGTTCCTTTTTGCGCATTTTTGCCAGCGTACCGGCATAGTTCTCATCGTCCGCGGCGCCCGGCTGAGCCAGGAATGACATCGGCAGCAAGAGCAAGGCCATGCAAGCACCGATGATAATCTTGCGCTGTAACCTGGGCCGATTTCTCATTTAGCCACCTCGCGGCACTTCAAAATAAAGTGAGAAAGCACAAACAGCGGAAGGAAGAGTCCTAATGCCGTTACGACTTGAATCGCCAACACAGCTCCCGGAATGTTGAAGCCGTTGGTGACGTAGTCAATCGTCCAAATTTTAGTCAAGTCGGGAAAGATGTTGACCAAAGCCCGCAGGCAGGCGCCAACGACAACATCAGCCGCCTGGACTCCGGACGTAAGCAGACTGGGCTCTAGCTGAGTCGTCATCGGCTTCTGAGTGATCACTCGATACCCGGACTCAAACAGTAATCCCCCTGGCAATCCGTCCTGCACGAGGTACTGCATGAAGTATCCGGCGACCGCAACGATGATCGTGC
This sequence comes from Pirellulales bacterium, assembly GCA_028066245.1. Taxonomy (GTDB): domain Bacteria; phylum Planctomycetota; class Planctomycetia; order Pirellulales; family S012-138; genus CALJLD01. The sequence goes on along the minus strand of JALCBR010000035.1, from coordinate 301 downwards.
CGATCAACGAAAGTGCCCCGCCGAGAAACGTGCTGAACAACACGCCAAAGGACGTCAGGATCAGCACTTGGAGATAGATGGAGAAGAAGCCCTTGATGTAATTCAACGCAAAGCTGGATTCCGCCGCCGCAATGTACAAGTCTGGCCGCGCAACGCCAAAATACTGTCCGCTGTCCAGACACTTCAACTCGATCATCAGTTTGTCGCCGTCATAGACAAAGTCCTCAAACAGGTCCAGGCTTTGGTTAGCAGTTACTGGCTCGATAATCCGCGGCAGCACCTGGCTGTTGACCGTGAACTC